>CAYYDX010000004.1:0-63493 GCA_964470735.1 uncultured Anaerolineaceae bacterium
GTTTCGGCGACGGAGAGGCCGGCGCTGAAACGGAGGGTGATCACCTGGCGTTGCGCTTCGGGCAGAAGTGCCGTTGCTTCCCGGACGGCCTGGATGGTGAAGGCAGTCACGAGTTCGTCTACGTGATCGGGCGAAGGGTCCTGGATCGATTCCGTAAGCTGGGCGGTGGCGGAGCGGACCTTCTGGCGGCGCACATGCGAAACGATTTCGTTGCGTGCGATGCGGAAGACCCATGCCGCGAAGGGGAGCCCTCGCCAGGTGAAGGAGCGCAGGTTTTCGATGATCCGGAGGAAGATCTCCGTGGTCACATCTTCTGCGTCTTCGGCGGAAGCCAGCCGGCTTGAGACGTAGCGGTAGACGCGCGGGAAGTAGTGATCGTAGAGCGCACTGAGCGCCAGCTGATCCCCTCGTTGCGCCGCTTCGACGATCGCTTGTTCGTCGAATTCCGGCGCCAGCTCCCCTACCGTAGAATTGCCCAAACCAGCCCCCTGGGCCGTTGCGGAATCTGCGAGGCCGGCGTCCTCCTTTCCACCATAGGCATGGATCTGCCTTGTGTACTAGAGATAACGAGCCGCGCGGAGAAAGGTTAATGGCGCTTGGTCATAACCACGGCAATTTCCCCATGAACCCCACACGATGACCGTCGCGGCCGCATTTTCGCACAGTTGGAACGCCGTCCGCTCGCGCCGCTGGCTCCAGGTTTTCGCCGCTGCAATGTTCATCAACACGAGCTACGGCACGCTCAGCTACGCGTTTTCCATCTTCGTCACCGATTCCGGCCCGGGAGGCGAGTTTGGCGCGAACGTGGTTTCGCTCGCCTTCGGGGCAGCGCTGCTGGTGTCCGGCGCGGTTGGCATCTTCGCAGGCGCCATCGCCGACCTCGTGGGCACGCGCAGACTGATGGCGGCCGGCTCGGTTGTTGGTTGCGGTGGGCTGGCACTGCTCGGAGCGACCCAGGAAGGCTGGCAATTCATCCTCGTATCGGCGCTGGTCTGCGGATCCGCGATGGCAGCGACCTTCTACGAGCCGGTCTACGTCCTGATGAACCGCTGGTTCGAAGCCGCCGATCGGCCGCGCGCCTACGGTGTGCTCACGCTCCTCAGCGGGTTCTCGATCACGATCTACACGCCGCTCACCCGCTGGCTCGTCGATACACTCGGCTGGCGCGAGGCAATCGTCGTCCTCGGCCTCATCCTCCTCGCGGTGGGAACGTTCGTCCCGGCAATCCTGCGCGAACCGTTCGAACGGAACGGCCAGGCTGAGCGGCTGACGCCGCGCCGCTTCGCCCGCGAGGCCCGCGACGGTCTGCGTCACGCCGATCGCCGGTTCTGGTGGTTCACGGCCGCCGTCTTCGTTGCGACCGTGGCGATCAGCGGGTTTTCATTCCACATGATCGCCCAACTCGAATCGCGCGGGTTCGCCGAAGCGCCGGTCGCGAACGCCATCGCGCTTACCGGCGTGATCAGCCTGCCGGCGCGCCTGCTTCTGCCCATGCTCTCCGGCCGGGCGCCGACGGTCATTCTGCTGGCGGTCTGCATGGCGTTGCTCGGGGTCGCCGCGTGGCTCGCCAGCGCATCGAGCGAATGGTGGCAGGTGTGGGTCTACATCGCGGTCTATGGCGCGGTCTTCGGAGCGGTCTTCCCGCTTCGCGCGCTGGTCACCTCCGAGCAGTTCGCCGGGCCGTACTTCGGACGGATCATTGGCCTGCAGGCGCTGTTCGTGGCAGCGGCGCGGGCGCTCGGCCCGGTCCTCGTCGGCGCGATGGGCACGAGCCAGTCGGCCTACCAGGCGGGCTTCCAGGTGTGCGCGTTGGCGCTCGCGGTCGCCTCCGTCGCCACGTGGTGGTCGATGCGCGGGGCGCGCGGTTCGGGCGGACCTTAACGCGGGCTTCCCGGGCCCTCTTTCGCAACGGCCGAAGAAGCCCGACACTGCACATGTGGCCAGTGGCGAGATTCTCTTTGCGCTCGGGATGCCTGTCGCGATGGCGGTCAGCGGCATCGCCGCGTGGCGTATGTCGAAGAAAGAGGGCGGCAAGCCCGAGACACCGCAGTGGCGAGACGACTCGCTCGACGACTGGCGGAAGGAACGGGACGCGCAGGCAGAACTCCAGCGCACACAACGCCCGGCCGAATCGCATCTGAAGACCGGCCAGGAAGAGCAGGTCGAGGTCACGAAGAAGCACCAGCGCATCGGCGGGTAGCACAGTCCAGCGAGCTATGACGTTTTCTACTTTGTGATACAGTCCCGTCCAACGGAGAGGTGGGCTCACATGGAAGGAAGCGCGGAAGTCCTGCTCGTCGGCGGGACGCTCGTCTTGCTCTACGGATTCATCCTTGGCATCCCGATGGCGCAGGCCCGGATGAAGTCGCCAACCGCGCCCCGGCATCTCGTCAACACGCACCTCGAAGCGCTCATGGCTGGCGCCGCCCTGCTCGGGCTTTCGCTCGCCGCCTCCTACTCCACGCTCGGTTCCGGCCTCGAACGCCTGGCTGCGTGGCTGCTGGTCGGCGGCGCGGCTTCGACGCTCACGGGCGGCACGTTGAACTGGCTCCAGAAGGTCGATGACCCATTCACGGCGAAGTCACCGGGCTTCTACCTGCAGGCCGTCGGCGGGCCTGTCCTGCTCGTCGGCGGAGTGCTCCTCACGCTGGGTGTGCTGAAGGCGGTCTGACTCGGCCACGGCCCCTTGGGGGATACGGGCCAATGCCGTACCCTAACCTTCGCACTCCCGAACGCGATTCGGGAACGCAAACCCCTACCTTTCTATATACGAGGTGCTCCCGTGCCCATCGACCCCTCACAGGCGCTCGGCGCAAAGATCTCCGGCGGCTCCGCAAAGTGGGACCGCGACCGCGTCATCCTCTACCACCTCGGCGTCGGCGCGGGTGTGCCCCAGACCGACCCGAACGAACTGGCCTACACCTACGAGCAGAACCTCAAGGTTCTCCCGAGTTTCGGCGTCATCCCCGCGTTCGCCTCGATGGGAGGCCTCGGCGCCGTTCCCGGCCTCTCCTTCAATCCGATGATGCTGCTCCACGGCGAGCAGGACCTCGAGATTCGCAAGACCATCCCGGTCGAAGCCGAAGTCGAGACGAACGGCAAGATCGCTGGCATTTATGACAAGGGGAAGGCCGCCCTCGTCGTCATCGAAACCGAGACAACCGTCAAGGGCGAAAGCGACCCGCTGTTCGTCAACCGGTTCTCCCTCTTCCTCCGTGGCGAAGGCGGCTTCGGTGGCGAAAGCGGCCCGGCCGCCGGCAACGCCGCCCCCGACCGTGCGCCCGACAACACCGTCGAATCGCCGACGATCCCCCAGCAGGCGCTCCTCTACCGGCTCAGCGGCGACAAGAACCCGCTCCACGCCGACCCCGCGTTCGCGAAGATGGGCGGCTTCGACCTCCCCATCCTCCACGGCCTCTGCTCGTTCGGCATCGTCTGCAAGGCGGTGGTCGACAAGGCGCTCGGCGGCGATACGACGAGAGTCGCGCGCTACCAGGCCCGTTTCGCCGGCGTTTTCTTCCCCGGCGAGACGATGGTGACCTCCTACTGGCAGCACGGCGCCACGATCCTCGTCGAATCGAAATCGAAGGAACGCGGGACAGCCGTCATCTCGAACGCGGCGATCACCGTCCGCTAAACCGCGAACGGGCCCTCACCCCCCGGCCCCCTCTCCCGACTTCGCGGGAGAGGGGGAGCTTCGCCAACGCGTGTACGCCCCTGCGAACTGGCCGGTTCGGCGCCCGCGTCTACTCCCTCCCGAAAACCCGCATCAGCTCGTACGGCGCGGCGGCTTCGAACTGATCGAACGTGCACGCTTGCGGCGGCTTATCGGTGCGCCAGCGCTTGAAGGTGGACGCATGGCGGAAGCGCCGCCCCTGCAGGTAGTCGAAACTCACCTCGCAGACCAGTTCCGGGCGGAGTTTCACGTAGCCCTGGTCCTTGCCGGCCGACCAGCGGCTGACTGCGCCGGGCGAGCGACCCTGCCCGAACCCCTCCGCATCCTCCTCCGTCACGTACGGCGCGAGATACCCAACGAGGTCGCGCTTCTCCTGCGCGTTGAAGCTGCTGGTGTGGCCCACGAACTGGAACACGCCATCTTCGGAGTACAGCCCGAGCAGCAGCGACCCGACCGAGCGGCCCTCCTCACCCCTGTTCCAGCGGTACCCGCCGACCACACAGTCGGCGGTGCGCAGGTGCTTGATTTTCGCCATGGCGCGCTTGCCGGGAAGGTAGGCGCCGCCCACCGGCTTCGCGATGACACCGTCGAAGCCGGCGCCTTCGAACCGGTCGAACCAATCGCGCGCGACCGCTGCGTCGCTCGTGCAGGGTGTCAGGTAGGCTGGCGCCGCGGCTCGTTCGAAGTACCGTTCGAGGCGCCCGCGGCGCTCGGCGAAGGGCGTCTTCAGCAGGCTTTCGCTGCCCTCGCTGAGCATGTCGAACGCCACGAAGGCCGCCGGTGTTTGCTGCGAAAGCATGCGCACGCGCGATTCCGCCGGGTGCAACCGCAGTTGCAGCGTTTCGAACTCGAGGCCGTTCGCGCCCATGATAACCAGCTCGCCGTCGAGCGTGGCGGGGCCGGGCAGGCGTTCGCGCAGCCCCGCGACAACCTCCGGGAAGTACCGCCTGAGCGGCTTCAGGTCGCGCGATTGGAGGTAGGGCTCATTCGCGCCGTCGAAGTAGACGATGCAGCGGAAGCCGTCCCACTTCGGCTCATACAGCCAGCCGGGTCCCTCGGGGATGTCCGGCGTGAGCTTCGCGAGCATCGGCTCGATGGGAGGAGCAGGGAGTTCGGACTGCGGCACGCGGAGATTGTCGATTGGCGTTCGCCGGTTGTCGATTCATGCGCCGCGGGCGCCAGCCGGCCGGCTACGGCGTGAAGTCCACCCGCCAGCTGTCGCGAAGGATCGACCCGGGTTCGGCGAGTGTGAGCCGCACCGTGCCGCGCAGGTCGGCCTTGCCGAACTGGAAGGTCACGAATGAGCCGGCGCCCTGCCCGATGTCGCCGGTCGGTGATGTGCCTGTCTGGGAACCGATGAGTGCCGGGAGCAGTTTCGTGCCGTCGGCAAGGGTCAGCGTGACGCCATCGTCGGTGGGGAAGTAGCCGGCGAGGTTGAAGCGGATGATGCCGTCATAAAACTCGATGCCCGTGACCGTGACCGGCTCGCCGCTCGAACTGCCCGCTACGTCGCTCGCGTCGACCGCGGCCTGTTCGCCGGATTTCCCCGTCACTCCCTGGCGCTGGAGCAAGTCGCCCAGCCGGAGGTCGACCCAGCGGGCGCCGCCACTCCCGGCCGGGGGTGTACTGACGAACTCAGTGAACTCGATCTGGAGGGGCTTGCCGAAGGTGGTTGGTGGGAAGGCGAACGTCACCGGTTCCCCGGGGCCACCGGCGATTCTCGCGCCATAGACCGGCCCGCCATTGGACGAAGCGCCGGTGAGCTCCGGCAACGCCAGCTGTTCGATCCCCGGAGGACCATCGAGGGCGACGGTGACGAGCGTTTCGGTGGAGGACCGAGTCGCGCTAAGCGGCCGCACGGTGACTCCCTGGGCAGCGGCCGGCTGGCCCGGCGAGAGCTTCTCGAGGCGGAGCGCGTTCGCCAGGTCGGCGGGCGGCTTGAGGTCGAGCACCCAGTTCCCGGTGACGCGACGGCGGCCGCCCTGGCCGTCGTCCACATCGACGTAGGAGAGGACGATTTTCGCCGGACCGGTGGCTGCAACCGGCCGCAGGCGTTGCACGGCCGCGGGGCCGTTGGCGATGAGCATGATGTTGCCCGCGAGGTCGGCGGGGGCCATATTGCCGGCGACGAATGCGGCAGCCGGGATAGTGACGCGCGTGACCCTCGTGGCGTCGGCGCCGGCGACGCTCGCGGCAAGGTCGACGAAGGTGGCGGTGCCGCTGAATTCCGCCCGCGAGACGGTCAGCTTGACGCCGCCAGACTCAGCGGTGGCGCTCTGCGGCGACGTCAGCGGTGGAGCGCTTCCGCCCTGGCGGTCGTTTCGAGCGAGGGAGAACGCAACTGTGACCGCGAGCGCGGCAACAACAGCAATCGCCACGCCCCCGGCAAGCTTGCGGTTCAGCCCGTTCGATGCTAGCCAATCACTACCCGTTTGCCTATCCTGCTTTTCGGACACGCCGATCGGGGGGTGGTCAGCCAAAGCTCCTCGCGTACCACGCCGCAAGAGCGGCCCGGTTGGCACATCCGGTCTTCCGGCAGGCGTTCGCTACGTAATCCTTTACGGTGCTGGGCGCGAGTCCGGTGTCGTCGGCAATCTCCTTGTTCGACTTCCCCGCCGCCACACCCGCCGCCACCTCTCGTTCCTTCTCGCTGAGTTCCTGGTGCATTCCGCGCCCTCCTTCCCTCCCGCTCCCGGGAGTGACGCGCCCGGTATACCACATCCACCAGCGCCACGTGGCATTTTGGGATGAACGTTAAGCTTCCTGGCGTGAGGTGGGTTCCGGGGCTCGATGGGAGGAGCAGGAAGTTCCGAGTTCCGAGCCAGCCGCCGGGGGATTGGCGATCGGCGATTCACATGGCAATCCCGGGCAGCCCGCGCTAGACCCAACTCCGTTCACCCTTCCCGGCTGCTCGGCCCGACGGTGAGCTCAACGAATGGTGTCAGAGATCTTCGTCACGGCTTCAGCGATGGAGAGACCGATCAGCGGGGAGTTACTCGGCGCTCCAGAGGACGTAATTCGGTCCCCCTCGGAGAAATGAATCCCCAACCCAGGGATCGCGAACAGTTCGCCTTGAGGGTTACGCCTGGCTGCCAGTATCACCACATCGTTCGCGAAGATGAGCGGCGAGCCGTCCAGTTCGGCCAACGCCCCCTGGCCGCTGATCGAAGTTCGAACCGGCCCACCGGTCTGAACCAACGTCAACTGACTTCCGAGCGTACTCCCGCGAATAGCCTGTACGACGCGCAACTGCACTGTAGAGCGGGGAACCGAGTTGTCGCCGTCTACTCCGAACGTTTGCGACTCGGCCTTCGCCACGACGATTACGTCCGCAACCGACGTAAGCGCATCTAAGGTGTCGACTGATGCCGCGTAGCTTTCGATGGGCGCACGCGGTAGCAGCCGGGCGTCCGACCCTGACTTCACGAAGCTGTCGAACCAAGCCCGTTCGGCGACATGAGCGCCGGCCACTGTCGCTTGTTTCTGGTCGTCATTCAGACCGAGCCACGGGTTGGACCAGGTTTTGCCTGGCTGGTTGTTTCCGGTGCCGGCCAGCGCGGCGGCAGCGCCGAGTGTCGAGACCGCCGCCACTCCTGTAAGCGCGAACAGACGGATTCGTTTGCTGTTCATGACTAATCCACTCCTTTTCAGTTAGTGGCGTAGATGCAGGATACTCCTTTTTCTCCAGTGCATCCTTGGTCCTGAGCGATGTCGAGCGTAACGTTCGGAGCAGTAAGTGTAGTTGCCTGTTTCATGACCGAGCTAGAGTTGCTGGAATGGTTCAGCCCGAGAGCGTGACCGAGCTCGTGGGCAGTGATAGCAACATGCACCGGTCCACACCCCACGGTCGCATCGTCGGAATCCAAATAGATTTCGCTCCAGAGAATATTGGCAGCACCCGTGGATGCTACGCCATTGCTGTCGTAATTGCGTACGTAGCCGTTGCAGCCTTGCCCGTCATCGCGCTTCATATAAATCCAAGAGTCGTTCGCCCTCGCATAGTCCCGAAAGCTTTGAGCCCCTTGCGGCACATTCCAGTTGCCATAGGCGGCCTGAGTTCCGGGCCATAACTGGTTGACTCTGGCGTAGTCGTTACCCAACTGGTTGATGACTCGGAGATAAAGAAGTTACCCCGATCCTTGCCAGGTTACGCGGCAAAGCAGCGGCGTTCCTGCCTTCCAACAATCGCCCCCGCCGATTGTTGGAGTTGCCCGCGCTTCTGTCGCGCTCAACGCCCCCGCCCAGAGGCACACCATCGCCAAGACCCAAACGAATAGCAGTCGTTCGGCGAGAGACTTACTGGCGGGGATGGTTGGTGTTTGTCGCATTCGCGCGCCTCCTGTCCAAGGGTGCAGGCTGACCGTCACGGCGCAAAGTTGCAATCCCTCTCTTCGGCCACCCCCAAACGGCGGGGGTCACTCGGGGCCCATCGCCTGCTTCGTATACCAGACCGCCAGTGCAGTCCGCCCTTCCAGGCCGAGTTTGTGGCAGGCGTTCGCAACGTAGTCCTTCACAGTCGCAGGCGAGAGACCGGTCGCCAGCGCTATCTGGGCGTTCGTCTTGCCCTGGGCAACCAGCGCGACCACCTCCCGTTCCCGTGGGCTCAGGTCCTGGTGCATCGCTCGAACCTCCTTCCCTCTGCTCTTGGGGGGCAACCTCGTCATACCACAAATCGGTACGGCCTCCATCACAAAGACGTTAAACGCCGCTGGAAGGTTCCGCCGCTTCCGAGGAGCCTTGCGCACCCCCAAAACACCCGTGAAGTGCCGGTCCATTCGTGCCCGCCACCGCCTTTCGCCGCTTCGACTTTCGGCGCCCAAAACGGTATACTTTGCCTAGCGGTTTCCCGCCCACTGCCGCTGCCGCCCAGATTCGGAGAAGCCCTTGAGCATCGAGCCCACCTCGAATATTCGCCCTGTCCAGATCGAAAACGAGATGCGCACCAGCTACCTCGATTACGCCATGAGCGTCATCGTCGCCCGGGCGCTTCCCGAAGTGCGCGACGGCCTCAAGCCGGTCCAGCGCCGCATCCTCTGGGGCATGTTCGAAGGTGGCGCACGGGCCGGCGCCGCCTACCGCAAGTCCGCCGCCACCGTCGGCGACGTCATGGGCAAGTACCACCCACATGGCGACCAGGCCGTCTACGACACGCTCGTGCGCATGGCCCAGGACTTCTCGCTGCGCTACCCCCTTATTGATGGGCAGGGCAACTTCGGCTCGGTCGATGGCGACCCGCCCGCCGCCATGCGCTACACCGAAGCGCGCATGGCCCAGATCGCCGAGGAAATGCTCGCCGATATCGACCAGAACACGGTCGACTTCGAACCGAACTACGACGGCCGCCACGAGCAGCCCAGCATCCTCCCCGCGCGTGTTCCGAACCTCCTCCTGAACGGTTCCAGCGGCATCGCCGTCGGCATGGCGACGAACATCCCGCCGCACAACTTCAACGAACTGGCCGACGCGATCGCTCTCCTTATTGATAAGCCCGAATCCACGCTCGATGACCTCCTCCAGATCGTGAAGGGCCCGGACTTCCCGACGCACGGCATCGCACTCGTCGGCAAGGACAGCGCCCAGGTGCGAATGGCCTATGGCGAAGGCCACGGCCGCGTCGTCATGCACGCGCGCACCAGCATCGAAGAATCGACCCGTGGCCGCACCGCCATCATCGTCACCGAGTTGCCCTACCAGGTGAACAAGGCGCTGCTCGTCGAGAAGATCGCCGAACTGGTGCGCGACAAGAAGATCGACGGCATCGCCGACCTTCGCGACGAAAGCGACCGCACCGGCATGCGCATCGTCATCGAGTTGAAGAAGGAAGGCTCGGTCACGCAGGTGAAGAACCTGCTGTTCAAGCACACGGCGATGCGCTCGAGTTTCTCGGTCAACATGATGGCGATCGTCGACGGCGCGCCCAGGCGGCTCGGCCTCAAGCGCGCGCTCGAACTGTTCATCGACCATCGCCGCGAAGTCATCCGCCGGCGCACCGAGTTCCAGCTCGAAAAAGCGCGCGAACGGGAGCACGTGCTGCAGGGCCTGCTCAAGGCGATCGAGATGCTCGACGCGGTCATCGCCACCATCCGCGCTTCCGAATCGGCCAACAACGCGCTCGAACTGCTCCAGGGCGTCGGCCTTGTCGTCGCCGAGCGGCTCCCGGCGAACAGCCCGGCGGCGCTCCGTTCGCTCACCCGCCAGAACCCGTTCGACTTCAGCGAGGTGCAGGCGCGCGCCATCCTCGATATGCAACTCCGCCGCCTCGCCGCCCTCGAACGCCAGGCGCTCCTTTCGGAGTACGAAGAACTCATCAAGAAGATCGCCGAACTCGAAGACCTGTTGGCCAACCCGCGCAAGATCGACTTCGTCATCCGCGACGACATCCAGGACCTGAAGAAGAAGTACGGCGACGCTCGCCGCACCGAGATCGTCGAAGCCGACCCCGAGGACTTCCGCGAAGAAGACCTCATCGCGCACCAGGACAGCGTCATCACGCTCAGCATCCGCAACTACATCAAGCGCATGCCACTCGAGGAGTTCCGGGCGCAGCGGCGCGGTGGCCGGGGAGCGAAGGGCGCCCCCACGCGCGAGGAAGACGCGGTGATGAAGCTCGTCGTCTGCGATACGCACGACAACCTGCTGTTCTTCACCGACAAGGGAAAGGTCTACCACCTCCGCGCCTACGACGTGCCCGATACGAAGAAGCAGGCGAAGGGCCTCCCGATCGTCAACCTCATCGACATCGAGAACGGCGACCGCGTCACCGCCATCCTTGTTATTAAGGATTACGAGCGCGACTTCATCCTGCTCGCCACCTCCGAGGGCGAAATCAAAAAGACACTGCTCAAGGAGTTCGAAGAGGTTCGGCGCAACGGCAAGATCGCGATGGACCTCGAACCGACGGACCAGCTTATCGCCGCGCGCATGGCGACCGAGAGCACCCAGGTCATCCTCGTTTCGAGCGAAGGCCAGGCGATCGTCTTCAAGATCGATGACCTGCGCACCGCCAGCCGCACCAGTGGCGGCGTCCGCGGGATGAAGCTGCCGAAGGGCGGCTACGTGGTCGGCGTCGAAACGCTCGACGACGGCGAGCACCTGCTCATCATCTCGGAGAAGGGCTTCGGCAAGCGCACCCGGCTGACGGAGTACCCCGTGCAGGGCCGTGGCGGCCAGGGCGTGAAGACCCTCAACATCACCGAGCGAACCGGCAACGTCGCCGCCTGCCGCGTTGTCCAGCCGGGCCAGGACCTGATGCTCGTCACGAAAGACGGCATCGTCGTCCGCACGCGCGTCGACCAGATCAGCCTCATCGGCCGCAACACCCAGGGTGTCACGGTGATGAAGGTGAACGAAGGCGACCAGGTGGCAAGCATCGCCGCGTTCCGCATGAGCGACCCAGCCCGGCGGCGAACCGTGGTCAACGCCGATGGCAGTGAGACCGAAGTCGAAGCTGACGAAGACGATGACGCGCCGGCGGCGAACGGCGCAACGAACGGCCACAGCGACGAACAGGTGCTGAACGAGACTATCCCGCTCGTGCTCGACAATTCGGGCGCGGACGACGACGAGGAGTAAGGCCATGCCCATCCCGACCGAATCGCGCACGGTTCAGATCGGCGGTGTCGAGTACATCGCCGAAGCCGCCCTCAACAACTGAGGAGATGTATGGACCGCCGTGGTGCGGTCCGGGCGCCTGCCGGTGGCAACCGGCGCCGGCAACTCGGCTCAGGACGCGCTGGCGGACGCCATCGCCCGGGCCGAGCGAACGAAGGCGAACGGCTGAGGCGAGGCGCTGGCACTTTCGCCTTTCGCCTTTTCCCTTTCCACTCTGATCCATGAGCCTCCTCCTCGGCCTTGCGGCCGCGCTTGCCTGGGGCACCTCCGACTTCCTCGGCGGGCGCTTTACCACGAAGCACCCCGTCTTCACCGTCGGCTTCATCGCCCAGACCACGAGCTTCTTGCTCCTGCTCGCCGTCACCGCCATCGCACGGCCCTCGCTCGAAACCGGCTGGCTGCTGTGGGGACTCGGCGCCGGGCTGTTCACCAGCTTCGGCGGGCTCGCCCTCTACCAGGGGCTGGCCACCGGTGATTCGGCCGTTGTTGCGCCGCTCTCGGCCTGCGGGGCGATCGTCCCCGTGCTCTTCGCCTTTGTCACCGGTGATGCGCCGTCGCTCCCGCAGACCGGCGGCATCGGGCTGACGCTCATCGGTGTCGTGCTCTGCTCCCTCCCGGCGCAGGGAGTCCAGTTCTCGTCGAGCCACCACCTCCGGCCGATGCTCTTCGGGATCGCCGCCGCGGTTGGCTTCGGACTCTTCTTCGTCTTCGTCGATCTGGGCGCGACCACCGACGAGGGTTCGCTCGTGGTGCTGACGGCGGCACGATTCGCCGGCGCTGCGTTCGTGGGGTTCGCCGGCGCGGCGACTGGCGGCCTCCGCTGGCCCGGGCGCGAACTGCCGAAGCTCGCCGCCGGCGGCGTCATCGATGTCTCCGCAAACGGATTCTTCGCGCTGGCCACGAACCGCGGCAACGTCGCCGTCGCCGCGGTCCTCTCCTCGCTCTACCCGCTGCAGACCCTCGTTCTCTCGCGCCTGTTCACCAGCGAGCGGTTCACCGGGCTGCGCATCCTCGGCGTGGCGCTCGCTCTCGCCGGTGTCGCCGCGATTTCCGTGGGGTAGGGGCGGAGGCCACTCGACCGCACCGGGGCCACTCCAGCACAATGCTTCCCACTCCGGAGGGATGCATGTCCACCATCGAAACCGTCCTCGGCCCGATTGACGCCGCGAACCTTGGCGCAACGCTCAGCCACGAACACGTCCTCGTCGGTATGGGCGAAGACAACCACCATTACCCCTGGCGCTTCGACTGGGATGCGACACGCGCCACCGCCATCCGCGAACTTTCGGAGGCGAAGGCCGGCGGCATCGATTCGCTCATCGACCTGACCACACCGGACCTCGGCCGCGACGTCGAGTTTGTCCGCGACGTCGCTCGCGCCTCCGGGATGAACGTCATCGCCGCCACCGGTATCTGGCGCGATGTTCCGCGCTCGTTCTGGACGCGCGACCTCGACGAGATCGCCGACATCTTCGTTCGCGAAATCGAGGTGGGCATCGGCGATAGCGGCATCAAGGCCGGCTGCATCAAGGTTGCGAACGACATGGGCGGCGTTTCGCCCGAGGGTGAGCGCATCCTCCGCGGGGCCGCGCGCGCCTGCAAGCGCACCGGCTGCCCGATTTCGACCCACCAGTGGGCGCCCGAGGAAGTTGGCGCGCGCCAGGTGGAGATCTTCCGTGAGGAAGGCGCGCCGATGGACCGCATCTGCATCGGCCACAGCGCCGACAGCACCGATGTGGACTACCTCGAGGGCCTGCTGAAGACCGGCGTCTACCTCTCGATGGACCGCTACCCCGGCGCGCCCGGCCGCCCCAACTGGGAGCAGCGCAACACCACGCTGAAGGCGCTCATCGAGCGTGGCTGGGCGAACCGGATGATGCTCGGGCACGATTACGCGCCCGCGCCCGTACTCGCCGGCCAACCCCCGGCGCCACCCTCTGGACCGACGCGCTACCTCTTCGTCACGACCGTCGCCGCACCGGCTCTCGTCGCGCAGGGAGTTCCGCAGGAGGCCATCGACGTGATGTTCCGCGACGTGCCGAAGTGGTTCCTCACTGGCGAAGGCCGCCCGGGATAGCCTCGGCCGGAAGCTACGACGGGGCCTCGACCTCCGGGTAGTACCGTTCGGTCCCGAGCGCCTGGACCGCCTTCCAGAACTCGGGCCCCATCGACTTGCCCTGCGCTTCGAGGTCCCACGCCTGGCGCTTGTACTCCCAGCTCGAAGGGTCGAGGCGGATGGCTTCGTCGAAGTTCGCCCGCGCCCGCTCGTGGTTGCCCTGCTCCCAGAGGTACTCGCCAAGCTGGAAATAGGCCCGCGCCAGCGCGTGCTCCGGCGTGACCGCGCGCATCCGAAGGCGCACCTCGTCCGGTGCCAGCGCCCATGGCGACGCGTCGCCCCGGCGGGCCC
The DNA here is from genome assembly GCA_964470735.1 of uncultured Anaerolineaceae bacterium. GTDB lineage: Bacteria > Chloroflexota > Dehalococcoidia > Tepidiformales > Tepidiformaceae > Amarobacter. The sequence continues at coordinate 13,695 of CAYYDX010000004.1, forward strand.
AGTCGCGCAGGCCATCGAGGTAGCGGGCGCGCTGGTCGCGGCTGTTCGCGAGCGCTTCGGGTGGCATCGAGCGCGTGGCCAGGTCCATCGAACGGAAGTCGTCGGTGCTCCCGGCTGGTTCGACCGGGCGGACGATGCGGCCGTCTTCGTTGATCCAGACGGCGTTCGGCACATTGGTCATGCCGTACAGCCGCGCGACTTCGTGTTCGCGGTCGATGAGGCACGGGTACGACGGGTTCACCGGCTCGATCCACGGGAGCGCGGCATCGAGGCCCCGGCTTTCGAGCGCGACCGCCACGACGAGAAAGCTGGTGTCGCGGAGTTCATCCTGCAGTTTCTGCCACACGGGCAGATCCATGCGGCATCCTCACCACGAGGCCCACGAGACGAGGAAGATCCTGCGCCCGCGATAGTCGCTGAACTGGTGCTCAACCCCGCGGAAGTCCGGCAGGCGGAAGTCGGGCGCTTCGAGTGAGTCGAGCGCGGCGCCTCGGTCGAGGGCGGATTCGCCCACGGCCCAGGCGCCGGCCTCGGCGTCATGCGCGACCGGTTGCGAGAGGTGTCGCGCGAGCGCACCGATGCTGAACCAGCCGTCGCGCACGAACTCCGCCTCGTGCCCGCGCGGAAGGGGAACGCAGAGGTCCCCGAGGCAGGCGCCTTCGGGTTTCAACTCCCAGCCGGTGAGTTCGGCCAGGCGATTGAGCGGCGCCCAGGGGCCATCCGCGGGCGCGCCGGGCGGCAGTTCGGAAACACGTCTATTAATAAGGATATGCGGCATGGCACGAACCATACCGCTTACCGCGGCGAACCGCCCGCCGTTAGCCCTCTTCCTTCACGATCTGGACGATGCGGCCGAGGTTCTCGAGGCGCTCGGCCAGCGAGCGGCCTTCGGGCTGGACGCGCAACGTGTTCACGCCCGCCTTCTTGTGCTGGCGAACCCGCTCGCGAACCATCGCCTCGGTGCCGATCAGGTTGGTCTGCAGAACCATCTCGTCGGGCACGAGGGCGGCGGCCTCCTCGCGCTTGCCTTCGAGCCAGAGTTTCTGCACCGCGACCGCTTCGTCGGCGTAACCCGCGCGGCGGTAGGCGGCGTTGTAGAAGTTGTGCTGGCGCGAGCCCATCGCCCCGAGCGTGAAAGCCAGCCCCGGCCGGCGCGGTTCGATCAGCTTTTCAACGTCGTCTCCGAAAGCCACAGCGCCTGCGGCGGCCTGCAAGTCGATATCGGCGAGCGTGCGGCCAGCGCGTTCCGCGCCCTTGCGCATGTGGTCGAAGAAGACCTCGCCGTGCTCGGGCATGAACGACGTGCCAATCCAGCCGTCGGCAATTTCGCCGGTTAGTTCGAGGGCTTTCGGGCTGAGCGTCGCGAGGTAAATCGGGAACTGCTGCGGCGGCGCGGAGGTCTTCAGCGCCTTGCCTTCGCCGCCGGGCAGGGGAAGTTCGTAGTAGTCGCCCTTGTAGGCCACGCGTTCGCCGCGGGAAGCCATGCGCACGATGTTCACGGCATCGCGGATGCGCGGGAGCGTGTTCGCGAAACGCACCCCGTGCCAGCCTTCGACCACCTGCGGGCCGCTCGCGCCGAGGCCGAGCGTGAAGCGGCCGTTCGAGAGCGAGTTCAGGGTCATCGCAGTCATCGCCATCATGGCGGGCGAGCGCGAGCCGAGCTGGAGGATGCCGGTGCCCAGGCGGATGGTCTTCGTCTGCCCGGCGAGAAAACCGACCGGTGTGGCGGCGTCGAAGCCCCACGTCTCGGCGGTCCAGACCGAATCGACGCCAAGCTTCTCGGCTTCCTGCACGAACTCCACGGAACGCGCCCAATCGGGCCCGAAACCGAAGCTGATCCCTACCTTCATTCGCACGACACCCCGGCCAGAACTGATTGCCGGAGTATAGAGGGTTTCGTGGTGAAACGCGGTAGCGGGGGACCCGGCGGCGTGGGACTGGGCGCGCCGCCGGGCATGGCGGATGGCGTCTGCGTTAGCCCCAGCGCGGCTGTTCGCCGGGGTCGATGCCGAGCACGAACTTGGCCACCAGTTCGGGCGCGAGGATGCTGTTGGCCGGGTGGAACCCACCACAGCGCACATCGCGGTAGAGGCGTTCGAGTTCGTTCGTCCGGAACATGCCTGCGCCGCCGGAGATGGCCATCGCGCGGTCCACGATTTCCTTCGCCGCTTCGACGGCATTGTGCTTGGCCGAGATGAGCTTCGCCGGCCAGAGCCCGCCGTGGTCCACGCCGTTCGACCAGTCGTCCGCGATCTTCTCGACGAGCGCCTCGGCGGCGTCGAACCGGAAGGTCATCTCGGCGATGTTGTGCTGAACCTCCGGGTGATAGGCGAAGCTCCGCGTCAGGGCCAGCGACTTGCGCTGGTGGGCGTTTTCGGCCGCAAGGTCGATTGCGCGCTTCGCAACGCCCAGGTAGATCGAGCCAAAGGTTGGTTCGGCCCAGCCGAAGACCGAGAGGACGAAGAGGTCGGCCGAACCAGCAGGCAGAACTCGCGCGATGTAGCGATCGGGGACGACCGCGCCGGCGAGGATCGTGTCGTCACTGCGCGTGGCGCGCATGCCGAGCGTGTCCCAGGTCTCGCGGATCTCGTACCCCTTCGTATCGCGCGGCATGAAGGCGTGGACAATCTGCCCGTCGGCGGTCATTCCGTGGAGGCCGAGGCGCGTCCACACCGGGGTGAGGCTGCCGAACATCTTGTGCCCTTCGAACCGGTAGCCGCCGTCGACGCGCTGGGCGACCGTAGTGGAAAGGAAGAGCGGCAGGTCGTTGCCGGTTTCGCCGTGCCCGGCGGCGAAGACCTCGCCGGCGGCGGCTTCGCGCAGGAGCCATTCGAGCGAGTTGTCGCCCATCGCGCGCATCCCCGCGGCGACTCCAGTCCAGTAGAGGTGCATGTTGGTGGCGAGGGCCGTGGCCGGCGCCCGGTAGGCGAGGCGGCGCTGCTGGCGGCAGACCTCCGCGAGGCTGTAGCCCCGGCCGCCGAGATCCTCGGGAATCACCATCGTCAGGTAGCCCGACTGGCGCAACTCCTCGAAGTCCTCGGCGAAGAAACGGTTCTCGCGGTCGTAGCGCGCTGCCCGTTCGCCGAAGCGGGCGAGCATCTCCTCCGTGAGGACTTCGCGGGTCATGGTGGTCGTCATGGTTTCCTCCATCAGTTTCGCAGGATGCCGGATACCATATCACTCGCATGTGCGTTTGCAACTGTTTCACGTAGCATGAGATATGAACAGGTTGTTACAAAGTGTGGGCCATGCCACACTCACTCACGTGGACGAGCCGGCAGCACCCGGTCCGCGGCAGGCGGATGACCAGTTCCTCGCGATGATTGGCGCAGGCTGCGACGCGGAGACGCGACGCCTCGGGCTGACCAACGTGACCATGGACGTGCAGTTCCTGGTCTTCCTCCGGCTGTTCGCACGGTTCGGGTACTTCAGCTTCGGCCCGGTTGCCATCGACGTCCGCGTCATCGAAGAGATGGTCGAGCGGACCGCGCGCGTCGGCGCATCCGACCGGCTGACGGTACTCGACGACGACCTCGTGCAGTTCTCACGCGTGCTCAGTCAGGAAGTGCGGAAGAGCGGCCGCAAACGGATCGACGAACTGCACTATCTGCTGGCGCTGATGCGCTGGGGCCGTGGCCTGCCCGGGCGGGTCTTCGGCGAACTGGGTGTGACGCCGGAAGACGTTGAACGCTACGCCAGGGACCGTGGCCAGGAGATCACCACACAGCCGGATCGTCTCTACACACCGGAAGAAGCCGCCGACTACCTCGGCGTCCACGTGCAGACCGTGCGGGCATGGATCCGGAGCGGCCGCCTTCGCGCCAGCAGGCTCACCGGGCAGCGCGCGCTGCGTATCCGCGCCGCGGATCTCCAGTCGGTCCTCGAACCAGTCGACCCCGGGGACGTTTGACCGGGCCTGTTGCATCCATGCGTACAATTCGCATGCGGTATGCCGCCGCACCGGGGGCCATTCGATGAAGCTGTATAGCGTGCGCAGAAACGTGGGCGTTATGTCGCAGGAAGATATGGACGCGGCCGCATTCCGCGCCATCGTCTGTGCTGCCCAGTTCCCCGGTCTGAAGTGGCGGCACTCCTACTGGAACCCTCCCGGCGGCTACATGGACTGCATCTACGAGGCGGACGACCCCGGGCAGTTGGCGGACCACGCGAAAGCCGCGCGGATCCCGTGCGACGCGGTGGTGGAAGTTCAGCAGGTGACGCCCGAAACGTACGTCGCCGGCGCCTGAAACGCCCCCTCACACCCCGCGATCCCCCTCGGCGGACCCGGCTCACCACCCCTCCTGCCCCTTCCCGTCCCGTGCGTGTAACCGTGCCGCCGGTTTGGCCCCCGTGGGCCACGGAGTTGACACCGTTTCGTGGACGCAGGGCGTCGAATCTGGGAATAGCGGGATGCCGTCCGTCGTGGCGTCCGCCCGCGCAATGGTCATCAGCGGCATCAACGGAGGGACTCATGCGACGCCATCTGCCAGGGTTCAAACAAATCGCGAACTTCGGAATCGCCACCAAGCTCGGTCTGATCGTGACCGCGCTCGCCATCCCGATCCTCGCGCTCATGTTCGTTCAATACCAGGACCGCCAGGCGGCCACCGATCAGGCGAGCGCCGAATCAAACGGCCTCGACTACGTCGCCGCCGTCGTGCCGTTCCTCAACCAGGTGCAGCTGCATCGCGGGCTCGCCGAACGCGTACTCCGTGGTGACAACGCCGCGAAGGCGAACATGGACCGCACCGCAGCCGCCGCCGACGCCGCCCTCGCGAACATCAACGAACTCGACAAGAAGTACGGCGGCGACTTCAAGACGAAGGACCTCGTAGCCTTCCTCAACAGCGAGTGGCCGAAGGCGCGCGATATCCAGACGAGCACCACCGATTCGAACACGCTGCACAACTCGGTCATCGATGACGGCGTCTTCCCACTGATCTCCACGGTCTCGAACGAATCCGGCCTCGCGCTCGACCCGGACCTCGAAAACCGCAACCTGATCGACGCCCTGACGAGCACACTGCCGGCGCTCACCGAGTCGCTTTCGCAGTTGCGCGCGGCCGGCGCAGGCGCCCTCATCGCGCGCAAGGGTCTCGAAGCGAGCCCCGAGACGAAGGCGTTCGTCGCCGGGCAGATGGCCCTCGCCGACGCCCAGGCGACCGAGCTTTCGCGCCAGCTCGAAGCCGCGATGCGTGGCAACAGCCGCTTCGAAACCGACCTGCGGCCCGTCGTGTCCCGCTCCGACGCCTCGCGCAAGGCGTTCATGGACAACACCAACAGCCAGATCATGGATGCGCCCGTGCTCTCGAACACCGGCGCCGAGGGCTACTTCCTCCTTGGCGGCAGCGCCATCGACTACTCGAGCGAACTGCTGGCCTCGGCGAGCGACGCGCTCAAGGCCGACTTCTCCGCCCGCGCCGACAAGGCCCAGCAGGACTTCTCGACCTACGGCACGGCCTCGATGATCGGTATCGTGCTCGCCCTCGGGCTGGCGCTCTTCATCTCCGCCACCATCACCAGGCCGATGAGCCACCTCGCCGAAGTGGCCGACCGTATGAGCCTTGGCGACCTCGATGTCGATATTGATGTGGAAGGCACGAACGAGATCGGCCAGCTGGCCGAGTCGCTTCGCCGCATGCAGGCCAGTCTCCGCTCGGCAATCGAACGGCTGCGCCAGCGCCGGGCGGCGGCCTGAGTAGCGGAGTGAGATGGAGGACGACGAGATGGACGCGCCCATTCCTCGCGACCTTGCGAGCCGGCTGGCCAATGCCGCCAGCGGGATCGATGGAGTGCGGTCGGCCGTCGTCTGCTCCGCCGAGGGCGCCGTCCTCGGCAGCGCCGGGGCGCCGGAGCCAGCCAAGGACGCGGCACTCGCCAGCTTCATCGCCCTCCGCGCCGAGGCCCTGTCCGTCGATGGCGACCTGCGCGGCATGGGCCGCCAGCTCGCCGGCAGCGCCTTCAGCCATCTCGCCGTTAGCGGCGCGCACGACGAGACGCTGCTCTACACGTTGAACAACGGCGCCTACCTCTCCGTCCAGCTCGCGCCGGGACGGAGCGCGGCCGCCGCCCAGCCGCTCACCTCGCTCGTCCGGCGCGCAGCGGCGATGCCCACCACGACCAGGAGTTCGTAGCCATGATGTTCCCCAAGGACCGCACCCTCTACGCCAACCTGAACACCTCGTTCACCTCGTTCGAGGCGCTCATCGGCGACCTCCGGGAGCGGAAGCTCACCGGCTACGTCGAAGTCACGGCCCAGGGTTATACCGGTACACTCCTCCTCTCCGAAGGCGAAGTCGTGAGCGCGCAGGAAGTCACCGGCGACCGCCGCGTAGTCGGCCCGGCCGCCTCGCGTGGTGTGCTCGAACGCGCCAACGAACGCGACGGCATGATCAATGTCTACTCCGCGTTCCCCGATGTCGTCCTCCTGCTGAACCGGCTGATGGACAGCCGCCCGCTCTACCGTGACCTCACGAGCGCGTTCACCAGCCTCGACCGGCTGATCGCGAAGCTTCGCAGCGACGGGCTCACCGGCTACGTCGAAGTCCACGTCTCCGACGACGCCGGCGTGGGCATCATCTATCTCGCCGGCGGTGAGCCGGTGGAATCCGTGTTCTCCACGGGCGAGACGATGACGAACGGGCAGGAAGCGCTCAACGGCATCGTCAGTGCGGTGAACACGAACGGGGGCACGTTCAACGTCTTCGTCGAAGCGAACCAGCAGCAGGTCGCGGGGACGCCACCTCCAGCGCCGGCGCAGGAGGGCTATCGCGCCGAGTTGATTGCCTTCTGGGAGGATGTCATCTCGCGCGTCGAGTCCGTCGCCGACGGGCTTTCGAAACCGGGCCGCTTCCTCCTCGCGTTCAAGGAGGTGCTCGTTTCGAGGGCCGTGACGTATCCGTTCCTCGACCCGTTCGCGGCCGAGTTCAGCTACGCGGGCGGGCACATCACCTTCGAACAGCCGCTGCCAGACGACTTCAGCAAAGCCCTGGCCGACTGCCTGAGCGACGCCATCGCCAAGCTGGCCTTCCAGCTCAAGCGGGCCGACCTCGAGGCGAAGGTGCGCGCGCGGCTCGAAGGGGTGAGCGAAAAGCACGCCGAAGTCATCGACCGCTTCGCCCTTCGCGACGACGTCCAGGAACTGGTCGCCTGACAGGGAGAGCGAGCGTTGGAGAAGGGATTGGACCAGGTAGGCGCACTGCCGGGCGTAGGCGGGTCATTCGTCTGCGATAACCGGGGCGACGTAATCGTCAGCTCCGACCCGGCCGTCCTCGCCACCGTCACGATGCAGACCATCGGACGGGAAGTGGGCCGCACGTTCGTCGCCCTCGAGGCGGCGTCGCGCCCGGCTCAGCGCCTGGACTTCGTCTATAACTCCTGGCGGCTGCTCGCGCAGGATATGGGCGACGCCGTCTTTTTCGTCGTCTGCCAGCCCGACGCGGACATGGCGATGGTGCGGATGACGGTCGATGTTGTGATAGCGGGCTGGCGCAAGGATGCGACCGCACAGAAGCGGTTGCAGCGCCACCGCACCGAACGCGCGGCCCTCGTGAGCCGCGCCACCCTGGACCAGGGCTCCTGGTCCTCGTGGACGGTCATCGCTTCGGGGGGCTAGCCCGCCGGAACGTGAGGGAGGAACACCATGGCTGAAGGACTGACTGGAAGCCTTTCGCAACTGCCGCTCGTCGACCTGTTGAAGATGCTCGCCGCCGGTGGCCAGACCGGCCGGCTCGAGCTCACCTCCGGGCTCGACCAGGGCGAACTGTTCCTGGTGAAGGGCGAAATCGTCCATGCCGACTGCGACCTGCAGGTCGGTGACACCGCCTTCGCCCGGCTCGTGACGTGGCCCAACGGCCAGTTCCGCTTCGAACCGCACGTCCCCGCGCCGGCGCAGACCATCGAGAAGCCGCTGGACCGCCTCCTCGCCGAATCGGCGCGCGCCGCCAGCGAACGCGAAGCGGTCCGCCGCGTGGTGCCGAACATGGACGTGGTGCCACGGCTCGCCCGCAAGGCGCCAGCCGCGACCATCGCCATCGAAGCCGCGGACTGGGAAGTGCTCGCCAGCATCGACGGCTCGGCGACTGCAGCCGAACTCGCCCGCGCCGGTGGTGTCGATGACATCGAGTTCGCGAAGCTGCTCTACCGCCTCAAACTGCAGGGGCTGGTCGAAATGGCTGTCGTCCAGCACGCGGCGCCGGCCCAGAAGGCGCTCGCCGGGCCACAGTTCTTCACCGCGCTGACCACCGCTGTCGCCGCCGCGCTCGGACCGCTCGCCGAGATCATCATCGACGACGCGGTCGAGGACCTGGGCTTCACGCGCGCGAACTTCCCCCGCGATGCAGTCGCCTCGCTGGCCGAACGGATCAGCGGCGAGATTCGCGAACCCGACAAGCGAGTCCGCTTCCAGCAGACGATGCTCCAAATGCTGCGCGGCGGTCAGCAGGCGGCCTGACCAGGCCGCACGGCAATTCCGCCCCGGCATACGGCTACAATAGGGGCATGCCTGAGATTCTCGTCGTCGGCGGCCGCTCCGAAAGCGGCTCCTCGAAGCTCGTCACCTTTGTCATCCGCTGGCTGATCACGGCGGCCGCGGTCTGGGTCGCCGCCGAGATGATCGGCGGGATCCACCTCGAAGGGTGGAAGAGCACGCTGCTCGTCGCGCTCATCCTCGGTCTGCTCAACGCCTACCTCAAGCCGCTGCTCATCATCGGCACGCTGCCCGCGCTGGTGATGACTCTGGGCGTACTGCTCATCTTTATCAATACGGCGCTGCTCGCGCTCACCGCCTGGATCGCCGGCAAGTTCGATTCCATCCACTTCGCCATCGATGGGTTCTGGAGCGCATTCTTCGGCGCGATCATCATCAGCATCGTCAGCTTCTTCATCAGCATGGTGATTAACCCGAAGAAGGTCGGCCGCTCCTTCCGGTAGACGCCCGACGAATCGCGGTTCGATGGTATGACCTCGTCCGAGCCGCGACCGCAAGGAAGCGGCTGCGGTCTCCAGCGCACATGGACGTTCCCACCCAAACACCACGCCCTCGCGCGCACGCAGAATCAACGGCGTCCCTGCCGCTCCGGACTGGTCGTAGGGGCGTATTGCAATACGCGCCTACCACGTTCGGTCGGCTCCCGAAGGGTCGCGGTTCGATGGCGATCCCCGCTGTAGTTCACACCGTGGTGGCAAGGGCGGTGACCGCAATAACGGGAAGAGCCTGCCGTGCTAGGAGGCGCGTTCGAGCAGGCGCTGCATCGCGCCCGGAAAGAACCGCGGGTGCGTCGCTTCAAGTGTGCGCAGATCCGGAGAGAGGAACAGGACGACTTCGTACTCCGCGCCTGCCGACGCTTCCGCCAGACGAAGCGCCTCGAGGGCTTCCCCGGAGACGGAGAACTCGCGCACGTCCAACGCGCCGGTCTTCTTCTCGCGGCTCAGGAGGTAGTAGTTCACGCGTTCACTGTACATGCTGTGGAATCAGGTCGGCCAGCCGCGTAAGCAGCTCTGCTGAATTGAACCGTGGGTCGGCGATGTCCGGGGATCTCTCGAAGTCCATCACCGCCGTGCTAAGCCGTTCGAGCTCGTTCTTGATCCCGAGCGGACCGCCGCCGTACTTCAGTGCCGGGTCGATGGCGACGGAAAGCGCTTCGCAAGTATTGGCCCAGGCATTCTGGAGGAAGGTTCGCACCTGCACCTCCACAGGCTGCCCGCTGGAGGCCATGACAATCAGATGGACTGCTCTGTATCCATTCTGCGGTTGCCGTCGATAGTCGTCGATCCGAGCGTCGGAGAACCGTTGAGAAAGCAAGTTGAGAAGCCGTTCTTGTGCTTCCACATCGGAAACGACGAGCCGTAGTCCAGCGATGTCCTGGATTCGCGGCAGACGGATCTGCTGCCGGAGGAGCTTCGCTCGAACGCTCTCGAGAGTCTTGAGCCGCGCCGATTCTTCGATTGTCGCTACGAGATCACGGCACCGATTGGCTATCTCCTCCAGCGGCACTGCGAAACTGGACCGGTACACATCGTACGCCGCACCGTCGGCCGGATTGTTCGCATCGCGAATTCGCCGCCCTAACTGGATCAGAGAGTTCGTGGACACCACCACTGAAGTTTCCCAGCTTCGACGTTGCCCGCCAGTTCGCGCATACTCGCCCAATGCGTGACCACGTCGCCCGCCGCACGAGCGTCTTCAACGAATCGGTCATCCGCGAGATGACCCGCCTCGCCATGCTGCATGGCGCGATGAACCTCGCCCAGGGCTACCCCGACTTCCCGGCGCCGGATTTCATCAAGCAGGCCGCAATCGACGCCATTAACGCGGATATCAACCAGTACGCCATCACCTGGGGTTCGCCACGCCTGCGCAAGGCCATCGCCGATAAGACCCGCCGCTTCTCCGGCCTCGACCTCGACCCCGACCGCGAAATCACCGTCACCTGCGGCGCGACCGAAGCGATGATGTGCGCCATGCTCGCAACCATCGAAGAGGGCGACGAAGTCATCGTCTTCGAGCCGTTCTACGAGAACTACGTGCCCGACGCCGCAATGAGCGGCGCGAAGCTCGTCTTCGTCACCCTCAGCGGCGAGAACTTCGACTTCGACCCTGCACACCTGCGCGCTGCCTTCAGTTCGAAGACCCGCGCGATCATCGTGAACACGCCGAACAACCCGAGTGGCAAGGTGTTCACCCGCGCCGAACTCGAGCAGATCGCAGCACTCTGCCAGGAGTTCGACACCCTCTGCATCACCGACGAAATCTACGAGCACATCCTCTATGACCACCATGAGCACGTGTCGATGGCCACGCTCCCGGGGATGTACGACCGCACTATCACGATTAGCGGCCTCTCGAAGACGTTCAGCGTGACCGGCTGGCGGCTCGGCTACCTGCTGGCGCCACCGCACCTGACGAACGCGCTGCGCAAGGTGCACGACTTCCTCACGGTCGGCGCGCCCGCGCCGTTGCAAGAAGCCGCCGCGGTCGCCATCGAGCGCGCCGACAGCTACTACCCCGAACTGCGCGACCTCTACGCGCACAAGCGCGGCATCCTGCTGAACGCGCTGCGCGAATCGGGATTCCACTGCCACCAGCCCCAGGGCGCCTACTACATCATGGCCGACTTTTCCGGCCTGAACTTTGCCGGCGATGACACAGCCTTCGCGCGCCACCTCATCGAGGGCGTCGGGGTGGCGCCCGTGCCGGGTTCCAGCTTCTATTCGGGCCATGGCGGCGACAAGAAAGTGCGCTTCACGTTCTCGAAGTCGGAGGCAACGCTCCTGGAAGCCGCGCGCCGGCTCGGGGAGTTGTAGGCAAGCCGATCCTCGATCGCGTTGCCCTCGGCTCATCCGCCAATGTGCTCACCAAGTTCGATCTACTGCGACAAGTGCATTCGCAGCCATAGGCTCCTGCAACCTCCAGCCCACTGCTAGATGCGAACGTATGCTAGACTCCGTCCAAAATGAGTAAGGGAGAACCATGGCGGAAGCGGGCACGATGGTAGGAGAAGTTCAGCGCCTATTCAGTAGGATCAGGAGTTGGTTTGGGGACGGAAAACGCAAACGAAACCTATGGATTCTCGCTTCGATATTCTTGGCGATCGGCTTCGCCCCGAGTCTAGTCGACCGAGACGAACCCAAAGTCTCGGTGCAGCCGGCGAGCACCGAAGATCCATCAGCCAAAGTAGTGCCACCGTCCGCCACGGCAACCACTGCGGTTGTCGTGGAGACGGCGACAGCAACGCCAGCACCTCCAACTCCGACGGATACGCCTCGCCCGCCAACGGCCACGGCCACGCCCCGACCCGACGTTGCGAGTTTAGGCGTCGGTAGCACGATCGTTTCGGATGGCTTTCGACTGACCCTCCTAGCAGTCGAAGATCCATTGCAAACTAGCACGAGGCCAGATGGAGGATACCGGTTCATTGGTTATCAGTTCTCCGTGGAAAATACGTCTGGCAGTCGTAGAGACTTTTGGGGGTCTCTCGACTTCAAGTTCATCGACGCCGAACGGTACGAATATGATTCAGGATACGCTTCAACCGAGCGTCCTGAGCTTAGTCAATGCCCTCATACACTGAGCGCTGGTGGCAAATGCGAGGGGTGGATTTTCACTGAGGTTAGGGCGACAGGTCGGATTATAGAAGTGCGGTACGAAGGGGACGCCAACCGGCCTGGGGCGTTCACTGCGAGCCGGTAGGCGTTTCCCCCATAACCGGCCCTTGCCCCGCGTGGTTCCCCGTTTCGAGCGGCCGCCATACCCTCTGGAGATGAAACGAAGCGCGCTCCTCCGCCTGAGCCTCGTGGCGGCGTTACCTGCCGCTGTGTTCTTCGCCGCCTGTGGAGGCGATGATGACAGCGATGGCGGCGCCGCCACCGCGACATCGCGCCCCGCGAACACAACCACCACCGAGCGCACACCCACGACGTCACCAGCAAAGACAACCGCGCCAACGAAGGGACCCATCACCTTGACCAACCCAACCGTCACCGCCAGCGGCCTCAAGTACCAGGACGAAGTGGTCGGCACGGGCGACAGCCCGAAGACCGGCCAGCGCGTCACGGTCCACTACACCGGCACGCTCACGAACGGCACGAAGTTCGATAGCTCGCTCGACCGTGGCCAGCCCTTCACCTTCACCATCGGCATGGGCCAGGTCATCAAGGGCTGGGACGAAGGCGTCGCGACGATGAAGGTCGGCGGCAAGCGCATCCTTTATATACCGGCGGCGCTGGGCTACGGCGCCCGTGCGAACGGCCCCATCCCGGCCAACTCCGACCTCATCTTCGAAGTCGAACTGCTGAGCGTGAAATAGCGCCCTACTTCGTCGCCGAGAGCGCGGCGATCATCTCGTCGACCTTCGCGTTGCGGTCCTTCAGCGGCAACCCGAGCACGTCCGTCCAGGACTCGCAGGTGGCCTGGAAGCTCGTGTAGTCGGCGCCGACGAACTGGTTCGCGCGGCCCGTGCGCACGTCGTTGCAGAGGTTCGAAACCGGGTCGGCCGAGATAAGGCTACCGCTGCACTGGCGCTTGCCGTCGATTTCGTCCTGGTAGCACTGCTTCATCTTCGTGAGTTCCTGCACGAACGCCTGCGACATCGCCGTGGTGCTCGCGGCGTTCGTCTTCTTGCCGCCGCCTCCATCATCACCGCCGCCACCACAGGCGGCAGCGAGAACGAGGACGAATGGTGCGGCAATCAGGAAGAGTTTCATGACGTGCGGCAGTCTAGACCGCATCCCCGTCAATTCAAGGTATGGTGAACCAGTCGTTCACTATTTCGTGCAGCACAACCGGCACAATTCGTGACAGCTACGTCACGGGATATCTACGGCGCCGGTTCGAATCCGCGTCAGCGCTGGAAGTTCGGCTTGCGCTTCTCCATGAAGGCCGCTACCGCCTCGCCATGATCCGGTTCGAGCCGCGCCGCCGCGTTCTGCGCGTTCTCGCGCAGCATCACCGAGGGCACATCGCTGTCCGTCGCATTGCTATCGAGCACGCGCTTCACGCGAGCGACCGCCGCCGGCGCGTGCTGCGCGATCATCTCGCCGAGCTCCACCGCGCGGTCGAGCAGGCGATCGGCGGGCACGACTTCGGACACAAGCCCGGAGCGCTCTGCTTCGGCGGCTTCGACCATGCGAGCCGTCAGGCACCACTCTCGCGCGCGGCCGATGCCCACGAGTTGCGGCAGGAAGTACGAGCTGCCGAGCTCCGGCACGAGCGCCATGCGCACGAACGCGAAACCGAACTTCGCGTGTTCGCTGGCGATGCGGATGTCCATCGGCAGGATGTGCGTTACGCCGACCCCCACCGCCACGCCGTTGACCGCCGCGATGGTCGGCTTCGGCATGCGGCGAAGGAAGGCGACCCAGTTGTCTTCGCCCGCCGTGGCCGAACCCTGCCGCGCGCCGCCACCGGCGATCTGGTTCGCCCAACCGCCGATATCGGCGCCCGAGCAGTAGGCGCGCCCGGCCCCGGTGAACACGACCGCCGAAACCGCCGGGTCGGCGTTCGCGCATTCGACCGCGTCGCGCAGTTCGAGCATCATCGCGTCATTCCAGGCGTTCAGCCGCTCCGGGCGGTTCAACGTGAGGATGGTGACCGCGCCGCGTTGTTCGACCAGCACGTTCTTGTAGTCCATGTCCTTATCCATCGAGCGAGTAGACGGCGCGAACGCCGAAGAGCTGCCAGCCCGCGCGGCCGGCGCCGGGGCCAGTGGTGTCGGGCGCGAGGCCGTGGTGGTCTTCGGCCGCAAGCGCCTTCTCGATGGCCCAGCGCGAAAGCCCCTGGACCGCATCCATGCGCGACATCTCGTCGAGGCTGAAGAACCCCGCATTCGCGATTTCGTCGCCGTCGAAGCGGGGCTCACCGCCGATCGAGTCCAGCCGGAAGATGACGTAGATGTTCGTGCTCGGCCCGCCGAGCGAACCGCCCAGCGAGTGCCGGAAGGCCACCACATCGCGGACGCGCGCTTCGATGCCCGATTCTTCGAGCACCTCGCGTTCGACCGCATCGGAAAGCGGTTCATCGTGCTCGGCGTAGCCGCCGGGGATCTGCCACGAACCCGCGAACGGATTCTGGCCGCGCTGAACCAGCAGCGCCTTGCCATTCCGGACAACCACCCCGGCGCAGCCAATCGAAAAGTCGCCGTAATGGATATAGGTGCAGGACGGGCAGGCGGGACGCTCGCGCCCCCCGTCCATCCTGGTCGTGAGCGTCATCGAACAACGTGGGCAATAGGTGGGCATGGCCATTTCGCCGCGAGTATAGAGACCCCGCCCCACGCCGTCGCCCCACCGTCGAACGACGAACAACGAACGACGCCAGTTCACCGGCCGTGCCGCTCGCCGTCCTTCGAAGTTCGTCGTGTCACCGGGCCGTCCTTCGAAGTTCGCCGTTCGTCGTTTCACCGGCTGTCCTTCGACGTTCGCCGTTCGTCGTTTCACCGGCCGTCCTTCGAAGTTCGCCGTTCGTCGTTTCACCGGCCGCCCTTCGAAGTTCGCCGTTCGTCGTTTCCGCTCGCCGTTCGTCGTTTCACCGGCCGTCCTTCGAAGTTCGTCGTTCGTCGTTCCCACCGGCCGTCCTTCGAAGTTCGCCGTTCGTCGTTTCACCGGCCGTGGATCGCGACAAGAAATGACGAGTTTTACACGAACTGTTGACCAGCGGTTCACAAGTCTGTAACCATACCGCTCCACCCGGTTTACCGGGACGTTACCTAAAAAAGAGAGGAAAGCCCCCGGCGGGTTGCAGCCCACCGGGGACCAAGTCGCAAAGGAGAACGCGGACTCCCCCTTGCTCTGTCGATTTTCTAACACATGGTCAATCGGCGCTGAGCATGTAATCCCGGTGGCGCCGCAACCATCGGGAAAAGCCCTACCTTTTCTCCCAGCGACCCGGGAAGGAGCCTGCCGGGTGCAAACTGCCGCTCTTGCGGCGTCCCAACGGAATGGACTGGCATCGAGCAACGGAGGAGTGCGCCACGCAGCGCACTCCTGAAGCCGCGTTACCCCGAAAACACGGTAGCGCATGTTCCAACCTGGAGAAGACAAGCAGATGACGCTTGCATTGCACGGGAAATCGCGGCGGAGGAAGAGCTGGCTCCTCTTTGCCGCACTCATCGCCATCGTCTTTGGCGTCAGCGGTAGCCTCATGCTCAACCGCGACGAGACCAAGGCGATAGCAACACGATCAACTTCGATAGCTACGCCCTCGGGGACATCAACGGCCAGGACGGCTGGTCGAAGACTGGCGCCTACGATGTCGCTGTCGTGGCCGACGGCGGCGGCAAGGCGCTCCGAATCTCGAATGCCGTGGTGAGCGGTTCGTTTGGCGACCAGACATTCTCGAAGCCGCTCCTCAACGAAGCCGGAGAGACGCAGGCACTCAACGGCGGAATGTCCGGCGGCGCCCGCCAGAACCACTTCGAAGTGTCGTGGGATATCAAGTCCTTCACCGGCGCCCCTCAGTCCGGACTCTGGATCCGGTTCTCGCCGGACCGCGGAGATGGCGCCCGGATGGCTTTCCTCGAAGTGAAAGACAACGGCACCACAGGACTGGACGTCTACTTCGCGGACGTCCAGCAGCCCGGGCCTTGTGGTATCAGCGGGTGCGCGAACTTCGTCACCACCCTCATCAAGACCGTGGACTACACGAGCGCGCACAACCTCAAGCTCGTGATGGACTTCAAGGATGGCCCAAGTAACGACGTTGTCCGGGCTTATGTCGATGGAGTACTGGAGCACACCGGGACAAGCTGGGAGGACTACTACCGGTACGACCCCGAATCCAGCCCGCTGGTCGCCGACCGACACTCGCGGACAGTTGATTCACTCTTAATCCTGACCGGTAAGGTGGCGGCTCCTGCGACTAGTGGCAATGGCCTACTCATCGACAACCTGAGCCTCTCCTCTTCAACCGTTCCGGATCCGGCGCCCGTGACCACCGTGGTCCAGGCTGCAAACCTGACCGCGCCCGCTGGCGGTGGCTGGCTTTTCTACGACGACAACACCGACACGTACAACAACACGCCGGGCGTGCTCGGCAGCTTTGTCACCGGCCCGGGCGCTCCGCCGCTCGGTAGCGGCAGTGCGCAGATCGCCCTCCCCTCCGGCGGCCGCACGAACCTGGCAACCTACCAGTTCACCGGCACTCCGCTCGAGAGCATCACGAGGCTCGAGTTCACCGCACGCACGGACACCGTGGCCGCCCCGCCCTACCTTGTGTTCAACGTCGACTTCAACCTCAGCGACACCTGGCAGTCGCGGCTCATCTTCACCCCGCCGGGTGTTCTTGCGAACACGTGGCAGACCTTCGACGCGATCAATGGCGGCGCGGCGGTCTGGCATTACTCTGGCACAAACTGGCCGGTGACCGGTGGCTCCGGGTCATCCCCGAAGACCTGGAACCAGATCCTCGCGGACTACCCGAACGCCCGCATCCGCGTTACGGACGCGCATCTCGGCATCCGCAGCGGCTATCCAGGCCCGGCTGAGACCAACAACATCGACAGCCTCGTCTTCGGCACCGACCTCGCGGTCAAGGTGTTCGACTTCGAGCCAACGATCCCCTGCACCACGACCTGCTACGTGAACGCCGCCACCGGGAACGACCTCTACGACGGCGCTACACCGAGTACACCGAAGAAGACCATCCAGGCGGCGATTAACGCGGTGAATGCGGGCGGCACAGTGAACGTCGCGGCGGGCACCTACAACGAAGACGTCACGCTCGACAGCAACTCGCCTGCAGGGGCGAAGGACAACATCACCCTCCAGGGCGCTGGTATCGACCAGTCGATCATCGTCGGGGCGAAGGGAGGCTCGCCACACACCCTGTGGCTCTACGCCACCGACGGGGTAACTGTCGATGGTTTCACCATCACACGCGACGGAAACAACACCACAGACTGGCTAAGCTCTACGCTCAACAACCAGGGTGTGGCTATCACCACTGGCGCCTCCGGGAACACACTTCGTAACTCGAAGTTGACCGGCAACCGGAATGCTCTCTACATCGAGAACTCCACCAACAGCCAGATCCTCAACAACATCATTGACTTCAACCGGACCGGAATTCACTTTGTGGATAACGTGACCGGGAGCAACGTTCAGCACAACTTCATCACCAACAACTGGACGATGGGCGTGTTGTTCCGGGGCGGCGAGGGCGCGATCAATGCGCCTCCGAACTACACCAATCTCACCACTGCGGTGACCATTCATAACAACGACATCAGCGGGAACTGGTACAGCCAGATTGAAGCCCGCTCGAAGTTCAACGCAGTGACGTTGGATGTCGAGAACAACTGGCTTGGCACAGTCGCCCCGACCGCGGCGGATCAGCAGACATCCGGCGAGCCAGGATACAGTAGCGCTCCGATTCCTGTTGAGTACGGCGGCACGGCACTTCCGCTGGTCGCTCCGAACGCCATCATCTGGAACGGGTACACGGGCTTCAACGCGAGCAATCCGCTCGACTACACCCCGTGGCTCTGCTCGGGTGTCGACACCTCACCGGCTATCGGCTTCCAGCCGCAAACCGGCTGCGGCGACATGGTGGTGACGAACAACACCGCGAACGTTGGCGGCTCGGTGAGCGTCCAGGTCATCGCCAACAACGTGGTCAACCTCTACGGCGTGCAGGCGTTCCTCCAGTACGACAGCTCGAAGCTGCTGCTGACGAACGTGGTGCTCGGCAATGGCCTCCTGCCCGAGGTCATCGTTCCGATGAGCCAGCCGGGGAACCAGGTCAACTTCAGCTTCAGCCAGCAAGGCCCAACGGCCCCGGTAACGGGCACGAACGTGCTCCTGGCCACGCTGACCTTCACGGCGACCGCCCCCGGCGCCGCGCTGGTCGAGTTCCGTACCACTCCGACGACGATCCTGGCGGACAACAACGGGTTCACGATGGGCCCGGCGACGAAGACGAACGGGACGATCGCGATCACCTCGGCCCCGCCGAGTGGCGACGTGAGCGGCAAGATCCTCCTCCAGGGCCGCAGCAACCACAGCGGCGCAACCGCGGAGATCGACCCGTCTGGCGGGCCGATTTCCGGCCCCACGGACACTCTAGGAAACTTCACTATCACAGGCGTCTCGCTCGGCTCACACTCGGCCATCCAGGCCGTCATGCTTGGCTATCTGAAGGCAGTTAAGCCGGTTACGGTTGGTCTCGGATCCAACCCTGCGGGAACCGTCACTCTCCTCGGTGGGGACGCCAACATGGACAATTTCATCAACATCCTCGACTTGTCGTTTATTGCTGCGCGATTCGGGCAGGCGGGTCCCGTCTACTCGCCCGTCGCACCAGTGAATACAACTCCGGACATCAACGGCGACAACGTCGTGAACATCCTCGACCTGTCAGTCACAGCAGCGAACTTCGGCAAGACGACTCAGGTGTGGCCGTAGCTACTGGCCGCCCCTAAGGGGGAACGAATCGTCAAGTAGCCAGAGTCTAGCCCGCGCTATTCCCCGGGCTAGACTCTGGGCCTACACGCACTATAGGAGGCAAATTGCCCGGTCGCAGGATGTTCGGTCTCCGGTTCTCAGGGCTAGCCTTGGCGGGCGTGGCTTGGCTCAGTCTCTGCCTTACGCCGTCGTTGGCTCAGGTGTCGCCTGCGACATTGGCGTTTGTGCCAGGACCGGAACGCTTGAAGGCCGGCGACCAAGCGACGTTCGTTCTGGAAGTTACGGATGCTAGCCGGCTAAACGGAATTGACATCGAGATCACTTTTGACCCGACGGTAGTCGTTCTGGAGGATGCTGATCCGGCTCGCGAGGGGCTCCAAGCGACCATCCTGCCCTTCGTCGACCCCGGCTTCGTGGTCTTTAACGTTGGCGACAACGAAAAAGGAAGGCTGCGCATCACCTATGCACAGATTGGAAGATCGGGGGTAGACGGAGATGGAGCTCTAGTCGCTCTGCGTCTCAGAGCTCTGAGCAACGGCGACCCCGCTCTGGCAGTATCTGCCGCTCTGTTGGCTCGGGACGATGGCTCTTCCCAGCCAATTCGCCTTCCATCCACAGGGGTCGCACTGGGAGTACCTTCGGGCTCACCAGCGCCAAATCCGACGGAAATCCTTGTCCCAACAGAAACGCACGAGCCATCACCGTCGGTGTCGACGCAGAGTAGCCTTACAGGCGTCGCACCGAATGCTCCAAGCGCCACCTCCGTCTCAGCCCCATCGGGGTCTTCTGGGGGCACGTCAGCGAACTGGGAAGTAGTCTGCGGCATAGCGGCGGGAGCAGGAGGCGTAGCGGCTTTGGCGATAGGGCGGCGATACGGCAAAAGAATCGGAGAGACGGAATGAACCAACAGCAACGAAGGGGTGTATCCCTTGCATCCCTGCTGGCGACTCTGGCCGGAGTCAGCCTGCTCCTCGCGGCACTGACCCAAGGAGCAGGGGCATCAACCGGAACAACAATCTCATCCACAAGTCCCTTCATGGGAGTGGGCGGTAGCAACACAGCATTGATCACTGCGAATCTTGCGAGTGCTGATGTTGGGACTCTTTTCGGGTTTCATATCAAGCTTCAATTCAACCCTGCAATTGCTACTGCATCCGTTGGGCCCCTTGATCTGGGACCCGGTTGGTCACTGCAGGCCGTTCCCGGAACCGGCGTTGACAACAGTGCGGGAGTAATAGACCTCGTCGCAGTCCGCTACACAGGTTGCGTAGCGACTTGTCCGCTTTTCACCATTCACTGGACTGGGATTGCACCAGGATCGTTCAATCTAGCACTCACCGACGCACCAAACGATCCTGCTCTTGGTGACCAGAACGCATTTGCCATCTCATGGGATTCTTTTGTGCCCGGCACCATCAGCGTGAACGGTCCAACTAACACGCCCGTCGGGCCGACCAACACCCCGGTCACTCCGGCGACCAACACCCCCGTCACACCGGCGACCAACACACCCGTTACGCCAGCAACCAACACGCCAGTGACACCAGCGACCAACACCCCGGTCACCCCGGCGACCAGTACGCCAGTGACACCGAGCGCGACGGCTTCGGGTACTGGGACACCAGCGACGAGCACGCCCGTGACGCCGAGCGCAACACCTGCTGGCACCGGCACACCGGGC
Organism: uncultured Anaerolineaceae bacterium; assembly: GCA_964470735.1. Taxonomy (GTDB): domain Bacteria; phylum Chloroflexota; class Dehalococcoidia; order Tepidiformales; family Tepidiformaceae; genus Amarobacter. The sequence goes on from CAYYDX010000004.1 coordinate 34,273, forward strand.
GGGACGGGGACGCCTTCGGGCACGCAAACGCCGGGCGGCGCCGGGACCGGCACCCCGACGGGTACGCCCACCGCCACGCCAACCATCGACCGCGGACCGCTCGTCTACAAGCTGCACCTGGTCGAAGTAGCGAAGGACGGCATCCCGGGGAGCGGCCAGCAGATTCGCGCGCTCGGCGCGGCGATGCTGGAGGACGTGCTCGGCCCGCTGTTCGGGCGGTAGCGCGCTCCAGTCCGGTTCGAACGCAAACGGGAGGCGAGCGGGCCTCCCGTTTTCCGTAATGAGCCCGATTCATCCACGTTTCTGACACTCCAAGCCGGCCCCGGCGCTCCCGATAAACAGGGAGCCAGGGGGCGGAGGACCGCACCTCGGGCGAGGAGGCGTTGTCATGGAGCAGAAACAGAAGCGCGGACTTCTTTCGAGACTGCTGCTCGTCCAACTGGTCGCGGTGGGGGCGCTCTTCGTGGGCGTGCTCGGCACGGCGGCCTCGGCCGGCACCACGATCTCGGCCGGTTCGGCGAGCATCGTCGCCGGGGGCACAGCGGTGAGCACCGCGAGCGTCACCCGCGCTGCCGAGGACAGCAACTTCAACGCCTTCGACATCACGCTGCAGTTCGACCCCGCGGTGGCCGCGGTGGCCTCGGTCGAAGCTGCCGCCGGGTGGTCGCTGATGCCGGCCCCGCGAATCAACAACACGGCGGGTACGGTGCAGGTCATCGCGGTGCGGTTCGATGAGTGCGCGACGAACTGCCCGGTGTTCAAGGTCACCTGGAACGGCCTGGCGGCGGGCACGAGCGCGCTCACCCTCGCCGGCAACGCAAACGAATCGCTGGCGGGCATGGGCCAGTACATCACAGCCTCGTTCTCGGCCGGTTCGCTCACGGTGACGGCGCCGCCCACGCCCTCGCCGACTCCCGCGACACCCTCACCCACGACGCCGCCATCTTCGACGCCGAGCCCTTCGGCGACTCCCAGCCCGACTGCCAGCCCCACCGCTACTTCGACGCCCCCGGCAACGCCCGCACCCGGCGCTCCGGCCTCGGTGCTCGCGGGTAGCGGTGGGGCGGCCTCGGGATCGGCGTTCACGACGACGGCGGGCGTGAGCCTGGGGGCTTCGACGGCACAACCGGCCACGTTCGACCTGACGCTGAAGTTCGACCCCGGCGTGGCGACGGTGAACCGCGTGACCGCGGGCGCCGGGTGGAGTCTCGCGCCGCAGCCGGCCATCGACAACGCCAGCGGCACGGTGCATGTGAGCGCGCTGCGCTTCGAGCCCTGCGCCAGCTACTGCCCCCTGTTCGTGGTCGAATGGCAGGCGGTGGCTTCGGGCTCGACGCTGCTCACGCTGCAGGGCTCGCCGAACGCGATTCTCAGCGCGAATGGCGTGAACCAGCCGGCGAACTTCACGCCGGGCGCGCTCACGGTATCGCCGGCGGCCGCTCCGCAGGGACCTTCGGCGCCAGCCACGGCGACACCTTCGGCCACGCCGACCGGGGGTTCGGAGACGACCGAGCCGCCGGCGCTCCCGGTGACTCCGGGCTGGAACCTGGTGACCTGGGGCGGTGGCGAGATGACTCCCCAGCAGGCGCTCTCGGCCTCGAACCCGTCATCGATCGAAGTGATCTACGTCTGGGACCCGGAGTCCGGGAAGTGGCGGCGCTACGGCCCGAGCCTCCCGAGCTACCTGAATGACCTGAAGACGGTGAAGAGCGGCGACGTGATCTGGCTCAGCGCGAAGAACTGAGTCCGGGCCTCGCGACAGCAAACAGCGGGCGGCGCCGAAGCGGCGCCGCTCGTTTTGCTATGCCCCATTCCTTCGCCCCTCCATCCCGTCCCTCCCCGCGATGATCTACGCTGGAAGGAGAGATCCGGAAGGAGGAATACGATGGACCTCGAACTCTCGAGCGAAGACTTCGTCCTCTTGCAGGAGGTGCTGGAGCGGTACGTCTCCAACCTGCGCATGGAAATCGCGGGCACCGAAAACGCCGAATGGCGCAAGGAAATGCACACCGACGAGGAACGCGCGAAGTCGCTCCTCGCGCGCCTCGCCACGGCCCGCAACGCCCTCGCCCACGCGTAAGCGCGGGGCCGGGTATCGGCGCAAGGAAACGAAGGGCACGAAGGTTGTGGCGCCCTGGACGGAGCTAACCGCGATCGGCCCGGCGGCTATTCCACTTCTGCTTGCGCGGCCAGCCGGTTGACGGCGCTGAGAACCGCTTTGAGCGACGCCGCGACGATGCTTTCATCCATGCCGACGCCCCAGGTCGTCGCGTCGCTGTTGCGCGCTTCGACGTAGGCAACGGCCGTGGCGCTGGCGCCCGCGCTGACAGCGTGTTCGACGTAGTCGAGCACCTCGACGATCACGCCGAGTTCGCTATGGAGCGCGTTGACGAAGGCCGCGATCGGCCCGTTTCCTGTGCCCGCAACCACGCGCTCCTTGCCCTCGTGGCGGACGGTGGCGACGATGCGCGTCTTGCCTTCGTGGCTGCTGAAGTCGTGCGTGACCAGCTGGATGGGCGCGTCGGCGGGGAGGTACTCGGCTTCGAACGCGGCCCAGATCTCCTCCGGGGTCACCACGGTGCCGGTGTCTTCGGTCACCTTCTGGACGGCTTTCGAAAACTCAATCTGGAGCCGGCGCGGCAGGTCAAGGCCGTGCTCGGCCTTCATAAGGTAGGCCACACCACCTTTGCCCGACTGGCTGTTGACGCGGATGACCGCTTCGTAGGTGCGGCCGACGTGCTTCGGGTCGATCGGCAGGTACGGCACCTCCCAGACCGAGTACTCCTCGCCGAGCGCTTCGAACCCCTTCTTGATCGCGTCCTGGTGCGAGCCGGAAAACGACGTGTAGACGAGGTCGCCGGCGTAGGGATGGCGTGCGCCAATCGGCAGGCGGTTGCAGTACTCGGCTACCCGGCGAAGTGCGTCGATATCGGAGATGTCGAGTTCGGGGTCGACGCCCTGGCTGAAGAGGTTCAGCGCGAGGTTGACGATATCGACGTTGCCGGTGCGTTCGCCGTTGCCGAAGAGCGTGCCCTCGACGCGGTCGGCGCCGGCCATCACGCCGAACTCCGCGGCCGCGACGCCGGTGCCGCGGTCGTTGTGCGGGTGCAGCGAAAGGCAAATCGAATCGCGGTTCGGCAGGTGCGCAAGGAACCACTCAATGGTGTCGGCGTAGATGTTCGGGGTGTACATCTCCACAGTGGCCGGCAGGTTCATGATCAGCCGCCGGTCGGGGGTCGGCTGGATGACATCCGAGACGGCGCTGCAGATTTCGAGCGCGTATTCGACTTCGGTGCCGGTGTAGCTTTCGGGCGAGTACTCGTAGCGCACGTCCGTACCCTGCAGATAGCTCGCTTCGAGCTGCTTGCAGAGTTTCGCCGCCTCGACCGCGATCGCGGTGATCCCGGGTTTGTCCTGCTTGAACACCACGCGGCGCTGGAGGATCGAAGTGGAGTTGTAGAAGTGGACGATGGCCTTCTTCGCGCCCATGAGGCACTCGTAGGTGCGTTCGATAAGCTCGGGGCGGCACTGGACGAGCACCTGGATTGTCACGTCGTCGGGCACGAGGTCGTCTTCGATCAGTTGGCGGATGAAGTCGAAGTCGGGCTGCGACGCTGCCGGGAAGCCGACTTCGATCTCCTTGAAGCCCATCACGCAGAGGGCTTCGAACATGTGCAGCTTGCGGACGGGGTCCATCGGGTCGATGAGCGCCTGGTTTCCGTCGCGAAGGTCGACCGAGCACCAGAGGGGCGCCTTGGTGATTTCGCGGTCGGGCCACTGCCGTTCGGGGATGCGGAGCGGCAGGGGGCGGAAGGCCCGGTACTTGTTGAAGGGCATGGTCTTCGCGGTGATGGCGGTTGGTGGCATCGAATTCGAACTCCCGTGCTGCATAAAGTCTCTGGCTGCCCGGCCAACAAAAAACCCCCTGGCGGTTTTGCACAGGAGGCGTCGGCGAGCAGCAACCATGGCCCTCGCCGTCAGGTAAGAAGGAGGAGACCGAAGGCCAAATTCAGAGTCATTGCAGTGACTATATCGGCAGGGTCGCGGGAATTGTCAAGCGCGGGAGTGCGCTTTCTGTGTCGAAGCGGCTTCGGCGAGCCCGGCCTGCCAGCCCGGCGCGCGGCAGCCGGCCGGGAGCGCGAGCCGCTCGGGGGCGAGACCGGCGCGGTCCAGCATCCACGCCAGCGCCGAATCCGATGTCCACATCTCGGGGTGACCGGGCCTGCGCCTGCCCCACGTGTAGGCAGGCACAACCCGGCTCGCATCGAGGATGGCCTGCACCCCGGCGTCGTGTTCGCAGAGCCGCGCAGGCGGTTCGACTGCGAACTGCTGGTCGGGGAGCGTCGTGTTCGGGAGAAGGCAGACCTGGTAGCGAAAGAGGCGCAGCCGCCCGGCGAACGCGAAGCCCACCGGCCCGGTGACCTCGTGGCGAACGTTCGGGCCCGGCGGCGCCGGCATCAGTTCGAGCGTGAACGGTTCGCCCCGGAGCGAGCAGACCAGCCCGCCATGCACCAACTCCCGGCGCGCACGTCGCGAGACCTTCGCGGCGACTGTTTCGTAGGCAGCGAGGCTGGCCTTCTGGAAGCACGTCCTCGCACCGACAGGTATCCAGTAGAGGTCGGCGAAACTCGGCTGGCCGGGCTGTTCCATGGGGAGATCTTGCGCCGGGGCATCCGCGTTCGCGATGGCCGAACGTTCCTCGTTCATGGCCCGAACTAGCGCGTCTCAGGCGGGAACGTAGAGGCGGCGTGAACGGACGCGGTTCTTGCGCCCGTAGGTGTGAAGCAACTGCCGGAACGCAGTGAGCCGCGCTCGCGCGAGCGCAGCGTACCGCTCGCTGGCGGCGGGTTGCACGGTCACTTCGTTGGCGGCGCCGGTCGAGAGTTCGAGGGCGGCATAGGCGGCGGCGCCCGTCACGAGGATGTCGCAGAGGTGGTCCGGCAGGGTCGAACCGGCGTCATCGAGTTCGTGCGAGGCGACGTAGAACACCCGTGCACCGTCGCCGGCCGGAAGCTCACTCGTGTGCAGTGTGAGTCCGCTCCCCCAGGTGGCGAAGCCCGGGTAGCACGGCGGATACCGTCCAATCGGATATTCGACCATCTCGATGTCGATGAGGGCTTCGAGCCCGGAAAGCGAGATATCGCGGCTGCCGGCGGTCGTCGCGATGTCCTGCGAGAGTTCGCGCGGGATGGCGAGACTGAGGTCGGAGAGCGCGTGGGCGATGTGGCGATCGAGCATTTCGTCGGTCCACACGATGGAACTCGTATCGGAAAGGTCGTTGCGCACGCGCTCACGGATGCTGGTCAACGTCGTCATGCCGGGAACCGTAGGCATCCACGCGCACACCACGAAGGGGTGGTTGGCACGGGGTTCGCCCACACCGGCGCAGCGTTACACTCACGGTTCGGCCGCGTGCCGCCACACCCATCACCGGAGCCACCATGCACCCCTGGCACGACATTCCTGTTGACCCCGCGACCATCGACTCGCACCTCCCCGTCGTGGTCGAAATCCCGGCTGGCAGCAAGAACAAGTACGAACTGGACAAGCCGACCGGCATCCTCAAGCTCGACCGCGTGCTCTACAGTTCGGTGCACTACCCGGCGAACTACGGCTTCATCCCGCGCAGCTATTGCGACGACGGCGACCCGCTCGACGTGCTCGTCCTCGGCCAGGAACCGGTCCACCCGCTCACGCTCATTTTCGTGCGGCCGATCGGCGTGATGCACATGCGCGACCAGGGCAAAGCCGACGACAAGATCCTCGCGGTCCACGCCAACGACCCGGCGGTCAACCACATCGAATCGCTCGACCAGGCCCCGCCGCATACCATGCTCGAAATCCACCGCTTCTTCCTCGACTACAAAGTGCTCGAAGAGAAGGAAGTCGTCGTCGACCCGTTCCAGGGCCGCGACCACGCTCTCGCGGTCATCCGCCAGTCGCTCGTGGACTACGAGGAGTTGCGCCGCAAGGGGTAGGGCGAACGACGAACGACGAACATCGAAGGACGCCGGGTGGGAACGGCGAACGCTGTCGCGCGGCGGTTTCGCCATTGCCACGTTCCGCTCCCAACGGTCGCGATTCGGCCGTGGACGGCTGACACCGGTTTGTAGCGGCGTATTACAATACGCCCCTACCACCACGTTCACGAACCACGGCGAACGCTGGCCGCGCGGCGGTTTCGCCATTGCCACGTTCCGGTCCCGAGCGGCGCGGTTCAGCCGCCAACCGCCCAACGGGCAACGGCTATACTGGGCGCGTGACTGCTCCCAACGCCCAACCACCAGCAACTGGCGCCGACGGCTACCTGACGATCCACGGCCTTCGCCACCACTACCTGCAGTGGGGCGATGTCTCGAACGACCCCGTCGTCTTCCTCCACGGGCTGATGAACAACGGCCGCTACTGGGAGCACATCGCCCAGCGGTTCCTCGACCGGTACGCAGTCTACGCGCCCGACCTTCGCGGCCACGGCGAGAGCGAGCACGCCCCCGGCGGCTACCTCGTCTGGGCCTTCGCGATGGACCTGCGCGGGTTCGTCGAAGAGATGGACTTCGAAGCCTTCGACCTGGTCGCGCACAGCATCGGCAGCCGCGTCGGCATGTCGTACGCGCGCGACCACAGCCACCGGCTGAAGCACCTCGTGCTCGCCGATATGGGCCCGCAGATGGCCGAACAGGGCGCGCGCGGCATTCGCAAGACGACCGGTGGCGCACAGAAGGCGCCCGGTTTCGCCACCGAGGCCGAAGCGCTCGACTACTTCCGGCAGCAATACCCGGGCGAGACGGAGGACTTCCTGCACCGCCAGGTCGGCGCTTCGCTCACGCTCGATGAGGCGAGCGGCAACCTCGTCTTCCGGTTCGACCCGGCAATCCACCAGGCCACCGGGCGCGGCGCCATCGCCGAGATCCCCTACCTCTGGGAGAGCCTCGAGCACATCACCTGCCCGACGCTGGTGATCCGCGCCGAGAAAAGCAAGGTCCTCTCCCGCGAAATCGCCGAACAGATGGTCGAGCGGCTGCCGAAGGCTCGCTTCGTGGAGATCGCCGATGCCGGCCACCAGGTCCCGCTCCACCAGCCCGACGAGTTCAGCCGCGTGGTGCGCGAGTTCCTCGCCGAATAGCCCGGGCCGGCCCCGCCGCTTTGCTACACTGATGCCATGGCGCTGAAAACCCGCACCACGCTGGCCGAGTTCCTCGCACTTCCCGAAACAAAGCCGTACCTCGAGCTCATGGATGGGGAGGTGCTCGAAAAGTCCATGCCAAATCGCATCCATGGCACGCTTGTCGCGGTGCTCTTGCAACTTCTGCGGAACTACCTGGATGGTTCGCGCGAAGCCCGCGTCCATACCGAGGTCCGCCACATGGAGGACGACCAGGAATGGGTCTTCCTTCCCGACGTTTCGGTCACACTCAGGAGTCGCACCGGACCAGCACTGGAGAGTGATGGGCTGGAACGAGTGTTGCCTGACCTCGCCATCGAAGTGCTTTCGCCGGAGGATCGTCCCGGCCGGCTGCAGCGCCGGATAGCGCACTACATGCGCTCGGGCGTCTCGATTCTCTGGGTCATCGACCCAGAAGCGGAGAAGCTCACCGTCTGGAGACCGGATGCCCTCCCCGAAGACTACGCGGCGCCTGCCCGGGTGCCAGCCGCGCCTGTCCTCGCCTCGTTCGAACTGGATCTCCAGCAGCTTTTTGAATCCCTGCGAGACTGAGCGCGAAGCGCGCCACTACGGGATCTGCGCTTCCTTCTTGATCAACTCCATGATGTGGCGGGCCGCCTTCTCGCCCCCGTCGCGGATGAGGTGGACGCCATCTGGGTTGCGCATCAGCTTCACCGTGCCGTCGTCGTCGGCGATGTACGGGTCATAGGCGCCGGAGGCGTTCACGAAGAGCGGCCAGAGGTCGAAGTAGCGCACCCATGGGCGCTTTGCCGCCTCCTCCCGGTAGATCTCGTTCAGCATCTGCATCTTCGCCGAGAGTACGGCCGACTCCATGATCGGTTGCCCGACCCAGATGACGAGCCGGTCATCGGCCTTGAGCAGGTCCATCGTCCCGGCCACGCGGCGGCGGTACTCCGGCGCCCACCCGGGGTCGTCGGTCGACTGGAAGATCTTCCCATCGGGCGTCTTGATCCCCTGGGCGTCGTTCGCCCCGAACATGACGACGAACACCTCGTTCGGCGGGTTCGCACGCGAGAGGTCATTCAGGTGTCCCGGCCAGTCGAAGAAGTCGGGCCGGGTGAGCCCGCTTGAAAGTTGCGAATCCTGCACCGGCGTCATCACACCCGACTCCGTCGCCTGGCGGACGAGCGCCTCGCCGAGAATCTTCGACATCGAATCGCCACCCACCCAGACGCGGAGCGGGTCAGCCGCTGACGGCGTCCGGATCAGTTGTTTCGGCTTCGATGGTGTCGGCGTCGCTGCCGGGGTTTTCGAACCCTTCTGCGGCGTCGGGTCGTTCTCCGTCGCGGTTGCCACCGGTGTTCCGTCGGAGGATGCGGGCGGCAGTTCGAAGATCGAACCGGGGTCGCCGCGGCCAATGGCGTCATCGAACCACGCGCGCGGGCGGTCGATGTAGAGCGCGTGGCTCACGACCGCGAACGGCTTCCAGACCGCCACCCAGACATCGCGGTTGCGCCCGTACGGCTTCGATTTCGCCTCATTTTCGAGTTCGGTGGCGTTGAGCATGAGCGCGATGAAGAGCGCGACGACGATAACCCAGAGGACGCGACCCGGCCGGTAACCCAGGCGTCCGCCTTCGATCGGTTCGGGCTGCTCTGGTGAGCGGGTTCGCGCCATGCCACCCTCAGAACTGGAAGTAGATGAACGGCGCCACGCCCTCCGGGCCGAGCGCATCGATGAGGACCAGCGCCACCGCTAGGGTACCGGCCTGCGCCACTGGCGCCAGCCGCGAGAAAGACACCTGAACACGCTCCCACCAGCGCGCCGGCACGAACTGCGAAGCGATGCTGCCGGCGATGACGAGGAGGAGCAGCGGCGTCACCGCGGGCGAAGCGCCCCAGCCCGTGACGATCCGCCCGAGGATCTCCCATGCGCTGCCGAAGGTTTCGGCGCGGAAGAAGATCCAGGCGAGACAGACCACGTGGAAGGTGATGAACCAGTGCAGCACTGGCGCCGCCCGCCCCAGCCGACCGGGGAACCGCTCGCGCAGTTCGCGTTCGACCACGAGGCCAGCGCCGTGGATCGCGCCCCAGACGATGAAGGTGAATGCCGCGCCATGCCACAGTCCGCCAAGGACCATCGTGAGGAAGAGGTTGCGATAGATGAACGCCTTCGCGCCGCGATTGCCGCCGAGCGGGATGTAGAGGTAATCGCGCAGCCAGCGCGAGAGGGTCATGTGCCAGCGCCGCCAGAAATCCTGCAATGAGAGCGCGCGGTACGGCGCATCGAAGTTCTGCGGGAAGCGGATGCCGAGGAGCAACGCGCAGCCGATGGCGATATCGGTGTAGCCCGAAAAGTCCGCGAAGATCTGGATGGCGTAGGCGTACACGCCGACGAGCACTTCGAACGCGCTATGCGTCCCCGGCGAAGCGAACACCGGGTCGGCGATCTGCTTCGACAGGTAGCTCGAAATAACCACCTTCTTGAACAGCCCGAAGAGGATGAGCTGGAAAGCCGGTGTCGCATCGATGAGGCGCTTCGTGAGCGGTTCACGAATCTGCGGCGCGAACTCCGTCACGCGAACGATCGGGCCGGCAACGAGGTGCGGAAAGAACGACAGGTAGAGTGCGAAGTCGAGCGGTGACATCGGCTCTTCGATGTCGCCCCGGGCGATATCGACCAGGTAGCTGATCGCGTGGAAGGTGAAGAAGGAGATCGCGATGGGGAGCGTGATCTCTTTCAGCGGGATGGGGTTGCCGAGACCGAAGAGGTCGAAGAAACCGTCCAGTTCGGAGGCGAAGAAGCCGTAGTACTTGAACCAGCCCAGTGCGAAGAGGTTCAGCGTGATGCCGAACGTGAGGAGCGCACGCCCGCCCGCCGAGGGCCTTCCATCGGCGTCCTTCATGGTGATCAGGTCGCGGCCGATAGCCCAGTTCCCGGCGGTTGAAGCGATCAGGAGGACAACGAAGCGCGGCTCCCAGAAGGCGTAGAAAAACCAGCTCGCGAGCACGAGGAAGACGCGCCAGCCGAGGTGCCACGGGCGGATAAACCAGGCGATCGCGAAGACACAGACGAAGAAGATCGCGAAGTCAACGGTCGGAAAGAGCATCCGGGCTTCTGGCCTCCACCGGCCGCGAAGTGGGCCGCCGCCCGGGTGGCATTGTCGCCCGCCGCCGTCGCACGGGCGAACGTTCGGGCGGCCAATCTTCCAGTTTGTGAACAATTCGCTTGAGGCGTACGGCCCAAGGGCGCACGATGATGGCGCGGCCGGCGGAGGACGGCCTGAGTGGGAGGATGTGGCCTGAAAACGCGAACCCGGAGCAACCGCTGGACGCACGTCTTCGGCGTGGCACTCGTTGGGCTGTCCGGGCTGCTCGCCATCGCCTTCAGCTTCTTCGAAAACGAAAACCTGCCCGATAGGGCGAACGCCGCGCCGCCCGCGGCCGTCTCCACACCGTTCATCCTTCTGCCCGACCTTGCATTCGATGGCACGCCCGAACCGCTGCCCACGCCCACACCGACGCCGACACCCCCGCCGAAGCCCGCTTCGCTCGAAGGGATGCGCGTCTGGAGCGACGGCGATTCGACGAGCTACTTCATGACCGTCTCGTTCTTCCAGATCGCCGCGGCCCAGGGCGCGACACCCGTCCGCGGCGCCGACTACAAGATCTCGTCTGGACTGATGAACACGGTGTTCTTCAACTGGCCCGCCTATATCGCCACGGAAATGTCCACCTACGACCCCGATGTCGCGGTCTTCATGGTCGGCGCGAACGATGCGATGCAGATCCGTTCGTACGAAGACTACGCCGCGCGTGTTGGCGCGGTGATGGACGAGATGTACCGCCCCGGGCGGATCGTCGTCTGGATGGGCCAGCCGAACATGCGCCCGGACCCCGCCCAGGGGTACAACCCGGCGCTCGCGCAGGCCATCCCGCCGGTGAACGAGGTGTTCAAGGCCGAAGCGGCGAAGCGCTCGTGGGTGCGCTACGTCGACACCTGGGCGCTCACCTCCTACTCCGAAGGTTCCTACGCCCAATCCCTCCCCGACGAGAACGGCGTCGAACAGGTGTTGCGCACCAGCGACGGCATCCACTTCACGCCCGCCGGCGGCCGCCGGCTGGCGCTTGCGGCTGTCGCCGCCATCCTCCAGTAGGGCGAACCCGGGCGCCCAATGCACCGCGCCTTCGCGAGCGGATCGTGGCGTGAGCGAAGGAGCGAGCAATCTTCCCTCGCGTCGTAGGGGCGTATTGCAATACGCCCCTCACACCCGGCCCGAACCATCGCGCGATTCAGCGTCCGCGAGGTGGCGCCGGCGTCTTTCCTCTTTCCTCTTTCCTCTTTCCTCTTTCCTCTTTCCTCTCTCGCTACGTGTAGACGGCGGTGACGACGAAGTCGGCGGGGTTGTGGTGGTCGCCGGTGTCGATGAGGACGCGGCGGCCCGCGGTCATCTCGCCGGAGGCGATATCGCGGGCGGTGGGGATGTCGGCGAGGGTCTCGGCGGCGGAGCCGTCGAGGCGGACGGTGGCTTTCCAGGTCCCGGAGTTGAAGCTGACGATCTTTCCTCGGTAAACAGCCATCAGGCGCTCCAATTCACAATTTGCGATTCACGATTCACGATTCGGCGGGCTAGGTGAAGGCTCCTGTCTCGGCGAGGTCGAGGGTGGCGGTGTAGGCGGCGGCGCCGGCCGCGGGGGCGGCGCGGTAGTCGATGGTGAGGCCGATGACGCGGTGGGTGGCATCCTCGAGGCCGTCGGCGGGGTTGAGGTTCCAGTGGAGGCGGACGACGTCGAACAGTTCATGGCCAACATGGGCGACGGTGACGGCGCGGGCGCGAGGCTCGAGCTGGCGGCTGCGCTGACGCGCGGCCGCTGCGCGAGCGTTAGCGAGCGCATCGGTGGAGGCGTCGCGGTCGCGAACGAGGCGGGCCATGGGGCCGCGAGTGAGGATGTGCTCGTAGTCCAGGGTGGAAGACTCGAGGTAGCTGTCGGCGTAGCGGTCGGGACCCTGTAGACGCGCCCAGTTGGGCGCGAGGGCGTCGATGGTCTCAGCCTCAAGGAGCGGCAGTGAGCCGCCGTAGGCGGCTGCTGGTAGCGCGTAGTGGGCCATTACGCTCGTGTCGGTGAGCGAGCCGCACATCTGGAAGCCGCCGGAGCCGAAGGCGGGGCGGAGGAAGTCGGGTGTGGGGGTAAGGAGGCGCTCGAGAGTGGCTGCGCCGGTCTCGTTGGCGGCGATGGCGAAGGTTGGGGTGTCGGTGGTCCAGGCGGTGGACGGCGCGCGGCTGCCGGAGGCGCTGCTGACGCCGATACCGGCGGCGGCGGCGACGCGGGCGAAGATGTTGGCGCGGGTGGTGCTGGCGGGGGCCGTCCAGGCGGAGGGAGCGCGGTAGCGCTCCATGGCTTCCCATGGGCCGGAAGCCTCGAGGATGAGGCGGTGCTTGCCGGGCGCGAGCTGGTCGGTGATGCGGTGGATGTTGGCGAGGGCGCTGGCGCCGTAGCTGGCGGAGCCATCTGCGAGGCGGTAGCCGAAGCTGACGGCGAGGTCCATTCCCGGGTAGATGGTTTGGTTAGGGCCGAAGCGGGCCGCGCCGTCGTGGTTGTCGAGCTCGAGCCGAAGGCTCAGCGAGGACGGGGTGACGCGGTAGCGGAGGGCGACGACGCGGTCGGTGAGGTCGTCCTGGGGGAATAGCTTGCTGACGGTGGGCTTGCGGCTGCCGACGATGAAGATGCTGCTGTGGTCGCCGTCGCTGGGGTAGTAGGCGAGGGCCGCGCCGTGGGTGGTGGTGACGCCGGGGATGGGGCGAGGCTCGGCCCAGTAGCCGAGGAAGCCGCCGACGGGGTTGGTGTGGGTGAGGAAGGGGCGGTTGACGGCGACATTGCCGGCTTCGGTGCGCTGGAAGGTGGCGAAGAAGACGCCGGAGGCGTTGATAAGCGAGGGGTGGGCGAAGGTGACGCCGGAGGCGGCATCGGCTTCGGCGATGCTGCGAAGGGTGGTCCAGGCGTTGAGGGGGAGGATCTGGTCGCCCATTTTGGCGGCCCAGACTCGGCGGTGGAGGGTGGTGACGGCGAGGCCGGTGATGGCGAGGTTGAAGTCGCCGTCCCAAACGGCGGCGAGGCCGGTGAGGTTGGCGACGGAGCCGGAGAGTGTCCAGGTGGTCCCTGAGGCCGCCCACGTGCCGCTAGAGCGGCGGAGCCGCTTGAGGGTGGTGGAGGTGCCGACGACGTAGAAGACGCAAGCGTCGCCGATGTCGTCGAAGGCGAGGGCGACGGCGCCGATGGCGGACGCCTCGGTGACAAGGGTGGTTGCGGCGCTCCAGGTGATGCCGTCGGCGGTGGTGCGAAACTTGACGGCGGTGGAGTCGCCGTAGGCGAGGCCGAAGACGGCGCTAGCGGAGTCGTAGGCGAGCTGGAACCCTTGGCCGGCGCTGACGGTATCGAGGTTGGTCCAGGTTCCGATGTTGGGGTAGGTGCGCTGGAAGTCGAGGGCGGTTCCGTTGGTTCTGACGGCGAGCAGCTTGGATTCGTCGGTGGGGTGGACGGCGAGGGAGAGCTGGGTATCGGGGTCGGCGGCGGTGTTGCCGATGGAAGCGGGGAAGAGGACGGGGACGCCGAATCGCTGAGGGCGAAGGGCGACGGCGACGGCGGGGGCGCGGCGAGGGGAGGCCTGGGCGGCCTGCAGGGCGCTCGATAGGGTGAGCATAGCCACGATTGTTCGCACGCTTCGAACCTCCGCCGAGACCCGCCTGGCACTCCCGCGGCAAACCACGCGCGCAAGGCAATTCCGCTTCGCCCGTTTGCCCCTTACCCTTTGTCAGCCATGGAACCCGAAAGCCGCTACTACAACTCCCAGCGATTGAGGATGCACTACGTGGTCTGGGGCGATGAGTCGAAACCGCCGCTCATCCTCGTCCACGGCACGCGTGACCACGCCCGCAGCTGGGACCGCACCGCCCGCGAGCTTCTCGATCGCTACTGCGTCTACGCCGTGGACCTTCGCGGGCACGGCGATTCGGGCTGGGCGATGGGCGGCAACTATTCGATCATCGATTACGCGCTCGATATCCACGCTCTCGGCGAAACCATCGGACGCGGGCCGTACACCGTCATCGGCCACTCGCTCGGCGGCGGCGTCACCCTCCAGTACGCCGGCACGTTCCCCGAAAAAGTGAGCAAGCTCATCACGATCGAAGGGCTCGGCGGCCTCGGCTGGGCACGCGAACGCCGCCCCGCCCACGTCCGCATGCGCGACTGGGTGGAGAGCATGCAGAAGCTCGAAGGGCGCACCCTCCACGTCTACCCAACGCTCGAAGCGGCGACGCAACGCATGCGCGATGCCAACCGCCACCTCACACCCGAACTCGCCCGCTTCCTCACTGAAAAGGGCGTCCGCGAGGTCGAAGGTGGCTACACGTGGAAGTTCGACAACTACACCCACGCGGGCTCGCCCTACGAATTCAACATGGAAGACGCGCGCGACCTCTGGAACCAGATCCGCTGCCCGATGCTCGTCATCTGGGGCAAGGAAAGCTGGGGCAACCGCCAGGGAACCGTCGACCTCAGCGCCTTCCACGACATCCGCTCGGTCGAAGTCGCGAACGCCGGTCACTGGGTCCACCACGACCAGTTCGAGGTGTTCATGAAGCACGTCAACGAGTTCCTCGGTGAGTAAGCGCCGGCTCTTCGCACTCGGAGCGGCCGCGCTGGTGGTCTTCGCCGCGCTCGTCGCGGCCTGCGGTGACGATGACGATGGCGATGGCGATGGCGGCGCGAAGGATTCGCCCACGGTGAAGGCGAGCGCCACCACGGCCGGCGCGAACAGCGGCGGTTCGGCCCAGTCGGACTTCGGCAAGCGAATCGCCCAGTCGAAGACCCCCGAAGACCTCGCCGACGGCCAGGAGATCGGCAAGCCCGGAGCAAAGGTCGTCGTCGAGATGTACGAAGACTTCGGCTGCCCGCACTGCCTCGAGTTCACCGCCGTCGTCGAGCCGATGCTCATGGACGAGTACGTTTCGACCGGGAAGATCCAGTTGGTCTACCGCTTCTTCCCCTTGCACCAGGTGACCGCGGTGGCGGCCATCGGCGCCTACTGCGCGGGCGAACAGAACAGGTTCTGGCCGTACCACAAGGCGCTCTTCGTGGCCCAGGCCGAAGCAAACGAGAAGAAGGGCCCGGCGCTCCCTCAGGCCTTCGCTGTCGATGCGCTCAACAAGCTCGCGCGGGACCTTGGCCTCGATGCGGCGAAGTTCTCTGCCTGCCTCACCAGCGACGCCGCGGTGAACGCCGTCCAGGCCGACCTCAAGTCCGCGAACGACCTCGGCCTGCCGGGTACTCCGGCCTTCGTCATCAACGGCAAGGTCACTCCCGGCCCGGCGTCCGTCGGCGATTGGCGAAAGCTCCTCGACAGCCTGCTCAAGTAGCCCCGGCGAAACGGCGAACGACGAACATCGAAGGACGCCGAAAGCGAACCGGTTTCCGTTAGCGCCGGGCCACGGTTCGTCGTGGTTGATGGGCCGACGACGGTGGAAGTGGTCAGGGGCGTATTGCAGGACGCGCCTACGACGCTGTCCTCTCTGCCTTCCTCAGGTGGATGCAGCACCAGTCGCGCTCTGCTTCCGTCGAGAGGCGCTCGAAACCGTTCGCTTCCATCGCGGCGATGACTCCCGCGGAATCGACCTCGAGGATGCCGGAGAGCACGAGGTCGCCACCCGGCTTCACCACCCGCCCGAAGGCCGGGGCGAGCGCGGTGTTCGCCGGCGTGCTGATGTTCGACACCACAAGTTCGTAGCGGCCAGGGTGGTTCTCCGCGAGTATCCCCGCGCTGATCTCCATCCGCTCGCCGACACCGTTGGCGTCGCAATTGCGGCGAGCCACTTCGGCGGCGATGGGGTCGATGTCGATCGCGACGATGCGCGGCACACCGAGCAGCGCCGCGCCGATGCTCAGCACTCCCGAACCCGTGCCGACGTCGAGCATCGCAATGCCGGGCCTGGCGAGGCCGTCGAGCGCTTTCAGGCAGAGTCGCGTCGTCTCGTGGTGGCCGGTGCCGAACGCCTGGCCGGGGTCGAGGCGGATGGCCAGCTGGTCCGGCGCAACTTCGTGCTCGACCCAGGTGGGGATGACCACGAGACGGCTGCCAGTCTCGACCACGCCGAAGAACTCGCGCCACGAAACCGACCAGTCCTGTTCGTAGATGGGCTTGGCGGTGAGTTGAACCGAAGGGTACGCCTCCATCCCGCTGCGCAGATCCGAAACGAGCACCGCGCCGAGTTCTGATGCAGGGAGGTAGGCTCGCACGAGCACCGGTTCGCCCCCGCGCACGCGGAAGCCCATTTCCGGCCCAAGGATGTCGATGGGGTGCTCAACCGTGATGCCGCCCGGGGCAACGCCGAGCATCAGCGCGCTCACCTCTTCCACGAGGAGCGGCGGCGCCTGCGCGGTGATCTCGTACCAGAGGGCGCCGGAACCGGGGTTCGGCGCCGTCATCCCGCCATCGCGTCGCGGATGCGTTCGAAGAAGCCCTTGTTGCGCCGCGGCAGCGTTGGTGTGCCCATCGTCTCGGCCAGCTTTTCGAGGAGGTCGCGCTGCTCATCGTTGAGGCTTTCGGGCACGACCACGGTCACACGCACGACCATGTCGCCGCGGCCTGCGCCGCGCAGGTGGGGCACGCCCTTGCCGCGGATGACGAAGTCCTCGCCGCTCTGCGTGCCGGCGGGAACCTCGAAGGTCATGTCGCCGTCGAGGGTGGGGATGGAAAGCTCGGCGCCGAGGGCCGCCTGGGCGACGTTCACCGGGAGTTCGAGCACGATGTGGTCTTCGACACGCTCGAAGCGCTCGTGCTCGGCGACCTGGAGGACGACGTAGAGGTTGCCCGGTTCGCCGCCGCGCGCGCCCGCCTCACCTTCGCCCGCCAGGCGGATCTGCGAGCCGTCATCGACGCCAGCCGGCACTTTCACCGCGATTTTGCGCGGCGCGCGCAGGCGGCCGGTGCCACGGCAGTCCTCGCACGGGTTTGGCACGATGCGGCCTTCGCCGCTGCAGCGCCCACAGGGAGCGACGTTTACGAACTGGCCGAAAATGCTCTGCTGCGAGCGGCGGAGTTCGCCTGCGCCGTTGCAATCGGGGCAGGTCGCGAGTTCGGTGCCGGGTTCGGCGCCCTTGCCCGAACAGCGCTCGCAGCGCTCTTGCCGCTGGAACTCGATCTCCTTTTCGACCCCGAAGACCGCTTCTTCGAACGAAAGGCGCAGGTTGAAGCGGAGGTCGGCGCCGCGCGCGGGGCCGCGCCGCCGGCGTGCGCCACGCTGGCCACCGCCAAAGAACGCATCGAAGATGTCGCCGAAGCCGCCTTCGAACCCCTGGAAGCCGTCGAACCCGCTGCCCTGGTTGCCATCGACGCCCGCGTGACCGAACCGGTCGTACATCTGGCGCTTCTGGTCATCAGAGAGAACTTCGTAGGCCTGGTTGATCTCCTTGAACTTCGCCGCCGCATCCTCCGAGGGGTTGCGGTCGGGGTGGTACTCCATCGCAAGCTTGCGGTAGGCCTTCTTCAGCTCCTGGGCATCCGCCGAACGGGGCACGCCGAGCACTTCGTAGTAGTCACGCTGTCCTGTGGCCATTGACTTAGCAGTGTAGCAAACAGAGTGCTAATCGTGGGTGGAAGGAGCCACAAAGGAACGAGGGAACGAAGGATCTGGAGGAGAGTTGGCGTGCATAGACCCAGGCCTGGCGCGGGTAGCCGCTCGACCGGCGACTATCCATTGAACCCTTTGTTCCTTCGTTCCTTTGTGGCTGTGCATAGACCAGGCCGGCGCGAGTAGCCGCTCGACCGACGACCAATCCCTGTCGAGATCTTTGTTCCGTCGTTCCTGTGTGGCTGTGCATAGACCACGTCTGGCGCGGGTAGCCGCTCGACCGGCGACTATCCATTTCGAACCCTTTGTTCCTTCGTTCCTTTGTGGCTACCACCCCGGCAGGTAGAGTTCGAAGCATGGTGAAACTGCCGGACCACGTCGTCGAACCGCTCGAACGCTTTGCCCGTGGGGCCACGCTCGTGCGCGAGGCGGTGCATGGCGCCGACGCCGGGACGATTTCACGGCCGGGCAAGGAAGGCTGGTCGATCCGCGACGTGCTCGTCCATCTCGGCGATGCCGAACTCGTCCGCTCGACCCGCCTCCGCATGATCCTGGCCGAGGATGAACCGGCGCTGTTCACGTTCGATGAGGGCCTCTGGAAGCGGCGCCTGCACTACATCTGGCGCAGCCCCGAAGCCGCCATCGCACTGTTCGACCAGTTGCGGTTCACGCAGATGGAGATCCTTCGCCAGCTCGACACGGCCAGCTGGGCCCGGGCCGGGGTTCACCCCGGGGACGGCCGCATCACTGTCGCCGACCTGATCATCCGCGGCGCGGCCCACAGCGACGACCACGCCCGTCAGATCCGCGAACTGCGCGGCCAGTAGCCGGGCCAGGCCGTGCGCCAACACGGTCCGGATGGGACACTCTTTCCAGCCCCTTCCCCCGGACGACGCTGCTTGATTCATCCTGAGCCCCTCCGAGCGCTCCCGGCATGACGCTCGGTTCGCGACGCGCCAACGAGACCTGGAAGGTCAACCTCGTCTTCATCTGGATCGGGGTGTTCGTCGGCCTCATGGGCGCGAACTTCGTCTTCCCCTTCATCCCGTTCTATATCAAGGAACTCGGCGTCGAAGACGAGAGCGGCATCGCCTTCTACACGAGCCTCACCGCCAGCGCGACCGGCCTCTCGCTCACCCTCACCGCGCCGATCTGGGGCACGATGGCCGACCGCTACGGCCGCAAGCCGATGTTCCTGCGGGCGCTCATCGGGGCGGGGGTGATCATCGGGATCATGGGGTTGGCGTCGGCGGTCTGGCAGCTCGTCCTGCTCCGCTTCCTGATGGGGGCGTTCGCCGGGACGATGGGGGCGGCGGCCGCCCTCGTCGCCTCGACATCGCCGCGCCAGAAGGTCGGCTACGCGCTCGGCATGCTCCAGACCGGCCAGTTCACGGCGAACATGCTGGGGCCGGTCATCGGCGGCTTCGTCTCCGCCACCCTCGGCATCCGCGAGTCGTTCATCTTCTGCGCCGCGCTCTACATCCTCGCGGCCGCGCTCGTCTACTTCTTCGTGCGCGAAGAGCCCATCGACGACGGCGGTGGCGCCGAAGAGACAGCAGCGCACGGCAGACCGAAGGGCGGGTCGATGGTCGAGAACATCCGCGCCGTCGTTTCCGAACGCCAGGTGGTCGCCATGCTCCTGCTGCTCTTCTGCCTCTGGCTGAGCACCACCTTCGTGCGCCCGGTCATGCCGATCAGCATCGATAACTTCTCCGACCACGAACATGTGCGCGTCGACCTCCCGTTCTGGCACGCGAACCTGAAGGAGGAGGCAGCGACCGGCCTCGTCTTCAGCGTCGTCGGCCTCACCAGCACGATCGCGGCATTCGCGGTGGCGCCGTTGGGCGAACGGCTCGGCTACCGCAACACCGTGGCGGGGGCGGCGCTGCTCACAGGCCTGCTCTACCCGACCGTCGCGCTGGCCGGCGGCGCGGTCAGCTTCGCGCTGCTGCTCGGCGCCGTCGGCCTCTTCCAGGGCGCCATGGTGCCGGGCACGAACGCCCTCATCGCCGCCAGCACCCCGGACGGGAAACAGGGCAGCGCCTTCGGGCTGGCGGCGAGCATGCAGTCGCTTGCCCTCATGCTCGGCCCGCTCGGAGGGGGCGCCGCGACCGGCCTCGGCGGTATCGGCGCGGTGTACGTGGTCATCGGCGTGATCCTGGTCATCGGCGCTGCCGGCTGCGTCATCTTCGTACGCGAACCAACCGGGTTCGGCCGTGCCGCCATTTCGGCCGGGGGATAAGGCGCCCTCACCCCCCGGCCCCCTCTCCCGACTTCGCGGGAGAGGGGGAGTGTCGGTCTCCCGCTTACACGGGGCGCTGGCACGTAGGAACACCGGTAGGCGCTCCATCCGAGCCGCGCCGGGTCGGCCCTCACCCCCCGGCCCCCTCTCCCGACTTCGCGGGCGAGGGGGAGGTTCTTGCACGGCGGCGCGATGCTCGCAGGCTGATGTCGTGGGGGCGTATTGCCATACGCCGCTGCCAACCGTCCGGTTGCGCGACACCCTGCCGTCCTTCGAGGTTCGTCGTTCGTCGTTTACCGCCGTCGCCGGATAATGCCCCCGATGCGCTGGCTCGGGTTGGTCGCTGCTTCGTTGCTCATGGCTGGCTGTTCTGGCGGAGCGGGCGCTGGCCGCGACGGCGGCTCGAACGACGACCCGGGCGCCATCGTCGTCGCTGAGGCGGCGCCCGTGGCCCCGCCGGCCGATGGACCGGTGCTGGGCTGTTTCAGCACCGGACCGGGCGACTACATCGGCTCGGTCGAGCGCGTCGAAGGCACACGCAACTTCCGGCTCCATGTGCCAGCCGCCTATGACGGCCGGGCGGCTGTTCCATTGCTCTTCAACTTCCACGGCCAGGCTCGTACGGCCGAGGAGCAGGACACCTACAGCGGCTTCGTGCCCGTCTCGGATGAGAATGGCTTCATCCTCGTCTCGCCCGAGGGTGGCGGCTACCCGCAGCAGTGGGACATCGTCGGCGTGTATGCCGAAGACGGCATCGACGACGTGGGCGCAGTCGCGCAGATTCTCGACTACGTCGAATCGCAGTTCTGCGTCGACCCCGGGCGCGTGTTCGCGGCGGGGCTTTCGAACGGCGCACAGATGGCGGCGCAGGTCGGGTGTGTGCTCGGCGACCGGTTCGCCGGCGTGGCGCCCGTCGCGGGCATCGTCTTCCAGGGGTGCGAAGGCCCGCCCGTCGCAGTCATCACCTTCCACGGGACGGACGACTACAACGTCCCGTACGAATCGGCGCCCGAAGCCGTGGCCGAGTGGGGGCGCCACAACGGCTGCCCCGAAACGCCGGAGGTCGAATGGGTCACCGCCGAGGTCCGGCGAGAGGCGTACTTCGGCTGCGATGGCGCGCCGGTGGTGTTCTACACCATCGTTGGTGGCGGGCACACCTGGCCCGGCGCCGAAGACAACGCCGGTGGCGTCGGCCCGACGAATCACGACATCAACGCGACAGAACTCATCTGGGACCTGTTCGGAAGAATCCGGCGCGAGCCGTAGGAACGGTTCGAAGAACATGCCGGATGCTGGAGATGTACGGTGATTTGCCGTAATCTACGCAGGGAGGTACGCGATGGCTGCGACCGCACGAAGAACCGAACGCAAGACCGACCGCCTGGAACTCCGCGTCACGCCGACCGTGCGAGACGTGATCCAGCGGGCGACTGCGATCAGTGGTTTGACACCGGGCGACCTCGCGTACGAGGCGGCGCGGCGAATCGTCGAGGAGCATGACGTCCTTCGGTTGCAGGGCGAAGCTGCACGGTCGTTCGCCGAGTCCCTCGTCAGCCCTCCCGAACCGGCGGAGGCGCTACTCGGCGCGCTTCGGCGGCACGACACGTTCGTCGAGTAGGTGGCGCTCCGCATCGAACCGCTTGGCGACCACGAACGCCAGGCGTTCAACTCGGGTAACGGGGAACTCGACCGGTGGTTCCGCGAGCGCGCCGGCCAGGACCAGCGGCGCAGCCTCGCACGCGTGTTCGTCGCCGTCGATGACACTGGAGTGGCCGGGTTCTACAGCCTCAGTTCGTTCGCGATAGCACTTGAAGGCCTCGGCGCGGATCTTCAGCGGAAACTCCCACGCTACCCGCTCATTCCTGCGGTGCTCATCGGCCGGTTGGCCCGCGACGAGCGCTGGCGCGGACGGGGTCTGGGCGAACTGCTGTTGGCCGACGCGTTGAAGCGGATCATCACCGCCAGCCGGACGGTCGCCGTCTTCGCCGTGGTCGTCGATGCTGTGGATACCGCCGCTGCGAGTTTCTACACACGGATGGGGTTCGCACCCACGCCCGGCGCGCCGCTCCGCCTCACCCTTCCGCTTGCGACGGCAGTGCGGGCAGTCACCCTCGCGCGCGGCGACTAAGCACGCCAGAGGCGCGACCGGCGCATCCACCGGTCCGTCACGACAAACTCCCGACCCGCTCCCGCAATCCCGCGACCTTTTCGCGCGTCTCCGCGAGCGTGGTCTCCATGCCGGCGATGACATGCGCGGGCGCCTTCGCGCGGAACGTCTCGTTCGCGAGTTGCTTTTCGAGCCGTTCGGCGTGGGCCGCCGCTTCGCCCAGCTCCTTCTCGAGTCGTGCACGCTCGGCGGCGGCGTCGACTTCGGGCAGAGCGACCGCGATTTCCGTATCGGCCACGCGGCCGAACGCCCACTCGCCACCCGGGGCCTGCGCTCCCGAGTCGAGCACGGTCAGTTCGACGCGTGAGGTGAAGTTCGTGGCAGCGGCGGTTTCTTCGAGTGCGTCACGGTAGTTCCCGGCGCGCAGGATCACCTTCGGACGAGCGCCCGCTTCGAGCTTCTTCTCGGCGCGGATGTTCCGGATTGTGCGGTTCACTTCGACCACGTGGTCGATGCTGGCCTCGGCGGCGGCGTCCTTCCAGTTGTTCCCGCTCTTCGGGAACCACGCGACGATCAGCTGGCTCGCCATATCGTCGTCGATGTGCTCGCGCAGCGTCTGCCAGAGTTCCTCGGTCACGAACGGCATGAACGGGTGCAGCATGCGGAGGCCGTGGTCGAGCACGTGCACGAGCGCCTTCAGCGGCCGTTCGTCGCCCTCGTTCAGGCGCGGCTTCACCATTTCGATGTACCAGTCGCACAGTTCGCCGCGGAGGAAGTCCTCGATCTGGCGCGCGCATTCGCCCAGCTGGTAGGCGCGCATCAGCGAATCGACGTCGATTTCGAGTTGCTCCAGCCGCGACAGGATCCAGCGGTCCTCGAGTGCGAAAGCCTCGCGGTCGAGCGGGTGCGGCCGCTTCACACGGCGGTCACCGACCTTCATGAGGACGAACCGCGCCGTGTTCCAGAGTTTGTTGGCGAAGTTCCGGGCCGAAGCGAGGCGGTCGTCGCTGTACTTCTGGTCGGCCCCGAGCGTCGCGCCGGTGAGCACCGCGAAACGGAAGGCGTCGGCTCCGTAGGTGGCGGCCGAGACCAGCGGGTCGACCACGTTCCCGCGCGACTTGGTCATCTTCTCGCCCTTCGCATCGCGAATAAGGCCGTGGAAGAGGACGTTGCGGAACGGCATCGAAGCGGACTCGCCCCGTTCGCGCATGTTGTAGAGGCCGAACATGATCATCCGGGCGCACCAGAAGAACATGATGTCGTAGCCCATCTGCATGTCGGCGGTGGGATAGAAGTAGCGCAGGTCCTCCGTGTCGCCGGGCCAGCCGAGGTCGGCGTGTGGCGCCAATCCCGAACTGAACCACGTATCGAGCACGTCGTCGTCCTGGCGCAACTGGCCACCGCATTCGGGGCACTTCTCCGGGTCATCCACCTGGCAGATGGTGTGCTTGTTCTCGCAATACCAGACCGGGATCTGGTGGCCCCACCAGAGTTGCCGGCTGATGCACCAGTCGCGGATGTTCTCCATCCAGTTGAGGTACACCTTTTCGAACCGCTGCGGCACGATCCCGATGCGGCCCTCGGTCACAGCGCGAATCGCGTCGCCCGCCATCGAATGGCCGGGTTCGTACTCCTTGTTCACGGCCAGCCACCACTGCTCGCTCGGCAGCGGTTGCAGCACCGTCTTGCAGCGGCTGCACACGCCGACGCTGTGGGTGTAGTCCTCCACGTGGTCGAGGAACCCCTCGTCTTCGAGGTCGCGAAGGATGGCCGCGCGCGCGTCTTCGACCGTCATGCCGGCATAGGGGCCGGCCTCGTCATTCATCCGCCCCTGCAGGTCGATCGCGACGATGACTGGCAAGTCGTGCCGCTGGCCGATCTCCCAGTCGTTCGGGTCGTGCCCGGGGGTGACCTTCACGGCGCCGGTGCCGAACTCGGGCTTCACCGCGTCGTCGGCAACGATCGGAATTTCGCGCCCGATGATGGGGAGCAGGAGGCCTCGCCCGATCCGTTCGTCGTACCGCTCGTCCGAAGGGTTCACGGCAACGCCTGTGTCGGCCACCATCGTCTCGGGACGGGTCGTCGCGACCGTGACGATCGCCGGGAGCGGCATGCCGCCTTCGCCGACGATGGGGTAGCGGATGTAGTACAGCTTCGCTGCCTGCTCGACGTAGTCGACTTCGAGGTCGCTGAGCGCGGTCTCGCAGCGCGGGCACCAGTTGATCATGCGCAGGCCGCGGTAGATGAGCCCCTGGCGATAGAGGTTCACGAAGGTCGTACGCACGGCCTTCACGATGCCGGGGTCGAGCGTGAACGTATTGCGCGACCAGTCGGCGCTCGCGCCCAGTTTCCGGTGCTGGTCGGAAATTCGGCTGCGGTACTTGCGCACCCACATCCAGGTGCGCTCGACGAACTTCTCGCGCCCGAGGTCGTGCCTGGTGAGGCCCTCCTTCGCCAGTTCCCGTTCGATGACGTTCTGGGTCGCGATACCGGCGTGGTCTTCACCGGGCAGCCAGAGCGCCGGGTCGCCCTGCATCCGGTGCCACCGCACGAGCGAGTCGGTAATGGCGTCCTCGAGCCCGTGGCCGAGATGCAGTTCGCCGGTCACGTTCGGCGGCGGCATGACGATGGTGTAGGGTTCGCGGTCGGGGTCGATCTTCGGCTGGAAGTGCCCGGCCTGCTCCCACATCTGGTAGATGCGGCTCTCTACGCTGGCCGGCTCGTAGGCTGGGGGTAGGGTCGAGCCGGGAGTCTGCGTAGTCATCATTGGTCCTCGTCGATAGGTGGCCCCGCGGAAAACGCGCGGGACTGCCAGTGTACCAGCCAACCCCGGCCAATCCGAACCGCTCCAAACAAACGCCCGAACCACCGAACCGCCGCCCTCACTCGTTGTAGGGGCGTATTGCAATACGCCCCTACGAACCGCCGCCCACCAACCTCTAGCCCGGAGCGGCGGCGACGCGGTTGGTCGCTCCTGCGCGGGACGTTGTGGTGTTCGTCGCGACGTCCCTGCACTCCCGCGGCCGTAGCCGCTTCCTTGCGGGCGCGGCTCGGATGTGTGCGTCCGAACCACCGAACCACGACCCATCCCTCGTGGTAGGGGCGTATTGCAATACGCCCCTACGAACTCCTGCGCGGGACGTTGTGGTGTTCGTCGCGACGTCCCTGCACGCCCGCGGCCGTTGCCGCTTGCGGGCGCGGCTCGAATGTGTGCGTCCGAACCACCCAACCGCGACCCATCCCTCGTGGTAGGGGCGTATTGCAATACGCCCCTACAAACACATGCGCGGGACGTTGTGGTGTTCGCCGCGACGTCCCTGCACGCCGGAGGCTGCAGCCGCTTCCTTGCGGTCGCGGCTCGGATGTGTGCGTCCGAACCACCGAACCACCAGGCGGTGGCGGGTGGCCCCGGCCGCCTCCCTACCCTACCCCGCGCAGGCGCGGGTCGGCTGCGCGCTCGGTCGCGGCGAACGCTTCGCGGATGAGGCCCTCGACGCGTTCGCCGTAGCCTTCGAAACCGGCGCCGACCGTTTCACCCGCGAGGAAGCGCGCGTGGATACCCTCCACAATGACCGCGAGCTTGTAGGTCGCGAAAATCTCGTACCACTCGACGCCAGAGACGTCGCGGCCGCTGAGCCGCCCGTACTCCGCGACCAGTTCGGCGCGCGAATGGAAGCCACGCTGGGCAGTCACCGAACTCGCCGCGCGGGCCGCCAGGTACTCCGGCGTATCGGACAGGTCGCCCCAGTAGCCGAGCGTATAGCCAAGGTCGGAGAGCGGGTCGCCGAGCGTCGCCATCTCCCAGTCGAGCACAGCCACCACGCGCCGCGGGTTCGCCGGGTCGAGCATCATGTTGCCGAGCCGGTAGTCGCCGTGCACCACCGTCGGCGCGGGCGACTGCGGGATGCTGGTGCGAAGCCGCCGGATCAGTTCGTTCATCTCGGCCAGCGGGCGGGTTTCGGAGCGCGCCCACTGCTCCGACCAGCGGCGCAACTGGCGCTCAAGGTAGCCGTCCGGGCGGCCGAATTCACCGAGGCCGACCGCGTTGTAGTCGATCGCGTGGAGCCGGACGAGCGTCTCGACGAGCCCGTGGCCGATTTCGCGCCGCGTCGCATCGTCTTCGGCGAACCCCGCTGGCAGCGCTTCGGCGATGATCACGCCCTCGCAGTAGTGCATCACGTAGAACGGGTAGTCGTTGACCGAGGTGTCCTCGCAGAGCGCGACAGGCACGGGCGCCGGGAAGTCCGCGCGCGCCATGCCCGAGAGCACGCGGAACTCGCGCGCCATGTCGTGCGCGGTCGGCAGGACGTGGCCGAGGGGCGGCCGGCGCAGCACCCAGACACCGTTCGCATTGGTCGCCTTGTAGGTCAGGTTCGAGCGGCCGCCGCTGATGAAGCTGAAGGTCAGCGGCGCATCGCCACCCGGGACGTTTTCCGCGAAGAAGCGGCTTACCGCTTCGTAGTTGATTCCCGCAGGGACGTTCTCTTGCATGGCCGAAGTATAGGCAGCCACCGGAGCGCTCGCGAAACCGGTCGCGCCGCCTGCCACGCGGGATGCGACAATGCCGGGATGCAATCGGGCTTCGTCACGCTCGCCGGCGCCGGCCCCGGAGACCCCGGGCTGCTGACCGTGGCCGCGATGCGCGCGCTCCAGGCCGCCGACGTCGTGGTGTACGACGCCCTGCTTTCGAAGCAACTGCTCGATTCCTGCCGTCCCGGTGCCGAACGCATCGACGCGGGCAAGCGCGCCGGCGCCCACTCGATGACCCAGGACGCCATCAACGCGCTGCTCGTGGCGAAGGCCCGCGAAGGGAAGCGCGTCGTACGCCTCAAGGGTGGGGACCCGTTCGTCTTCGGCCGCGGTGGCGAAGAGGCCTTCGCTCTGCGCGAAGCCGGCATTCCGTTCACTGTCATCCCGGGTGTCACCTCGGCGGTAGCGGTCCCGGCCTACGCGGGCATCCCGGTGACGCATCGCGGCCTCGCGCGCGCGTTCACCGTTATCAGCGGGGCCGAATCGAATGCGGACGCGCACGACTGGCCTGCCCTCGCTCGCGCCGAAACCCTCGTCGTGCTCATGGGCGCCGCCGCCCTCGGCGACCTCTGCACGAAGCTCATCGACGCCGGGCGCGACCCGGATACGCCCGCCGCGGCCATCGCGAACGGCACGCTCCCCTCGCAGCAGGCGGTCTTCGCCACCCTCGCATCGCTCGCGGGAGCGGTCGAAGCGGCACGCCTGCCGACGCCGCTGCTCAGCGTCATCGGCGAGGTGGCCGCGCTCGGCGGGCAACTCGCCTGGCGCGAGGCGCTGCCGCTCGCCGGGCGCTCGGTCGTCATCACTCGCACCCGTACGCAGGCGAGCCACCTTCGCGCCGTACTCGAGACCCTCGGCGCGACGGTCATCGAAGCGCCCGTGCTCGAAATCCGCTTCGGCGCTCCCGACCTGACGACTGACGAACGCGTGGCCTCGCGCTGGGACTGGGTCGTTTTCGCCAGCCAGAACGGCGTGCACGGCTTCTTCGAAGCGCTCCGCGCGGCCGGCCGCGATGCCCGCGCCCTCGGTGGGACGAAGGTCGCTGCAGTCGGCGAGGCGACTGCGGAAGCGCTCCAGGGCCATGGCCTCATCGCCGACTTCGTACCTTCGCTCGCCACCGCCGACCGGCTTGCAGCCGAACTGCCACGGGTCGATGGCGCGCGCATCCTGCTGCCGTGCGGCTCACTCGGTGGCCCTGGGCTCGGCGACGGCCTGCGCGCGCGCGGCGGCCACGTCGAGCGTGTGCGGGTCTACGAAACCCTCCCGGCGCCACTCGACGCCACGACGGTGGCCAGCCTCCGCGCCGCCGACGCCGTCACCTTCGCCAGCGCGTCATCGGCGCGCTTTCTCGCGGAGGCGCTGGCCGGCGAATCACTGCCGCCCGGCGTCCGCCTGTGCGCGATCGGCCCATCGGCCGCCGCCGCCACCCTGGAAGCCTTCGGACGGGTCGATTCCACAGCCCGCGAACCCTCCATCGACGGTCTCGCGGCGGCCGTCGTGGAGGCGCTGGCGTGAGCTTTCTCATCGACCTTCAGCCATCAGCCGGGCCCGCGCTGGTCGTCGGCGCCGGGACGGTCGCGCTGCGCAGGAGCGCCAATCTGCTCGCCGCCGGTTTCGATGTCACGGTCATCGCCGAGACCATCGATGCCGCAGCAGCCGCGGAGTTGGCCGCACACCCGGCGGTCACCTTCTTCCAGCGCGCGTTCTCCGAGACCGACATCGACCGGCCGGGCAGGTGGGCGCTGGTGTTTACATGCACCGATGACCGGGACGTCAACCGCCGGGCGGGCGAACTCGCACGCGCCCACGGCATCCCCGTCGCCGTCGCCGACGCCCGCGCCGAAAGCACGTTCTTCACCCCCGCCACCGCTCGCGAAGGCGCTGTAGCCATCGCGGTCTCGACTGGCGGTGGCTCGCCCGGGTTCGCGAAGGACCTGCGCGACCGCATCGTCACCGCCCTCGGCGAGGGCTGGGGCGCCACCGCCGGGACGTTGCACGATGACCGCGCCGCCCGCCGGAGGCACGAATGACCACGCTCGTGCTGGCCGGCCACGGTTCGCACCTCAACGCGAACTCGAGCGCACCGGTCCGCGCGCTCGCCGCCGAGATGCGCCGTCGCGGCGGCTTCGACGAGGTGCGCCTCGGCTTCTGGAAGGAGGAACCCTCGCTTTCCCGCTGCCTCGACGGTTGCTCCGACCCGGAGGTGGTCGTCGTGCCGATGTTCATTTCGAACGGCTACTTCACGAAGAGCGTCATCCCGCGCGAGATACGGCTTACCGGCGCACTCACCGAACGTGACGGGCAGCGCATCCGCTATACCGCGCCCGTCGGCGCCGATCCTGCGTTCGCGCAGGTCATCATCGAACGCGCGCGCGAAGCCGGCGCCACCGCCGATGACGCCGTCGCAGTGCTCGGCCACGGTACCCGCCGCGAATCCGAATCGGAGCGCAACATCCTCGCCACGGCCGAACGGGTGCGGGCGACGGGCGCGTTCGCCGAGGCCGGGGCCATCTTCCTCGACCAGGAGCCGGGCATGCTCGACCTGCTCACGCTGTTCTCGGCCACCACCGTGGTGGTCGTGCCGTTCTTCAT
>CAYYDX010000005.1:0-54006 GCA_964470735.1 uncultured Anaerolineaceae bacterium
GCCCGGATGGACCTCCTCATCCAGCGCAGCCGCGCGCTGATGACCGACGCCTGCCGGGCATGGGAGAGTGGCGAGGACAGCGGCATGCCCGCGCTGAACCGCATCGCCGTCGCGAAGGTCGACACGCTGAACAGTTGCATCGAGGCGGTGGACCTCGCGATGCGCGTGGTCGGCGGCGTCAGCCTGCAGAAGCGCCGCCCGATCGAGCGGTACTGGCGCGACGTCCGCGCGCCGCTGCACAACCCCCCGATCGAGGATCGCGCGCTTGAAATGCTAGCGCGAACGGCTCTCGATGAACCGCAGGGACCGGTGCGCCCTGCCGAGTAGCAGCCAACTGGTGGAGCGCTTGACAACTCGTGGCTCGACGCGATCGAGCCGGGGACCGTGAAGACCTACCGCGTGAAGCTCAAAGGCACGTTTTCAGCGACTCGCTGATGGCTACCGCTTATCCGCCCGGCAGCTTGAAGTCCTTGCCGATGACAATGACCACATCGGGCAGGCTCGAGTCGGCGCGCGGCTGGGTGATGATGTCGCTGGTCGAAATTCCCATCCATCCCGCGATGTCTTCCGCGAGCTGCCGCTTCTCATCGCCGTAGAGCGTGATCGTCGTCCGTGGCTGGGCGGTCTGGTCCGGGCCGTAATAGACCGTGGGCAGCCCCTTGCTATACGCGAGGTAGCGCCCCAGCGCGGCAGCCCGTACGGCGCCGTCTTCGCCGTACCCGTTCTGGATCTCCACCGCCGACGCGCTGTACTGGGCCTTCGTGAACACCTGGCTGAGCCAGTACTGCACGTTCTCGGCGTTCCACTGGAGAACGGCCGCGCCACCCGGCGTGGTATACCCGACGACCGTTGGCACATCGTTCACCGGGTCGCCGAGGGAGTACGTGTTCATCCGCCCGTTCGTGTCCTTCAGCAGCGCCGCGTAGCCCGGGAACTTCGACCGTGGAATGTCGGTTTTCACGGTGCTCGAGTACGCGTCCCAGAGCCCGAACGGGTCGTTCAGCAGCGCCATGCTGAAGACCTTTTGCATCGCCGTCTTCAGGACGAGTTGCTGGCGCTTCACGCGCTTCAGGTCGCTGTCGTATTCGCGGTGCCGCCCGAACGCCACGGCGTGGTAGCCATCGAGCTTGTTGATCCCGGAGGGGAAGCTCACCCACACGCCGTTGATGTCATCGTCGCTGTAGAACCAGTTCGGCACCGAAAGGTCGTACGGGATGTCCACTTCGATGCCGCCGAGGGCGTCGATCAGCTTCTCCACGCCCTTGAAGTCGAGGATCACGTAGTAGTCGATGTCGATGCCGAAGTTCTGCTTCATGTCGAGCTTCAGCTGGTCGGTCCCGGCCGAGATGCTCTTGCCGTTGCGAACGCCCGTGCCGAACGAGGTGTTGATCCGGTCTTCGTAGGTGAAGTCCTTCGTGTGGATCTCCACCTCCATATCGCGCGGAAAGCTCAGGACGGCCGTTGTTTTCCCGACCGGGTCGATCGTGGCGACCATGATCGTGTCCGTGAGGTAGCCGCTATTGCCGTTGTCTTCGAACTGGAAACCGGGCCGCTTGTCCACGCCCAGGATGAGCAGGTTGATCCGCTTATTGAAGACGCTCGCATCGCTTGGCGGCTTGATCGTGAGCAGCGGGGTATCGAGGTTGGCGAGTGGACGGATGAAGCCGAGGTTCGTGAGGTCCTTGCCGGGGAACAGCGCCGGTGTCACTCGCGCCAGCAGGGCGATGCTCGAATACATCGAGGCCAGCCCGAAGGTGAGCAGCGCGAACACGAAGAGCAACCGCTGGGCGCCGCTCCGGTTCTTCCTGGGCGCCGGCCGCTGTCGTTGGCGAGAGCGGGAGACCGGGGTAGTCACCGTTGTCCCTTCGATCCGCGTCGCCACGACTGCCAACCTACTGGCGCGGCTCGCTCAGGGTCAATGGCGAAGGGCACAGAACGAAGGAACTGGTTAATTCGAACCCGGAACGCGGAAGTCCTGGCCGACGATCACCATGATGTCCGGCGTCGCCGTGTCATCGGCGGGCACGGGCTGGAAGACCACCCGGTTGCGCGGCAGACCGAGCCAGTTCGCGATGTCTTCGGCCGCCGGGCGATGAATCTCGCGTGTTACCACCACTGTGGTCTGAGCCCGGGCCGCCATGTCGCTCCCGTAGAACACGGTGGGCAGCCCTTTCGAGTAGACGAGGAACCGGCCCAGCGCTGCCGTGCGCGAGGCCCCGAGCGCCGGGTCGCCGTAGGCGTTCTCGATTTCCACCGCCACGTCCGGGTAGCGCGTCACAGGGAAGGCCCGCGCCAGCCAGTACTGCACGTTCTCAGGGACCCACTTGAGGACGGCCGCGCCACCGGCGGTGGTGTACGGGATCATCGTCGGCACGCCATCGACCGGGTCGCCGAGCGAGTACGCCTGCATGCTGCCGTTCGTCTTCC
This sequence comes from uncultured Anaerolineaceae bacterium, assembly GCA_964470735.1. GTDB lineage: Bacteria > Chloroflexota > Dehalococcoidia > Tepidiformales > Tepidiformaceae > Amarobacter. The sequence continues at coordinate 2,428 of CAYYDX010000005.1, forward strand.
GCAGGAGGTCGGCGAGCGGGGCCAGCTGGGTCGTCGGGATATCGGTCGTCGCCAGGTTGCTGTAGGCGTTCCACAGCTCGATCGGGTTGCGTGCGATGATGCCCGCCGAGAACGACTTTTCCAGCGCCGCCTTCACCACCAGTTGCTGGCGTTTCACACGCACGAGGTCGCTATCCTGCTCGCGGTGCCGCCCGAATGCGACCGCGTGGTAGCCATCAAGCTGGTTCACGCCCGCGGGGAACGAAACGTACTGCGCGTTCTTGTTGTCGTCCGAGTAGAGCCACGTGTCGACCGCGAGCTCCGGCGGGATGTCGACCGTGATGCCGCCGATCGCATCGACAAGCCCTTCGACACCCTTGAAGTCGAGGATGACCGAGTAGTCGATGTGGATGTTGAAGTTGGTTTCGAGGTCGCGCTCAACCTGTGCGACGCCGGCGGAGGTGGCGTTGCCCCCTTCCCGCAGCCCGGTCTCGTACGAGGTGTTGATGCGGTCTTCGTACGCTCGTCCGTCCTTCGGCGTGATCTCGATCAGCATGTCCCGCGGGAAGCTGAGGAGCGTCGTCTTCTTCGTGATCGGGTCGGTCGAAGAGACCATCACGACGTCGGTGTTGTTCCCGCCGCTGATGTCGACGCCGAGGATGAGGATGTGGATCGGGTTTGTGAAGCTGCCGGAGGCTGAGGCCTCGGGCACCTTCACCACCTTGTCGAGTGCGGCGATGACGCCCACGTTCTTCAGCGACCGGCCGGGGAAGAGCGCCGGCGTCACGTGCGAAAGCAGCGCGATGCCCGTGTACGAAGTGGCCAGGAAGAAAGTGACGAGGGCAAACGCAAAAAGGGCGCGCTGACCGCCGGTTGCCAGCGGCCTGCCTCGCCCCACACCGTATCCACCACGCCGACTGGCGTATCTACCGCTCGTCATATCGAATCACGGTACGGGTTGTTTTCCGCGAGGGTCAATCGGGAGGTTAGCGTGTATTGACGGCCGTTCAGCCCATGCCGAGTTCGTGCAACCGGTCGTCGTCGATGCCGAAGTAATGCCCGAGTTCGTGCAACACGGTCTTGCGAACCTCCTCGCGCACCTCGTCATCCGTCTGGCAGACCGCTTCGATGTGCTCCTGGTAGATGCTGATCTTGTCCGGGGCGACGAGCGTGTAGAACTCACCGCGCTTCGTCAGCGGGATGCCGTGGTAGAGGCCGAGCAGGAGCTTGCCCGGGCCGAGGCCCGCGAGCTTGCGGTCGCGCGCGGTGGGCCGGCGTTCGATGACGATGTCGACGTTGTGGACGTTGCGCAGCAGTTCGGGCGGCAGCATGGCCACCGCTTCGCGCACCAGCCGGCGGAACTCCGAACGTTCCAGGGGAGCGCTACCGTGGCGCCGGCGAGCGGCTCCAGAGGGTCTTGAACCCCTCGGCCCCGCGCACAGCGGCCTTCTGGTGCTCGTATTCGAGTTCGACCAGTTCGGTCAGCGTCTGCTCTGCTTCGCGCACACTTTCGGCGTGGCCGCTTTCCACTAGCCGCTGGTTCACGGCGCTCCACGCCTCCGTTTCGCCGAGTGAACGGGTGAAGCGCGGCCAGTAGACCATCACGATCTTCTCCGGGTCGCGGAAGCGCGGCCGGATCTTGCGCAGGTTCGCGTACCGCTCCTGCACGCTGCGCACGGGGGGGACGAGCCGGACTGCCGGGCCGTCGATGTCGCTGCAACGGAAGTCGAGCAGCATCCGCTGGCCAACGGTGACGAACCGCAACACCACGACATCGTGGGTGCGAATGGTCGAGGTGATCTCAGCGAGATCGACGTTGTAATCGTTATCCACCGCCCCCGAGTGTACGGTTTAGGCGCTGGCCCGGCCACCCGGCGCCGGCCATGTGCGGGCGCCCCGTTGGTGTTCGAACGATGGCCGGACCGCGTCGTCACGTGCGCCGACCCCGAATTGCAACCAAGGATTCGCCCGCGCCGGTCGATTCTTCTAGCGATGGCATTCCTCAGTCGCTTCTCCACGCACCGAAAGGTCGAACGGCTCATCCGCAGCGGTGTTGGCGTACGCGAAGCCTCCTGGGACCTCGCCAGCTACGACTCCGCGACCAAGGATGCGCTCGTCGCCGACGTCATCGAGTGGGTGCGGTCGGCTATGGGCGAGATGCGCCGCCCCTACGGCATCGACCACGTGGCGCTTGCCCTGGCCGCGCGCGATGAAGGTGGCAAGGTGCTCTGCAGCAACAGCCTCGGTGTGCTCCGCCCGGCCAGCTTCTACGCCACCGAAGGGCCGGAGCAGGTGCGGGCATTCCTCGGTGACGCCGAACGCGTGATGCGCGGCCAGCCCGGCGAAATGGTGGGCGCCTTGCTCAGCCTGGGAGATATCGCGTTCGAATTGAAGGGCCGCGCCGCCTGAACGATGTGTCGGGGCGATGCCCGTTTCGCGCCGAGTCTGTACACTTCGCCCCATGACCAGCGTCTCCAACCCCGAGCAGGCCCGCGCCCGCATCCAGGAGCAGATCGACCGGATCGGTTGGCTGCGCGGCAGCGGCCCCAACCCCTTCGATTACAACCAGTGGGACGACCGCACGGTCGAAGTGCTGCGCGCCCTCTACGGCGACGGTTCGGCCGAGATGCAGCGCTACCACGACGCCGCTGGTAAGCGCGGCCGCCTTCCCGGTGTGCGCGGCCAGGCCGAGAACATGACGCTCAACATCCACGGCCCGTGGGGCATCCGCGCCAGGCTCGACCGCGCCGAAGCCGTCCTGAACGACCTGACGAAGGCGCTCGCCTAAACGCGCAGCCCGTGCGGTGTCAGGTCGATCCCCGGGAACCGCCGCTCCAGCTCTCCGCCCAGTCGCTCCAGCCGCGCACCGTAGGCATCGCCGCCGATGTCCTCGGTGGTCATGATAATCGCGTCCTCACGGTTGTCGGAGTAGTACTTCTTCCGTTCGCCGACGTCGTAGAACCCGTACCCCCGGTAGAGCGCGCGCGCGGGGTCGTTCGAAGCCCGCACTTCGAGTGTCGCCGAGGTCATCCCGTTGTGGAGCGCGACAGCGAGCAGGCCGTGGACAAGCGCTCGCCCGTACCCCGCCCGGCGCTCTTCCGGCAACACCGCCACCGTCACCACGTGCGCTTCGTCGACCATCAGCCAGAGGCCAGCAAACCCGACGACAGGCCCTCCGGCGGGCCTGCGCAGGACGATGTAGCGGGCCATCGCATTCTGCGTCAGTTCGCGTTCGAAGGCGGTCGTTGGCCAGCCTTGCGAGTAGGCGGCGCGTTCCACCGCCATCACCTCGGGCATATCGCCGGGGCGCATCATTGCGAGCCGTGGTGGCGCATCCATCGCTCTATCTTCCAGCAAGCGCCGCACTCACGCAGGACTATGCGAATTGCGTTCGGATGCCGATAACCAGCCTATGAGCGTGATGCCACCCGTCGGTACAGCCGTCGTCCTCGTTCAGCGCTCGGCGCCGCCACTGCAATGGCAGGGCGAACTCGTCGCCGTGAAAGGTACGACGCTCGCCGTTCGCCTGAATACCGGCGCCGGTACGCTCGACGCGACGAACGGTTTCTCGATCATCTGGGGCGCGCCGGGCTCGCGAAAGCTCTGCCAGGTCACCCTTGTCGCTAACAACGACCGCGCCGTCGCTCTCAAGCTCGCCTCGATGCCGAAGCAGATCGACCTGCGCCGCGACGAGCGCTTCCGCCTCGAACTCAACATCGAGGTTCGCTCGGTGCTTGGCAACTCGCGCCAGCCGGGCCGGTTGATCGATATCTCCGCGGGCGGCGCCGCCATCTCGGTCGATGCCCGGCCCGGCGGCAGCCAACTCGAAATCGGTGTCCACGCAAATGGCTACGGCGCTCGCCTCCTCTGCGACGTGATCAACGCCCGCGAAGAGGACGACCAGACAGTGCTCCACCTGCGCTTTAAGGATCTCTCGCCGCCGCAGCAGGCCTTCGTGCGGAACCTTGTCGGCTGGCTGGTCGAAGCCCAAGCCTCCTGAGCCGCCGCACCGTACTATCCGCATGTGAGCCTCTCCCTCGAACACCTCTCGCCTTCCGCAATCACCTTCGACCCCGCGAACCCCGTCCTCGCGCACGCCGCCGAGGAGTTGCGCGCGCACTTGCGCCCCGCGCCTTCCGCAGCCACGTCCGTCGCGCTCGACGTCCGGCCCGGGACGGCTGCCGGCGATGGTTTCGAACTTGCGGTCACCGCTGCAGGCGTCACGGTCGCGGGCGATTCGCCCCATGGCGCGCTCAACGGCGTCTACGCGCTGCTCGAACGGCTCGGGTACCGCTGGGTGCGGCCCGGCGCCGAGGGCGTCCGCCTCATACCGGGCCGATCCCTTGCCGAAGGCGTCTACCGCGAAACCCCCGCTTTCGCCCGGCGCACCCTCATCCTCGGCAACGATGCCCTCCACGATGACTGGCCCGACTGGCTCGAGTTCGCCAGTCGCAACCGCCTCAACAGTGTCTTCTTTCACGACACTCCGCCGAGCGTCCTCGACCGCGGTGGCGCGAAGCGCCCCGAAACCGCCGATGCGATCGCGGCTGACGGCAAGAGCTGGATGTTCGAACGATGGGACAGCGATGGCGCAGCCATCATCTCCGCAGCCGCGCGGCGCGGGGTCGATCTCCAGTTCGGCGGCCACCACCTGCCGGCGCTCCTCCGCCGGGAGTTGTTCGAAGCCCACCCCGACTGGTTCCCGCAACGCGAAGGCCAGCGCGACGCCCGCTACAACATCTGCCCCACGAGCGCCGGTGGCCTTGCCGAGGTCCGCGCACGGGCGCGCGACTTCTTCCGGCGCTTCGGCGGGGCGAGCGTCTACCACCTCTGGGCCGACGACATCCTCGGCGGCGGCTGGTGCGAATGTGACTCCTGCGCCGGCCTCACGCCGTCGGACCAGGCCCTGCTCGTCACGAACGTCCTCGCCGAAGAACTCGCGGCCGTGCATCCCGGCGCTGATGTCGCCCACCTGGCCTACCACGACACGATCGCGCCACCGCGCAGCGTGAGTCCGGCCGCCAACGTCACCGCGCTGTACGCCCCGCGCAACCGCAACTACGCCTACGGCATCGCCGACCCGGCCTGTCCGCACAACCTGGCCGGCCAGTTCTCCGAGCTCGAAGGCCTGGCGGGGACCTTTCATGGTCGCGGCGATGCGCTCTCCGTCTTCGAGTACTACAGCGACGCCATCCTCTACAAATGGATGGCCCCGCCGAACCTCGCCGTCCTCCCGGCGGACGCGCAGGCCTACCAGCGGATGAACGTCGCCGACTTCGGCGACCTCGCGGTCACGCCACGGCCGTGGGTCGGCCCGGTGTGGCATGCCTGGTGGTTCGCCCGTTGCGCCTGGAATGCGGCGCCGGATGCGGCGGCCGAACTGCGCGACTTCTGCGCGGCCGCCTACGACAGCGACGGGCCGCGCTTCGAACGCCTCTACCGTGACCTCGACACCGGCTACCGCGGCCTGCTCGACCTCGGCGGCCTCGAACGCATCCCGCGGCACGACGTGCTCGACTACTCCGATACGCCGCGCGCCGCGCTCACCGCGAAGGCCACCCAGATGAGCGGGGCCATTGAGACCATCAACCGCTCAGTCTCCGACCTGCCGCTGATGCCCGCCGGGCTTGGCTGGTCAGCCCGTGAGGACCTTGCCGTGCAACTGGCCATGGCGAACCACCTGGCCGAACGCGTACAGGCGTGGGAGGCCGTACTCAGCGGGCGCGGCGACGAGGCGGCCGCACGCCTCGACCTCGCGCGGCTCCATCTGCGCGCCCTCAACGACTGGGACCACACGCACACCGGCCCTGGCTACGCGAACCTCTCGCGCGGCATGCTGCGCGCAGCCTCCTGGCACACCGAGAAGGTCGCGCGCCTGCTCTGAGGGCCGGGATGTTGCGACTGCGGACGGTAGTTCGCGCCGTAGATATGACGCTGCACAATTCGCGAGAGACGAATCGCCGGACATTTCTTTACGTTGGCGTTACAGCCATTACGAATCGTGTGATAACGGGCCACGATTGTCCCCATCCACATTAGACACCATATGCGTATACTCCCCGGGAGCCGCTCCTATAGCTCCTATAGAGCGACCGAAGCACGAGGGGGAAACATGCCCGAACTGGATAATTATTGGTTGCGCCGAACCCGGATGAACCGCCGGCGCCTCATCGGTGGCACTGCTGTCGCCGGCCTTGGCGCGGCCGCGCTCGGCCTCGTCGGCTGCGGTGATGACGACGACGACGACGGTGGTTCGAAGACCACGCCCGCCGCGACGTCTCCCGGTGGCGCGAGCCCAACCGCCGCCGCCGCCTCGCCCAGCGCCGTCGCGAAGCAGAAGGGCGGCACCGCCCACTTCATCAGCGCAAACAACACGTTCGACACCTTCGACATCGACCGCAGCCGTTTCAGCCCGGTCGCCGTACTCTTCGGCTACACCAACCTCGGTGTCATGCAGTGGCAGAGCTTCAAGGACGGCAAGATCGCCGGCGCGATGGCCGAGAAAGTCGAGCAACCGGACAAGCAGACGTTCGTCTTCTCCGTCCGCCCGAACCTCTTCTGGCACAACAAGCCGCCGGTAAACGGCCGCGCCGCCACAGCCGACGACATCGCCCAGTTCATCCTGCGCAACAAGGGCGGCAAGACACTGGACGGCGCGGACGACCCGAACTTCTACCGCAAGTCATCGTTCCAGACGGTCGACAAGGTCGAAGTAGTCGACGCCAAGACGGTGAAAGTCACCACCAACAAGCCCGACCCGTTCTTCCTGAACGTGCTTGCCGGCACCTACACCAAGGTCCAGGCGCCGGAAGCGGTGAAGGCCTTCGAGAAGGACTACGCGAACCTCAGCGCCGACAAGATCATCGGCACCGGCGCGTATGTGCTGACCGAGTTCGCGGCGGAAGGCAAGCTCACACTCGTGCGGAACGATAAGTTCTACACGCAGGTCAATTCCGACGGCATCAAGTACGTGCCGCTGTTCACCGACCAGGCGGCCCAGCAGGCGGCCTTCGAACAGAAGCAGGTCGACGCCTTCACGCCAATCCAGACGAAGGTCCTCGACCAGCTGTTGAAGCAGTACGACGGCAAGATCAATGGTGTGAAAGCGTTCTCGGCGAACCCGCAGGCGGGCACCTACTACGGCGGCGCGAAGCCGTGGAACGACCCGAACCTGATCGGCGCCATCTTCCGCGCGTTCGACCGCCGGGCGCTCGTGAACTCGCTGCTCCAGGGTAAGGCAGCGCTCGCGGGCAACGTGCCACCAACGCAGTCGGCGTTCGGTATCAACGAGAAGGAACTGATCACGTTCCCGGGATACATGGAAGACCGGGCGAAGGAAGAGGCTGAGGCTAAGAAGATGTGGGAGGCGGGCGGTGGCCCGGCCCTCGGCGAAATCATCGTCGACATCCCCGACATCTGGGAGGGTCTCTACTCCGGGGGTTCCGCGCTCATCACGAACCAGCTCAAGAAGGTGCTCGGCAACACCTTCACGGCCAAGATCCAGCCGTATTCCACGATCACCGGCAAGATCGTGAAGCAGCAGTACGGGAATGGTTCGAACAACATCTGGTACGGCTGGATTACCGACATCTCGGATCCCGAACCAACCCTCTTGAACTACCTGCAGTACAACTCCAGCCAGCCGCAGTTCCAGCAGTTTGGCGTGAAAATCGACAAGGTCGATCAGTTGACCAGCAGCCTCGTCACTGAGTTCGACATCTCCAAGCGCCAGGCCGGCAACCAGGAGGTCGACCGCGAGCTCCTGAAAGCCTACGGCGCTGGCATCCCCTACAGCCTCATGGGCGTCACCACCACGCTGATCTGGAACTACTTCAAGCCCGCCGAGTCTGCCCCGTTCGTCACGTCGCAGCTCTTCGGCACCGACGCCTACTTCGACCAGAAGGATCCGACCTGGTCGGGCCGCCCGGCCTGACCTGCGGTTCGAACCACCTGCACCTCGCGGAGGGCCGGCCATTGCGCCGGCCCTTTCGCTTGCCCGCGGTTTACGGCGCCGGCAAGTCGAGTGATGCGTCGACCACGTCGCTGAGGATCTTCGCCCGCGTCGAGCCCGTCACGAGCGTGGGCTTGTACTTGTTCTCGATCTGGTACGGAACGAGCCGGACAGTCGCCAGCCGCTTCTCGTGGAAGGTGGCTTCGAGCAGGTAACCCTGCGTGTGCTCGGGCGTACGCGTCTGGTCGAAGATGAAGTTGCCAAGCGCGTACGCGATAAACCGGTCGTTGCGAAGCTCGATCGCCTGCACCCAGTGCGCCTGGTTCCCCACGACCAGGTCGGCGCCTGCGTCGACGGCTGCGCGCAGCGCCTTGATGCTGCGCGGACTCGGCGTGTGCGTATCTTCGGTTCCGCTCTGCACCTGCACGATGACCACATCCACCTGCGCCTTAAGGTCGCGAATCTGCTGCGTGAACCGCTCCAGGTGAAGCATGCTCGCGGGCTTGTAGAACGCAGGCTCCGCTGGAGGATCCGCCTTTTCGTCGGCGTAACTATCGTCGAGCGGCGCGGTGCCCGGTTCGGTGTCCGTCGCTTCGAGGTCTTCGGCGGCGATATCGTCGAACCCCAGCACCCCGAAACGGATACCGTGAACCTCGAAGATCGCCGGCGCTAGCGCATCTTCGAGGTTCTTGCCGCCGCCAACCGTTTTGATTCCCACGGCGTTCAGCCGCGACTGCGATTCGAGCAGCGCTTTCGCCCCGCACGCGCCCTTCCCACAATCGAACGCGTGGTTCGTGGCCAGCGTCATCTCGTCGATCCCGGCGAGCGTCAGCGCCTCGATGACCTCGGGCGGCGAGGTGAGGTTCGGATACTCCATGACGACGCAGAGGTACGGCTCGCCGATGCCCTGGATGCTCCCGTCCAGCGAACTGAGCGCGAGGTCGGCCGCTGCAAGGTATTCGCCGACAGCCCCGCGCAACGCTGCGCCCCAGTCGCCGGTCGCCTTGATTGCCGCCAGCGAACAGCGCGACTGGAGCACGTCGCCGGTGGCCACGATGCGCGTGACGGTTGGTGGTTTCGCCGCCACCGCCTGGCGCACGGAATCGACCTGCGCGCGCCCTTGCGCGGTGTGCGCGATAACCGCCACACGCGTGGCCAGCGGCCACGCGCTTACGTCGCCGAAGCCGCGCGCGATGTCGGCGCCGTCGATCCCCAGCGCCACAAGGTTCGGGCGCAGTTCGGCAATCGGCACGATGGCGAAACCGCCCGACTCGATGGTCATTGCCTTACGCAACGCATCGAAGCCCTCGACCGTGGTGCAACCGGGCGGTGGCTGGCCGGTCGCGACGGTCCCCGCCCATGACACCACCGGCCGGAGGTCGGCGCCGGCCACCACGAAGCAGTGGATGCGCCCGCGAATCCCGCCCGCATCGGCCCAGTCGGTAAGCTCGCCGCGCAGGATCGCCTTCAGTTGGTCCGCTGTCACCGCATCGACCCCCGCGCCAAGGGCCGCAACCGGGACGAGGAAGCCCGTCGGCACGTACTCGCCGGGTTTTCCTGCCGCCGCGAACTCGATGTCGGGCGTTTTTCCGGCGGCCACCGGGTGGAGCCCAAGCGCTTCGACTCCGGCCGGCGCAGGACCGCTGTACGTCAGCTTCGCGGTTGCGGGAAGCGTCGGTATCGGTGATTCGATGCCCGCCGGTGTCTCGAAGGCTGGCTCGCGGGTCGCGCCATCGGAGATGGCGTCGAACAGCACCCACGCGAGTCCCACCAGGCTTCCCGCAAGGCATGCAACGGCGATCATGAGTGGAAGGAGCCACGGATCCCGTGCCCGCACGGCTGGGTCTCGCGCCATCGCCACATGGTGGTTGTGCCAACGCAGGCGGTCAATCCACGAGAAAGACGCTCATGCCCGCATCCGCGGTCCGTCGGCAACGGAGTTGGCAGGGGCGTATTGCAATACGCCCCTACGACCTGTGCACGAAACCATCCGCTCGCTCACGCCTTGCACGCAACCACATCTGTGGCCCGGTGGTAATGGAGGGTACGCAGCCCGTGGCCCGAACACCGCCTGAGCGTTGGTAGGGGCGTATTGCAATACGCCCCTACTACCCGGGCACGAAACCATCCGGTCGCTCACGCCTTGGCGCACCAACACAGCTGTGGCCCGGTGGTAACGGAGGGTATGCGGCGTGCCGGCCGATTACCGCCCGCGCGACAACAATGATCGGGCCCGGCGAAACCGCTCTCAGGCGACCTTCGCGTACCAGTTCTCCGGCGTCCCGCTCGCGCTCTCGATGAAATTGAATGCGCGGGCCAGTACCCGGTCGATCCCGCCGCAACTCGCCTCGATCTCCGCCAGATCAGGTGGCAGCGGCGCAACTTCGCCAAGATCGAGGTCGTAACCGCAAAACAGCCCGTAGTGCAGCATCAGGCCGTTTGCCTGCGCAACCACTCCCGCGAGGCCATCCTGCCCGGCCCGGAGCGAGCTATCGTGGTGGCACCGCACCGCGTCGACCAGGTGGCCGGGGAACTTCCAGCGTTCGCCCAGCGCCTGCCCGATTTCGTCGTGCTGATAACCGGTAGTCTCGAACTCGGCGTCGTGCAGCGACATCTCGCCCGAACGTGCGATGGCCACTGCCTGCGCGAACTCCTGCGGCATGACCTGCCGAAGCACCAACCGCCCAATGTCGTGGAGGATGCCGGCCGTGAAGGCGTCTTCGGGCTTCGCGCCCAGCGTCTTCTTCGCCACCGCTTCCGAGGCAACCGCGACCGCCACGCTGTGTCCCCAGAAGAGGTCGAGGTCGAAGCCGTCGTTGAAGCCGTTCCGCTTGAACGCGTTCATCATGCTTGCGCCGACCGCCACCTGGCGGACCTGCTTGAAGCCGAGCATGACCACCGCCTCGCGCACCGTGCTGATGCGCCGGGCGAAGCCGTAGTACGCCGAGTTGCTGATCCGGATGAGCTTCGCCGTCAGCGCCTGGTCGGTCGCAAGCACCTGTGCGAGGTCCATCGCGCTCGTCCGGTCGTCTTCAGCCATCCCCATGACCTTCGCCGCCACCGCCGGCAACGGCGGCAGGTCATCGACCCGGTCCAACAGTGCGTTCGCGTCCTTAGCCATCGCCAATACCATCGACCAGAACGCCCGCGCTCTGAACCACCAGAACCGTGAACGCCGAACGGTCGCACACGCTATACGCCGGGCGATATACGCGGCCGTCCGGCGACCGGGTTGGCCCGAACGGACGCAGCGCTCAGCCCGCCCGGGCGGTCATCCCGGGGCGCCGAGCGGGTACGCTGCGAGAGTGGAACGCCGCATCCGCCTCCCTGCTCTCGTTGTCGCCATCGTTGCCGCCGCACTGCTGGCCACCGCCTGTGGCGCGGGCGCGAAGACGTCGAGCGATGGCATTGTTTCGAACCCCGGCGACGGCCCGGATCTCGGCGTGATCGCCTACATCAACACGAACGGCTGTATCGAGCGCGTCTCCGCAACGACCGGCCAGCCAACAGGCCCGGCCTACTGCGCTGCCAGCCGGACCGGCGTGACCTCGGTCACCTGGATCGACGCGAACTCGGTCGCCTATGCGACGAGCGAGGCGCAGGCCCTCGGCTGGCAGCGCGTTCGCTTCGATACCGGTGTCTCCGAGACCATGCCCATCGCCGAAGCCCCCCGCGTCCTGCTCATCCCGCCCCAGTACTACTCCTCGAAGGGCGAACGGATGACCATCAGCCCCGAGGGCCTCGTCGCACTCTCGACAACGGAGACCTACGTGCCGGTGTTTCCGCCCGGCGGCAAGTCGCCCGATGCAAGCACCCGGCTCGTCGCCTGGTCGCCGGATGGCGAGTGGGTGCTGCTCTCCACCTCCACCGACAAGGAACTGTGGGTCGTCGGCCGCACGGGTGCGAAACCCCACCGTATCGCCACCGAAAGCAAGGGTGTCGCCGCCTGGTTCATGCCCGCGGTTGGCGCCACGCCACACGCCGACCTCACCTGCAGCGTCATCACCGACCAGTCGTGGGGCTGCGAAGCCCCGCTCCGCTACCCGGGCGACCGCGCCACCGTCAAACCAGACCGAAACGGCGTCGTCGATTTCCTCTGGTCCGGCTGCCCCGGCGCCACCGGTTACCTCTTCGAAATCTACTCTGCACAGAGCGACGCCCCGGTTGTCTCCGGGCTTGTGGTCGGCACGTTCTGGCACCAGAGCGCTTCGGAACTGCCGCAGGGCGAACTGCGCTGGCGGGTTCGCGCACTCATTGGGACTGCCGAAGCCCCATGGGCGGAGCGCACCGTCACCATCGCCGACCCGGGCACGTGACGGTGGTGCGCCGGCGTCCGCTTTGTAGGCAGCGGCTCGGGCTGTTACCATGCTCCTTCGGCGCGGGGTGTAGCTCAGCCTGGCAGAGCGCTACGTTCGGGACGTAGAGGCCACAGGTTCAAATCCTGTCACCCCGACCAACTCTTTCTGGTTCCCCCAACCCTTCCAATCCCGTTCTCATCTTCGTCTGGAACTATCGTCATGACGGTCGCCTGGCCCGAGCCGCTGACCGGGGGTTTGCCGCATGGACCATCACGAGAACGACGCCACCGCCAACACATTCGATCGCGGGCTTGCGTTCGACCTCGCGACGCTGATGGAGCGCCGTCGCGCGCTGCGCATCTTTACCGGCGCCGCGGTTGGCGGAGCGGCCCTCGCGCTCGTCGGCTGCGGCGACGACGGCAGTCCGGCCGCGACTGGAACGGCTGCTGGCGTGGAGCCGGAACGAACGGCGACAGCAGCGACGAACGCCGCCGGCGCGACCAGGGTGAGCGGCGATGGCGCCACGACGGTCGTCAGTCCTATCCCGACCCAGGCCACGCCCGCCTCGAGTTGCAGCGGCGTCATCCCGGCCGAGACCGGCGGGCCGTTCCCGGGGGATGGCTCGAACGGGCCGAACGTGCTCACCGCGCTCGGCATCGTCCGCAGCGACATCCGCTCCAGCTTTGGTACGTCGAACACGGTCGCGCAAGGCGTTCCGCTCGCGATCCGGCTCACCATTGTCGATACGAAGAACGGCTGCGCGCCCCTGCCAGGCGCTGCCGTCTACATCTGGCACTGCGATGCCGCCGGTGATTACTCGATGTACTCCCAGGCGGTGACGAACGAGAACTACCTGCGCGGAGTCCAGGTGGCAGACAGTGCCGGCGTGGTGACCTTCCAGACCGTCTTCCCGGGCTGCTACGCCGGCCGCTGGCCCCATGCGCACTTCGAAGTCTTCGGCAGCCTGGATGCCGCAAGTTCCTCCCGGAACGCCCGAATCACCTCACAACTCGCGCTGCCCGAGGATGTCTGCAAGGCCGCTTATGCCACGGCGGGTTACACCCGGAGCGCGCGCAATCTCTCGCAAATCAGCCTCGCGACCGACGGCGTTTTCCGTGACGGCTGGGACCTCCAGATGGCGGCGATGAGCGGCGATGCCCGCTCCGGGTACATCGCCGCCCTCACCGTCGGCGTTTAGCCCTCCCGGGCGGCGAGTCCCTCGCGGATCTTTTCGAACGGCGTGCGGGCGGTGGAGCGCGCCCGGCCCGGTGCGCCCGGCGGGATGCGCCCGGCGGTCTCCTTCTGCACGATGTCGCGCAGCCGGCTCACCATCGCCTGCGCGGCAGCGAAACTGCTCTCCACCTCCGCGAGCGTCGTTCCCGTGACCATCGACGGTTCGATCGCCGGTTCGCTGGCGATCAGTGCGAGGCGCAGCCGTTCGACCGCGGCGCGTTCGGCTTCGCGGCTCGCCGCCAGTTCCGCCGGGAGTGTGTCCTCCGTGCCATCGCCGGGCGTGGGCTCTGCTGTTGGTTCGTGTGCTCGTCCATGGTCTGGCTCCTTCGCGCTCGTGATCTGCTCGAAGGCTCCATCGCGAGCGATGTAAAGCAAAGGTGCGGATGGCGCATGGCTCGAGAGCCCGCCCGGATGCTACCCTCGGCTGTGCCCATGAACCGTCGTTTCCTCGCGCTCGCGGCTCTCCCGCTTGTCCTCCTCCTCGCCGCCGCCTGTGGTGATGGGCCGGATTCGAACCAGACGCCAACCCCGCGCCCGACCGCGACCAGTGCGGCCACCGGCGGCTTCGGCCCCGCCCCGGTGCTCGGCGGCAATATCGTGAAGGTCTCCCCCGCTCACGGCACGAGTGTCACCCGCGCCCAGACCATCACCACCAACCCCACCGTTCCGAAAGGCGTGTGCGTCGACGTGACCTTTGACGGCCTGCCGACGACCGGCCAGGCGTTCCGCTTCATCGTCGACGAGAAAGATGTGACCGCCGACGGCGAAACGGTCTGGAAAGTCGATTCCACCCAGGCGCCGAAGAACGGCACGCTCTGCTTCACGCCGAAGGACGGGCTGACGGTGGGCGTTCATTCGGCGGCGGTCGGCGTGCAGGATTCGACCAACGTGCAGGCGCCGTTCAAGCAGGTCGTTGCCTGGAAGTTCGAAGTTACGCCGTGACGCGCATTAGCCGGAACGGGATGGCCCGCCGGAGCGCGCGCTCAGCCGGCCCGGCCGTCAGCGAAATCCGGTAGCCGCCGAAGCGCGGCAGCGACAACGCCACTGCGAAGGTCATCTGTGAGAGTTGGCTCGTGCCCGGCGCAAGGTTTGGCGGCCGCCCCACGTTCATCTGCCCTTCGACCCGGAATACTTCCTGCGCGTCGTCGTCGTCCACGCGCACGAGCAGCGGAACCGGCGCGTTCGTCTCGTCCCACTCCACCCGGACCCCCGCCGCGAGCGTGAGGCGCACGTTTGCCGGCGCTTCGGCCACGCTCATCGTGTCCCAGCCACCACCCATCAGGTACAGCTTATTGCCGATGACCTCCGCGTGTTCGGCGAGCACCAGGTAGTCGATTTCCATGCCCGCGATCCTACGGCGAAGCGCTCACTGGCGCTGGCGCCACTCCGCGGCGGCCGCCCGCCGCGAGAAAGTTAACGTGAATCACATTTGTCCACGCGGGAGGGAACCCGCCATCTTCAGGGTCTTCCCTGACTCCGGCACGGGTGAAGGTTCCCCGATTATCGAGAGGAAATCGGTTCGCGGTTCTCGGGGGCAGAGGAATTCGCGATCCTGCGAAACAAGGGGAATGGAACACTGAAACTCAGACTCATCCACAAGATCCTGGGCGGCTTCGCCGTCGTCCTCGTGCTCCTGGCGGTTGTCGCCGTCATGGGCATCCAGAAACTGGATGCCTCGGCCAAGCGCACCGCTGCGCTCTACCGGGAGAACGTCCTCGGCGTGCAGTACGCCCTCGAGACCAACTACAACATGACCGCGAGCGGCCGCGACGAAAACGAGGCCCTGCTCTCAACCGAGCCGGCTCGCCGCAACGCCGCCGTCGAACAGGCGCGTAAGGGACTCGCGACGGCCGAGCAGGCTCTCACGGACTACCACCAGACCTACGCGACGAAGGAAGACGAAGAGCAGTGGCTCAAGGTCGAAGAGCAGGTGAAGGTCGTCATCGCGGGCCGCCGCGAAGTGCTCGACCTGCTCTCGAAGGGTGACGTGGCCGCGGCGACCCTTCGTGGGACCCAGATGGAGTCCCAGATCGCGGCCATGAACAAGTCGCTCGACGAGACCGCGAAGTTCAACGCCGACCTGGCCAACCAGTCCCAGCAAGACGCGGCCAGCGCGGCCTCCATGGCCCGCACGATGCTCGTCTCGCTCTCCGTGATTGCCGCGCTGCTCGGCCTGGGCATCGGCATCTACCTCGCCCGCTCTATCTCACGCTCGGCGAAAGAAGCTGCCGCCGCCGCAACCTCGCTCTCGCGCGGCAACGTCAACGTCAGCGTGAACGCGAAGTCGAGCGACGAAATGGGCGACCTCGGCCGCGCATTCGGCGAGATGACTACCTACATCAAGGAGATGGTCGCCGCCGCCGGCGAAGTCGCGAACGGCAACCTCGCCGTCACCGTGAACCCGCGTGGTGGCGATGACGCCCTCGGTAATGCGCTCCATAGCATGGTCGGCAACCTCAACGAACTCGTCGGCACTGTGCAGGAGAAGGCCGGCGCCATCCTCGCCGCCTCCCAGCAGCTCGAGGAGTCGTCCGGCCAGATGGCTTCCGCCACCACCCAGATCGCGACAGCGATCAGCGAAGTGACCAGCTCCACCGTGTCGCTAAACACGCTGGCGCAGGATTCGAGCATCGAAGTCACCCGTCTCGCCAGCGGCTCCGAGCAGCTCGCGGCCGGCGCCAACAGCAGCGCCGAATCGGCCCTCGCCTCGAAGCAGGACGCCGCCGAGATGGGCTCGCGCATCGCTCGCGCCGCCGAAGCCTCCCTCGCCGTCGCCCGCACCGCACAGGAAAGCCGCAGCTCGGCCGTCGAAGGCAAGCAGGCGGTCGCCCAGGCGATCGCCTCGATGGAATCCATCGCCACCGCCGTCGACCGCGCCTCCGAGCGCATCGACCAGCTTGGCGAACTCGGTCAGCAGATCGGGGCCATCGTCAACACCATTGACGAAATCGCCGCCCAGACAAACCTGCTCGCCCTCAACGCCGCCATCGAAGCAGCCCGCGCCGGCGAGCAGGGCCGTGGCTTCGCCGTCGTCGCTGAAAGCGTCCGTGGCCTGGCCGAACGTTCCAGCTCCAGCACTCGAGAGATCGCCGAACTCATCAGCCGCGTCCAGACCGGCACCCAGGACGCCGTCGAAGCGATGGCGATGGGCGTGAAGGACGTCCAGGAAGGCCGCTCCATCACCACCAACGCCGGCAACTCGCTCGAGGCCATCATCGTCTCCGTGCAGGACGCCAGCCAGCAGATGGAGGCGATCGCTGCCGAAGTCCAGGGTCTCGCCACAAGCGCTGAGCGGATCCTCACCGCCACCGAGCAGATCGCCAGCCTTGCCGGTGAATCCGCGGCCGGCGCCAGCGAGATGGCCCAGGGCACCACGCGCGTGAGCGACGTCATCACCCAGGTTTCGGTCACCTCCGAGGAGACGTCGGCGTCCGCCGAGGAAGTTTCGGCTTCGACCGAAGAGTTGAGCGCACAGTCGGAAGAACTCGCCGCGACCGCCTCGCAGATGCGGGACCACGCGAAGGCCCTCAACGACGTGACCAGCCGGTTCCGCCTGGCCGCCAGCTAATTCGCCCAAATGGGAGGGTGCGGACGCCCCGGCGCCGCGCCCTCCCTGCCTCCCATCCCTCGCGAGCGGCTACGAATCGAGCGACTACCGGGTATGAAACATGACAACCACTTCCCCGTGTCGCCGGGGGCATCTATTGTGCCTTCATGCCACTTTTCGGCGCCGCTGGTGAGCGGATCGGGTACGAGTTCTACCCTCATCCGGAGTCGGCTCCGCCACTCCTGCTGATCCACGGTTTTACCGCCAGCAAGGCCTCGTTCGAAGCCAATATCGCTGGCCTGCGCGAACACTTCACCGTCATCACCACCGAACTCCTCGGGCACGGCGACTCCGACGCCCCCGCCGACCCGGCGCTCTACCGCCCGGACCGCGCGATTCGCCGCATCCTCCAGTTGCTCGATCACCTCGGCTACCAGCGCGTCCTCCTCTGTGGCCACTCGCTCGGCGGCGCGCTTGCCCTTCGCCTCACGCTCGAAGCACCCGAATGGGTCGCCGGGCTTGTCGTCATCAACTCGAGTTCCGCCGCCGGCGACCCGGCCTGGCGCGAGGCCGCCCGCCCGCGAATGCTCGAAATGGCGCAGCGCCTGCGGGCCGAGAACAGCACCGCCTTCATGAAGAGTACGCGCCTCTACCCGGCGCACAGCAAGCGGCTCGACCCGCTCTCGCGCGAACTGCTCACGCGCGACTTCGACCGGCTGACCCCGGCCGGCCTCGCCGGCACGGCCGAGTCGCTCGTCGTTGATGTGAACGCCTGGGAGCGTCACCCGATCCTGTCCGTCCCGATGCTCCTCGTCGTGGGCGAAAAGGACGCCGACTTCGCGCCCAACGCAGAAGCCTTCCTGGAGCGCTTCCCGCCCGACCTCACCCGCGAGGTGCGGCTGCCGAATGCCGGGCACGCCGCGAACATCGAGCAGCCGCGCGAGTTCGAAGCAGCGCTGGTCCAGTTCGCCCGAGACATCGCCTACCTTCCGCTTGCCGCGCCACCGCCGGGCGAGACGAACCGGATGCTCACCGCGCTTGGTGGTTCGCTCGTGGTCGCCGGGCTTGGCCTGCTGGCTGCGGCGGTCATCTTCACCGGCGGCGGTAAGAACGACGACGGGAACCTGCTGGCCGCTCAGCCCGCCGGTAGCGCGACCGTCGCCGGGCCTGTTGCTTCGGTCGCGGGGACGCGCGTCACCGGTCCGGCCCAGGCCGTCACCCCGGGTGCGAACGCCACCGTGGCGACGCCGCCACCGACGGTCGCGGTCGTGACCGCTACGAAGGCCCCTGCGACTGTCGCCGCCACGCCGACCACGGCCGCGCCAACCGCCACGCGCGCGGCAGCCACTCCCGCGCCAACCAGCACGCCAGAACCGACAGCGACCCCCACCGAGGTCCCGACCGCCACAGCCACGGCGACGCCATCCGGGCCGTACGCCGCGATCAGCGGGCCGTCGTCAGCCGGCGCGGGCGAAACCGTCGTGCTCTACGACGCGTCATCGCCGCAGCCGCTTCGCACCGACTGGCAGACGCCGTCCGGGCCACGAAACGCGGTCGCTGGCGTGAGCTTCGCGCCGCCCGCGCCGGGCTGTTACACGGTGTCGATGACCGCCTACTTCCAGTCCGGCCAGGTGCTGAGCGCGAGCAAGGTCATCGCCGTGGGTGGCGCGGCATGCGGCAACTGACTTGAGCTAATCCTGCTTCGGCGGGCGAATCCGGAAGATCGTCGTATGGCGGATGCGCACCAGTTCCTCGCCGGATTCCGAACGGAGTGACCCGTCGAGTTCGGCGACGTGGTGGCCGTTCTGTTCGTACGCGCGCAGGAACGTCCCTTCGACCGTGAACGTCTGCCCCGCTTTCGCCACGCCGAGGTGCTGCACCTGGGAGCGAATGTGGATCGACGGCCCGTAGTCGAACGAGTGCTTGAGCAGCGGCGTCATGCGCGCGGCAATCCACCCGGGATGCACGATCGCCCCCGGCCCGTTGAACCGCCCGGACGTCTCGCGCTGCAGATCCTCGGCGTACTTCGAGGCTTCCTCGACGCTCCACGGGATGCCCATCGGGCGAAGTTGCTGGCCGGTTGGCGCGGTTTCCAGCGTGAGCGTTGGCAGCGCATCGGGCTTCGGCTCGGCGGGCCGGCCGACGGGAGCGGTCAACTCTGCGAACCAGGGCGCTTTCCCGGCGCCGGCCGTGCCGTCGATCGCCGCCGCGCCGGCGGGATTCAGCATCGCGACGCTGGCCAGGCCGTTCGCGCCCGCCTCGACACGCGCGAGCATCTGGTCGCCGGGAAACACCGGCCGCCGGAAGCTCACATCGGCCCAGCCGTCGCTCAGCCAGCCCTCGCCGAGAACTTCGACAATGGGCGGCGTCAGCCAGCCGTAGACGGTCACTCCGCCGACGAGCGGCTTCTTAAAGCCGTACTGCGCGGCAACTTCGGTCGAATGGATGGGGTTTGGGATGTCGGGGCTGTCTTCGCCATCGAGGAATGCGAGGATCTGCCGTTCGGCGGCGGCTGCGAGCACCTGGCGCCTCCGTGCGTGTTGTGTGATTCGCCCCGTCGCCGGGGTTCGCCCGCGACGATACAGCGGCCGGGTCCCGTTTTCACCCCCGGGGCTATTCGCGATCTACCAATCGCGATTCGCGGCGGTGATTGCGGGCGGCGCGGAACCCGGCCTACCGGCCCATGAGCGCGTGCCGGCGCTCCGCGATGCGGATATCCGCGGCGTCGAACGGCAGGCGCAGCGCGCCAGTTCGTGCCCGCGCGAAGAGCGCCGCCGGCAGCCGCAGCAACGGCCCGAACTCGCGCCCGAAGAGGACGCCGTTCGCGCCCACTTCCTGGACCTCGCCGAGTTGCACACCGTCCCGCGAGACCACCGCAACGCCCACCTGGAGAAATCGTTCGCCGTCCATGCCCTGAGCATCGTCCTCCACCGCTGCCTCGCGTATGACCGCGCTCGCATGAACGGGGACAGCTACGTGGCCAAGGCGTGGAGCGCTACACTGGGAAGTACCTTCTCCAGCGAGGCTTCGCATGGCTACTCCCGATTTCCGAGTCATCTCGACCGACGACGGTGACGGCGTCACGTATACCTGTGGTTGCGAGTGCGTACCCACCACCCGCCCGGCGAGCGACGGTTCGCCCGGGCACGAACACTGCTGCTGCGGCAAGGTCCACTTCGTCGGCGCCGGTGCGAAAAGCGCGCTCGAAGCCTACCTCGCCGATCGCAAAGCCACCCGCAAGCGCGAGCCGGATTACGACATCGGCGTGACCGCCATTGAACTCGGCGGCGCACAGCGCGAAGTCGCCTGGGCGTTCCCCCGCGAGTAGCCGTACGCCCTCACCCCTGGAGGTGTTCGATGAAGCGAGTCACGGGTATCGGCGGCGTCTTCTTCCGTGCGAAGGACCCGGCCGCGCTGGGCGAGTGGTACCGGCGGCATCTCGGGATCGACGTACAGGAGTGGGGAGGCGCGCCATTCTCGTGGACGGATGATGCCGGCGCGCCGGTGGGAGGGACCACCATCTGGGCCATCCATCCCGCCGACAGCGACACCCCCGCGCCGAGCGTCGCCAACTTCATGATCAACTACCGTGTCGACAACCTCACCGCGCTCCTCGATGCCCTGCGCAGCGAAGGCTGCAACGTTCTCGACACCACCGACGAGTCGGACTTCGGCAAATTCGGCTGGGTCATCGACCCCGAAGGCAACAACGTCGAACTCTGGCAGCCCCCACCCGGCAGCCTGACCCCTGAAACCTGTTCGCGGCCGCCGGCCACCATCAGTGACCCACCTCACACCCCACCACGCTGCCTCCCCCCAAAGCCCGATGCTTGCGACGTCCGCCCCGCCGACGCTGGACGCAGTTCGCAATCAGGAGAACGCGCCATGGCTCGCTGGGAACGCAGCATCGAAATCGCGGCCTCGCCCGACCGCACCTGGATCATCCTCTCCGACGTCGCTCGCTGGCCCGAGTGGACACCCTCGGTCGAATCGGTCGCGAATGTGCCCGCGACCATTGGCGTGGGGTCGACCGCCGTCGTGAAGCCCCGCGGCAACCCGAAATCGACCTGGACCGTGACCGAATGGAACCCGGATCAGAACTTCACCTGGACCACCACCGTTCGCGGCGCGAAGACCACCGGCGAGCACGTCATCGAGCCACTTGGCGATGGCCACTGCCGGGTCACGCTCGCTATCCAGGTCGACGGCCTGCTCGCAGGGGTGCTCAAGCCGCTCCTCGGTGGCCGGGTGGTCGGCAACCTCGAAGCCGAAGCGGCCGGACTGAAGCGCCGGAGCGAATCCACCTGACACCGGCAGCCTGAAGCCTCAAACCTGACGCCTGTCCACGGCGTATCCTTCGCGCGTGGCCCACGTCCCGCGCATCTACCACCACGGCCCACTTGCCCCCGGCCCGCTGACGCTCGACCCGGAGGTCACGAAGCGACTGCTCACGGTCACACGCGTCGGCGTCGGCGGCGAGTTCCTTCTCTTCGCTGGCGACGGCCGCGAGTGGCGCGCGCGCATCACCAGTGTCTCCCGGCCGGGCGCGCTCGCCACTATCGAAGGCATCGCGCGTGAGGCATCACCGCCACCGGTTGTGCTCGAAACGTGGATCGGCGTCGTCCGCGCCAACCGCTTCGAAACAGCGCTCGAAAAGTGCGTCGAAGCTGGCGCCGACATCATCCGGCTGCTCGCCGGCGAGTTCTCCCAGCGAGGCGAGGAGGCGTCGGTGAACCGGCTCGAACGCTGGCAGCGGATCATCATCGAAGCAGCCGAACAGAGCGGGCGACTCTTCCTGCCCGTCCTCGAACCGCCGGAGCGGTTAGAGCGCCTGCTCGACAGCTTTCGTGGCGCCATCGTCGTAGCCGATGCGGCCGGCCAGTCCGCGCCGGTCGTGGCGCCGCTCCTCCCCGGGATCGGCCACCTCGCGCTCGCCGTGGGCCCCGAGGGCGGGTTCTCGCCCGCCGAAGCCGAACTGCTGCGCCGCCGGGGCGCGCTGCCGCTCTCGCTCGGGCCGTACATCCTTCGAACGGAGACCGCCGCCATCGCCGGGACGTCCCTGCTTCGCTCGCTTACCGTCCCCTCGGCCGGCGGGTGATATCCTGCGGGTGTGTTGCAGGGAGTCAAAGGCATCGTCATCACCTTCGCGGCGTTCGCGTTCTCGTTCGCGCTGCATATCGTCGGTGGCGCGACAGACCAGGCATGGCTGTTCGCCATCGCCGTCGGCCTGATCTACGTGATCGCCACCGGCTTTCCCGCGATCGCGCTCTGGATCGCAGGGCTCACCTACAAGGGCTCCGAGGCCGCGAAGACCACGTACACCGCGGGCGTCATCATCGGCACGGGACTCACACTCGGCGCGCTCTGGGCCACGAACGGCCGCTCGTTCGCGGGGTGGCACTTCCCTGCGTCCATCGTGCTCGTCGCCATCGTCAGTTCGGTCATCCTGCTCATCCGGTCGCGAATCGAACCGGGCTCAGTGGCGAGCGGCGCTACTTCCTGAGCCGCGGATCCCAGATGTCGCGTAGCGAGTCCCCGAGCAGGTTCGCGCCCAGCACCACGAGACTGATGGCGATACCGGGGAACACCACCACGTGCCAGTAGCCGGTGCGTGCGATCGACAGGTTCGAGCCGCTCATATCGCGCCCCCACGAGACGTCCGAGGGCCCGAGGCCGAGGAACGCCAGCGCCGACTCCGCGAGGATTGCGCCGCCGATCGCTCCGCTCATGATCACCACCACGAGCGGCAACAGGTTCGGGATGATGTGGCGCATAAAGATGCGCCACTCCGAGCAGCCCACCGAACGAGCGGCCTCGATGTAGGTTTTGTTGCGCTCGATGATGGTCTGCCCCCGCAGCACGCGGTTGCCCCCGAAGAGCGCCCCGATGGCGATCGCGACGATGATCGCCTTCAGCGTCGGCCCGAACGCGGTTCGCAACATAAGAAAGAGGACGAGCGTCGGGAACGCAGCGAATGCCTCGCCCGACCGCTGGACCAGGTAGTCCAGCCAGCGCCCGAAGTAACCGCCGAGGATGCCGAGAAACGACCCCGCGCCAGCCCCGAGGAACACCGCCCAGAACGAGATGACGAACGAGACGTGAGCGCCAGTCATCACCCGGCTGAGCATGTCCTGCCCGTTCTGGTTGAGCCCGAACGGGTGCGCGGACGACGGCCCCTGGAGCGGCGTGCCGACGCTCAGTTCATCCGCCGGGTACGGTGCAAGCTGCTTCCCGAACAGCCCGAGCACCACGAAAAGGATCAGGATGACGAGGCCGAAGACGCCCGCCGGGTGCTGGCGGGCGAGCCGCGCCATCCGCCGCGGCCAGCTCGGCTGGTACGGCACGTAGGCCCAATCGAAAGCGGTGTTGCTGGTTGCGGTCTGTGTGGCCATCAGGAGTACTTCACCCGTGGGTCGATAACGGCGTACGAAAGGTCGATGAGCAGGTTCATCGTCACCACCACAATCGCCGTGTAGAAGACGAGGAACTGGATCACCGGGAAGTCGGCGGTGACCGCCGAGACGAGGAAGAACTGCCCGAGGCCATTAATGCTGAAAATCTGCTCGAGGATGAGCGACCCGAAGAAGAGCGCCGTCACATGCGCGCCGATGAGCGTGATAATCGGGATCATCGCGTTGCGCAAGCCGTGGCTGAGCACCACGGTGCGGCCCGCCAGGCCCTTGGCGCGGGCCGTGCGCATGTAGTCCTGCCGGAACACCTCGAGCAGCGTCGAGCGCGTCAGGCGCATCATCAGCGCGGCGCCACCGACGCCAAGCAGAAGCGTCGGCGGCAGGTAGAGTCGCAGGTTCGTCCACGGGTCGGAAAAGATCGAGACGTGCCCGCCCACCGGTGGCGAGTAGTTCCACCAGAGTGAGGGCAGCACGATCAGCAGGATGAGCAGGAAGAACTCGGGGATGGACTGCCCGAAGACCGCGAAGACGCGGAATGCGTAGTCCACCGCCGAGTTCTGCTTGACCGCTGTGATCACCCCGAACGTGACCCCGAACAGCGTGCTGAAGGTGACCGACAGCAGGAGGATTTCGAGGTTGACCGGCCAGCGCCGCTGGATCTCGGGCCAAACAGGCTGGTTGCTCCGGAACGTGTGCCCCAGGTCGCCCCGCGCGAGGTCGCCCAGCCAGGTTACGAACTGTTCGAGCACCGGTTTATCGATGCCGAGTTCGCGGCGCACCTCCTGCTGCTGCTCCACCGTGGTGTTCTGGTTCACGTAAAGCGTCGAAGGGTCGGTCGCGAACGGCAGCCGCAACGTGAAGAAGGTCAGGATCGAGACGACCATCACGATCAGCGGCAGATAGGCGAGCCGGCGCAGGGCGTACTGGCGCATGCGGTTGGCTCAGCCCTTATCGATGTAGACTTTGCCGTTGAAGAGCCCGTAGCTCCCGCGCCCGATAACCCGGCCCTTCACGTACGCCCAGGTCGCCGTGTTCGTGACCGCGATGAACGTCGGGATGAACGGCGCCGCCTTCGCATACGCTTTCTTCTGGATGTCCTGGACGGCGGCCCGGCGCTCCTTATCATCGAGAATCGTCTTCTGCTTGATCACCAGCGCGTCGAGTTCGTCATCGGAGAACGCGGCCCAGTTTGGCCGGCCGCCAATCTTCTTCGTGTAGGCGCCGATGTACGAACTGGGGTCGTCATAGGCCAGCGTCGGGTAGGTGATGAAGCCGTCGTACTGCGAGCCGTAGAGCGACTGCGCGAGCCATTTCCCGAAGTCTTCCGGTACGAGCTTGATCTTCAACCCGAGGTTCTTTTGCAGCTGCGACTGGCAGATCTGGGCGAACTGCTGGTAGCGGTCGCCGAGCAGCGGGTACTTCAGTTCGTATTCGTGGGCGACGTCGAAGGTGGTCGCCGCGAGCAGCTTCTTCGCCTCGGCCGGATCGCTCTTTGCGTAGCTCCCATCGATCTCCGCGGTCGTCAGCGCTTCGCCGAAGGCCGGCGGCACGGGGCCGCTGAACTTCCCTTCGCCGAAGTTCATCAGGTTGATCATCTCCTTGCGGTCGAGCGCCAGGTAGATCGCCTGCCGCACACGCACGTCCGCGAAGCCACCGTCGCCACGCGTCTGCAGCAACCAGACGCTGCGCGAATCCTCGGAGTCGATCACGATCTTGTCGCCGTGCTTCTTCACAAGGTCTTCCCGTTCGAGCTTGTTGTTGAGCGCGACACCGTCGATCTCCTGCGCCGAAAACGCAGCGAGCGCCGCGGCCTGCTCCTGGATCAGCTTCCAGTCCTGCCCGGCGAGGTACGGTTCGCCCTTGATCCGCCACTTGTCAAACCGCTTGACCTTGAAGTTCGCGCCGTTCTCCTGGCTCACGAACTGGAAGCGCCCGCTGCCCACCAGGTCCTTGTCCATCGACGTCGGGTCCTTCGCGATCTCCTCGGGGAGGATCGAACTCGCGATCGGGCTGCCGCCGTTCGTCGACGTGAACGTCCATGCGTCCACCGCCTTGAGGACGAAGTTCAGTGTCTTGTCATCTGGCGTTTCGATGTGGTCGAAGACGTTGGACCACCACGAACTGTTCGAAATCTTGGTCTGCTTCGCCGCACTCTCGAAGCTCGCTTTCACGTCCGAAGCCTTTACCGCGCGACCGTTCGCCGGCGCCTTGTCGTGGAAGAACGACTCCTGCAGCTTCACCGTGAAGTGGAGCGGATCTGGCTGCTCGATGCTGGCCGCGAGGAAGTTCTCGCGAATGCCCGTGTCGAGCGGGGTGTACCAGAGACGGTCGAAAATCGTGAACCCCCAGAGCAGCCCGCTGTCGAGGCCGGCATAGGGATTGATGGAAGCGAAGATGGCGGTCTGGCGCGCCTTGCCGACGCCGTCTTTCTTGATCACTTCGCCTGCGGTGGTTGGCGTTGGCGCGGTCGCCGTACCGGGCTTCACCCCGGCTGCCGTGGCGGTTGCGCTGTTCCCGCCGCCGTCGTCATCATCGTCGCCGCAGCCCGCGAGGGCCCAGGTCGTCGCGCCGAGGGCGGCCGTGCCAGCGCCCCCGATGAGCCTCCGCCGTTGTAGCCGCCGATTCCAGTAGTTGTCGCGTTCCATCACGTGCGTCCCTCCGTTGCCTTGTTCCCGGCCAACGATCTGCCGGGTGTATACCCTTTACCCCGCCGATTGGTCAATACCATGCATCGACGGTGCAAATGCGTTCCAAATTCAGTACGAATGCCCTCCGTGCCACGGGTTCACTGATCGCCGGGTGTTCGTACAGAAATGGGAACCCTGGGCGAGGCCCGGCGCGTGGAGCCACACCACGGCCGGGCACGTTGCCCCATCGCCCAGGTTCGTACTCCACGGCTGGCACTCGCCCCCTGAGAAAGAGCTCGTCCTCGTGGATGAACGAAAGGCCGAAACCGACCGCCAAGACTGCTTATACAGCCGTGTTTAGTCGGCGGCGCTGAATCTAGGCGCGCGTGCTACCCTTGTCAAGACTTTTCCGAAAGGCATCTGCTCCATGGCCGAAGAGGTTGGCCTTCGCGGATACCGCGTCCAGGATCCTGCCCGCACCCTCGCGCGGCGGCGCGCGATCATGCTCGCCATGGCCGAAGTCATCATCGCCAAGGGCTACGCCCAGGCCACCCTCGAAGACGTCGCCACTCGCATGGGCACAAGCCGCGCCGTTATCTACTACCAGTTCCGCAGCAAGGAAGACCTCTACGCCGAAATCGTCGTCGAGGCCGTCACCCGCGCGGTCGAACGCCTCGAAGCGATCATGGCTCGGAACGAGCCACCGGAGCGCACCCTCTACGCCGCGCTCTGTGACCTCATCACCGTCGGCATGGAGCCCCTCAACCGCAGCACCCTCCTTGCCGGGCGGCCGCGCGGCCTCTCCGAAGACGCCCGCGCCCGCATCCGCCTCGTCGACCGCCAGTACGAGCGGCTCCTCACGGAGATCCTCCGCGCCGGCATCGAAACCGGCGTATTCGTTGACCGTGACCCGCGATTCCTGCGCTACACCCTCATGTTCGCGGTCAACGGGAACTTCATCTGGCGCCGCCCGGATGGTCCACTGAAGACCGACTACATTCTCGCCGAACTGCCCCAGATGCTGATGAACTCCGTCCTCGCTCACCCGTGCGACTTCCACGGCCACGGCGAAGAACCGGCCCGCGCCCGCCTCTCCTGAGTTTGCCGCCCTCCGGGCCGTTTGTTAGATTGGCGACCGTCCTACCATGCAACGGACACACCTTATTCAGAATGTGGGGTGACGCATGCCCAGGCGTCTGGCCGTCTCTGTCGGCTTCACCGGGAACCCGGAACAGAACAAGGAGATCATCAACCGGATTAAGGTCGCCGAAGAGGTTGGCGTCGAAGCCGTTTTCACGGCCGAAACCTGGGGACGCGACCAGTTCTCGCTGCTTACCCAGATCGCCCTCCAGACCAGCAAGATCAAGTTCGGCACAGGCATCGCGCCGGTCTTCGGCCGCTCGCCCGCGGTCCTCGCGATGACCGCCGCCACCCTCGACGAACTCTCCGGCGGCCGTATGATCCTCGGCCTCGGCACCTCCGGCGACCGGGTCATCGAACACTGGCACGGCGAGAAGTTCTCCAAGCCGATCCAGCGCACGAAGGAGTACATCGAGATCATCAACATGATGGTCTCTGGCGAAAAAGTCTTCTACGACGGCCAGATCTACAAGCTGCAGCGCGGCTTCAAGCTCCTCTTCGAGCCGCCCCGCAAGCACATCCCGGTCTACGTCGCTTCGATTTCGCCAAAGAGCATGCAGTCCCTCGCCACCGTCGCCGATGGCTGGATGCCGATCTACTGGCCGAAGTCGAAGATCATGGACGGCAAGAAGACGCTTGCAGCCGCCGCCGGCGCCGCTGGCCGCGCCGAAGACGCGGTCGAATGCGTCGCTTCCATCACCGTCGTCATCAACCCGGATGAGCAGAAGGCGAAGATGCAGGCCGCCGGCCCCATCTCGTGGTACGTCACCAACATGGGCGACTTCTACCACGAGATGCTCACCCGCAACGGCTTCGGCGAAGAAGTCGCGGCCATGCGCAAGGTTGCCGAGACGCACAAGCCGCCGCCATTCGGCACCAACCCCGAACTGATGGCCGCCATGGGCGAAAAGATGCTCGAAGAGACCGCCGTCTGGGGCGACCTCGAAACCGTCGCCGCCGGCATCGAAGAGCGCCGCAAGCTCGGCGTCGACCTCCCCAGCATCAGCATGCCGCAGGGCCCGCTGGACCAGGTCGAGCGCATTCTCGGCACGCTCGTTTCCTAAACAGGCGAGCATTCAACGCCTACGGCGAAGCCCCTCTCGCGGCTGCGAGAGGGGCTTTGTGTTTTGGACACGGTTGCGGCTCACCGGCCTTGCAGCGCTCGCGAAAGCAAGGCCAGCGCCACGCCCACCACGCCCGCGCCAAGCGCCACCATCAGCCCGCCAACCGGCAGAATGGCCGCGTTGCCACCGGCCCGCGTCCAGCTCGCCAGTTGCCCGAGGAAGGCCAGTAACTGCCCCGCGACCATCACCGCGAACAGTCCCACGACCGCCCCGCACAGCCACGCCCGCTGGTCGCCGATGTCTATCCCGAAAAGACTGTGCGGCATCGCCCGGTCGATGAGGTCGATGTCGAGGAACTGGCGCCCGAGCGCCGCCGCGAACGCCAGCACACCGGCGACCGCGAGGATCCCGAGGTACATCGGCGCCTGCCGTTTGAGCGCGCACCGTCGATGCTGGCGCATCGCTTCCGGGTTGGCGTTGGCCCGGATCGCCGCATCGAGCGCCGGTGACAGCGTCGCCGGGAAGCTCCCATCCTGCGGGTCCAACTCCCGCGCGGCCCGCGCCGAATCCGCGATGAGCGCTACCACCCGGCTCATCACCTCCACCCGGTTCGTCCAGTAGCGGCTGTGATCCGAAGCGGGGAAGTCATCATTCACCACGCGCAGGCAGACGTACGGAGGCCGCGACTGCGAAACGCCGTCGATCAGGCCGTCCTCGCGCAGCAGCGTCGTCACCAGGTCCGGTGGCGGCGGGCCCTGGGGCACGGGGTCGTACCGCGCGTAGATGTTCGTCCAGTTCACGAAGCCAACCAGCGACCGCCGCCAGAACGCGACCTCGCGCGGGTCGCGCGTCCGCCGCATGCGGTAGGCCAGGTTCAGCCCGCTCCCGGCCGTGATCCACCCGATGCGCTTCGGCCGCGAGACCCCCGCCGGTAGCTCGGGGTCAGCCAGCCACTCTTTCACCTGCCCGGCGAGCGCATCGAACGAGACGACGCAGCCCCCCGAGTGCGCGACGACGGTCACGGTTTCGTAGCCGGTGAACCCCTCGGTCGCGCGCTTCGCCCGGGCAAGGCCGCGCTTGTTCAGCATCCACCAGAGCGCCTGGGCCACCTCGTTCGAAGCCCCCGCGAGAGCGAATCGCCGCGCCGTGATCGCCTGCTGGTCGCCAATGGTCGAGACGATGATCCCGGCCAGCTTTCGTTGCACCGCACTGACCGGCCCCGGCAGCACGAAGCTCAGCGGCAGCAGCAGGAACAGGTAGAGCGGCACGAGCACGACCAGCAACAGCGCCGTCCCCGCCACATAGAGCACGCAGATGAACAGCCAGACGAGCGCATCGAGCACCGCTTTCCACGGCAGTGTCTGGGGCGCCACCCAGAGCCCATGCTGCGCCTCCGGCAGGAGGTACAGCTTGCCCTCCGGTGTCCGCCCGGCAGGCCGCCCCATCAGGTCGTCACGCGAAAGCTTCATCTGCTGGTAGTCGTGGAACGTCCGCGCCACAGCTCGTACGAACACCGACCGCCAGGTTGCCCACGCGATGGTGAGCCCGGCGATGATCGCCCAGAAAAGCACCGTCTTCGATGAACTGGGCCGGAAGTCGCGCGCCCACCACGCCTCGCGGATGTGCCACTCCTCGTCGCGCCTGTCGCCGTGGATGAAGAGCGTCGCCCAGGCCGGCGCCTCCGGTTCGTTTCGAACCGTCACGCTCACGTTCTCCGAACCGCAGCTGTCGGCCACGAAGCCCGCAAGCGGCTCGACGAACGAACCGATGTATTCGCCACGCTGCTGCTCGCCCACGCCATGGACAATGACGATCCCGCGGCGGACCACCGGCCTCGCCGTGTCCGTTGCTTCCTCTGTTCCCATCTCCATCCCTCCCGTCCGCCGGGCGCGAATCGGACGGCACGGACGATACCGCTTCACGGGGGCGCCTGCCTATAGCGAATGACACAAAGAGCAATGGGGCAGCATCGTATCGACACCGCCCGGGGCGCATCGGACAATCGTGCGCATGGCTACCAACCTCGAGATCTGCGACCGCCTGTTCGCCGCCATTGCCGCTGGAGACGTCGACACCGTGCGCGCGCTCTATGCACCCAACGCCGTCATCTGGCACAACTACGACATGGTCGAACAGACTGCCGAACAGAACCTGGCCGTCCTCCGCTGGGTCACGCGGAACATCAAGGGCATGCGCTACGAAGAGAGCCGGAGCTTCGATACCGGCGCGGGCTTCGTTGAGCAGCACGTCCTTCGCGGGACAGCGCCGAACGGCACCCCGCTCGAAGTCCCCGCCTGCGTCGTCGTGACCATCGAAAACGGGCTTATCACCCGGCTCGACGAGTACCTCGACACGGCCCAGACAGCGGCGCTGCGTTGATGACGACCCCCGGTGAACGCCTGCGCGCGCTGATGAAAGAGGGCTGTGTGACCGCGCCCTTCGTGTTCGACGGCGTGCAGGCCCGCCTCGCCGAAGAAGCCGGTTTCGAAGCTGTCTACATGACCGGCTTCGGCACGGCCGCCTCGTACGGCCTCCCGGACATGGGGCTCATCGGCCTCGGCGAAATGTCGGCCAACGCGGCGCGCATCGCTGGCGCCGTCTCGGTCCCTGTCATCGCCGACGCCGATACCGGCTACGGGAACGAATCGAACATCGCCCGCACCGTCACCCTCTACGAGCGCGCGGGCGTCGCGGCCCTGCACATCGAAGACCAGGACTGGCCGAAGCGCTGCGGCTTCCTCGAAGGCAAGCGTGTCATCCCCGCCGACGAGATGGTCCTAAAGGTGAGGGCCGCCGTCGCTGCCCGCACCGACCCCGGACTCGTCCTCATCGCGCGCACCGACGCGCTCCAGCCGAACGGCTGGGACGACGCCGTCGCCCGGGCGAAACGGTACCGCGAGGCAGGCGCCGACATGGTGTTCATGGACGGCCTGAAGACGCGCGACCTGGTCGAACGTGCCGCCCGCGACCTCGCGGGCATCCCGCAGCTGTTGAACTCGTGGCTCGTGACACCCGCGGAGGCCCAGGCGATGGGCTTCGCGCTCTACATTCACCTCGGCGTGATGTTCCGCCACTTCAGCGACATCCGCCGTTCGCTCGAAGAACTGCGCGATACCGGGACACTGGCGATCCCCGGCGAAGACCTGGGCGTCGAACGGATCACGCGCGTCCTCCAGCGGCATGACGCCTGACAGTCGCGCGCATTCCCCGGTTCTACCGCCTAGCCTGCCGTTCTGGTACGTTCGCGGTACCCTTTAGGACTACGACATGGGTGAACTGGGGAGCCTCCTGACGCGTGCGCGAGAAGCGCGCGGCCTGACGCTCGAAGACGCTGAACGCGACACACGCATCTCCCGCCGGTACCTCCAGGCGCTCGAATCCGAGCAATTCGAGGTCATACCGGCGCCTGTCTATGCGCGCGGCTTCCTCCGCAGCTATTCCCAGTACCTCGGGATCGACCCCGCCGAGACGCTCGCCATGTTCCCGCGGGAAGAGGACCCCGAGTACCAGCAGGTCGCCGAAGCGGCGTCGCCACCGGCTCGTGCCAGCCGCGAACGCCCGATTAGCGCGCAATCCGCCGCCCGGCCCACGTGGCACAGCAAGCCCGCCCAGGCGCGCGAACCAGCGCCCGAAAAGCCTGCCGGCCGCCAGCCGCCGCCCAGGCCGGCCCCGGTCCAGCGCGGATTCCCCCGGCCGCTGCCGAAGGCCGAGGAACAGCGCGATCCCGGCTGGGAGCCCGTCATCGGCGTCGATATCGGTGTGCCGAACCCCGCCCGCAAGCTGAAGACCGACCCGGCCGCGCAGACCCGCTCGATGGTCGTCGCCATCGCTGCGATCGGCGTCGTGCTGGGGACCGTGCTCCTCGCCCTCCTTATCTCCAACCTCGGTGGCGGCGATGCGCCTCCCGGCACCTCCCCCGACCCCACGAAGCCCGCCACCACCAGCGCCACCACCACCGGCGCCGCCGACTCATCACCGTCGGGCGTGAAGATCACCCCCGGCCAGGTGCCTACACTCGTCGGTCTGCCCGAAGCAACCGCGAAGAAGGCGCTCCTCGAAGCCGGCTACAAGGTGAGCGAACTGCGCACGAAGGTCACCGGGTTCGAAAAAGGCACGATTGCCGACCAGTCGCCAGCGGCGGGCAGCGCTCTCGCCGCCGGTGGCACGGTCAACATCGTGATCAGTGACGGTCAGTAATGGCAGTTCCCAAGACCTACCACCTGGTCACCCTCGGCTGCCCGAAGAACGACGTCGATAGCGAGCACCTCGAACGCCTGCTCACCGGCGGCGAACTCCTCCCAGTCATCCAGCCAGCCGACGCCGACGCGATCATCGTGAACACCTGCGGCTTCATCGAGCAGTCCCAGGCACAGTCCATGGAGACCGTCGAGCAACTTGCCGCCGCCAAGCGCGACGGCCAGGTGCTCATCGTCGCCGGCTGCATGACTCAGCTGTACGGCCGCCAGGTGAAGGAAGAGCACCCCGAAATCGACCACATCTTCGGCGTCGGCCAGTGGCAGGACGTCGCCCGTCTCCTCAGCGTCGACGTCGACGCCATCCACGACATCCCCGAGAGCAACGTGAAGGTCTCGGGCCCGTCGGCGTACCTCAAGATCTCTGACGGCTGTGATGCTCCCTGCGCGTTCTGCGTCATCCCGAAGATCAAGGGCGGACTGCGGTCCGCTCCTGCCGGCTGGCTCGTGAAGGAAGCCCGGCGTCTCGTCGCCGCCGGCGCCCAGGAACTCGTGCTCGTCGGCCAGGACACGACGGCCTGGGGCGAAGACCTCGGCATGGCAGCCGGTTCCGGCCTCCCCGGTCTCCTCGAAATGCTCTCGGAGGCGGTTCCCGAGACGTGGCTGCGGCTCATGTACGCCTACCCGAGCCGCGTCTCGCCGAAGCTCATCGAAACGATGGCCGCGCTCCCCAACGTTGTCCACTACCTCGACGTGCCGCTCCAGCACGGCAGCGAAGCCGTCCTTCGCCGGATGAAGCGGCCGAGCAACCTCGACAAGGTCCACGGTTTCATCCGCGACCTGCGCGCTGCCATGCCCGACATCGTGCTCCGCACCTCGTTTATCGCCGGCTTCCCCGGCGAGACCGACGCCGAGTTCCAGGAACTGCTCGACTTCGCCCGCACTATCCGCTTCGACCACGCGGGCTGCTTCACATATTCGCTCCAGCAGTGGACCGGCGCATTCGACATGCAAGACCAGGTGGTAGAAGAGGTGAAGTACGAGCGCCGCGACCGCTTTATGCGCCAGCAGCGCAAGATCGCCGCGAAGCAGTCGAAGCGCTTCGTCGGCCGCGAACTTGACCTCCTCGTCGAGGGCGCCGGCGAAGACGAAGATGGCGGCCCCGTCGTCGCCGGCCGCACCTACCGCGAAGCGCCCGAAGTTGACGGTCTGGTCTTCGCTCGTGGCCGTGCCCACCCGGGTTTGAAAGCTCGTGTACTCATCGAGGCCGCCGAAGAGTACGACCTCTTTGGCAGAATTTTGTAGAAACTCTTCCTGCAACAGCCGCGCCGGGCGTAAGCTACCGCCGATGCCGCGCCGAAGCTACGCGCCCGCAAACCGGCGCCCCCCTACCCCCACTTCGACCACTGCCTCGCAGAAGGCTGTGCAACGCCAACCGCAGAACGGTGTGATGGCCCAGCCCGGGCCAACCAGCATCATCGACCTCCAACGGCTGGCCGGGAACCGCGCCGTCCAGGCCGCTGTCACCACCCGCACCACCGGTAAGCTGCCGCCGCGCCAGCAGACCGCGATCCCCGTGCAGCGCCTCTGGAGCCGCGAAGAGTTCAAGTCGAAGACCGACGCCGGCTTCCTCGCCGGTCGCGGCAAGACCATGAAGCAACTCGACAAGCTGCTCGGCGAATTCGACGAGATCAAGTCCAGTGGCGGCCAGTTGGTTCCCGGCGCGAAGCAGGACCGCGCGATCAACATCCTCCACGAGATCGTCGAAGACATCGACATCTGGTTCACCACCCACGAAGGCGACAAGTCGCGCAGCACAAAACGCATCCCCGGCCTGATGAAGCTCCAGGCTGACGCGCGCAAGGAACTCGCCGACCTCACCGGCATCCGCGAAAAGAGCCGCGAGTTCCTCGGCGAAAAGCAGGAACCGGTCACCCGCACCGAAAACCAGTTCAAATCGCAGATGGAGGGCAACTTCTCCTCCATCCTCTCGCGCCTCGGCCC
The DNA here is from genome assembly GCA_964470735.1 of uncultured Anaerolineaceae bacterium. GTDB lineage: Bacteria > Chloroflexota > Dehalococcoidia > Tepidiformales > Tepidiformaceae > Amarobacter. Next base: position 36,874 of record CAYYDX010000005.1, read on the forward strand.
GGTCTTCTCGGCCGCGGCGCCCGCCAGCGGCGATACCGGCGAAATCGAGATCGCCGTCAAGGTGCCGGTTGACCCATCCGGCGTCGGCTACCTTGGCTTCCGCATCAAGGCCTCCGTCGAGCGGCTCAAGAAGAAGTCCATGAAGATGCGCTTCGAACTCGCCGTCGTCGGGGGTGCGAAGATCGGCAACGTCGCCGAAATCGGCGGCGAACTCGGCATGTACCTCGAAGCCCAGGGCGGGACCCCAGAAAAGGCTCTCGAACTCATCTCCTACGGTGTCTACCGCCGCTTCCGCGAATCGAAAGTCCTCCCACGCGAGATGGCGAACTTCATCTGGGGCGGCTCGGCCACCGCCGTCGGCTGGAACCGCTCCGAAAAGTGGGCGGCAAAGGTCGAAAAGGAGAACTTCAAGGACAAGTCGACCTTCACTCCGGGCGACTCCGACCAGGCCGGCGCATACGTCGAGACCGGCGGGTTCGCCGGCGCGAAAGCCAAGGGCGGCATCGGCGGCGTCGTCGATGCCGAAGGTGGCGGCCAGTTCTCAACCGGCCAGAAGTACGACCACGACTCGGTGAAAGGCCTCAAATCCCGCCACGGTGGCGAACTTGGCAAGGCGCTCAAGGCGCCGGCCATTCGTGGCGCCCAGCACCACCTCGGTGAGAGTGTCCACCACCTTGAGTTCGGCTTCAGTGCCACCGGTGGCCCCTTCGCGGGTGCACTCAAGGTCGGCATCGACTGGTCCACCCAGATGCGAAACGCCGGCGCGGCCCACCTCCAGGCGGTCAAGGTCGGCCTCGAAGCATCGGCCTCGCTACCGATGGAGCAACTGGTAGCCGGTGGCCTCGGCGGCTACGCAACCGCCATCGGCGCGAGTGTCGCGCGCGGCATCCGGGCAGCCGCCACCGGCGCTTCGACCGATAAGAACACGGCCAGCCAGAACGTCGGCGAGATCATTGGTGGCTGCGAAAACGGCGCAACCGCGATCACCCAGCTCGCACAGGTGCCGAAGGAAGCCTTCGTGCCGAAGTTCGAGAGCGGCCAGCCGCCTCCGGGCTTCGCCGCCCCTGTCGACCTCAAGCTCTCTATCCAGGGCATGTACGACTTCTTCGAGAAGAAGTGGGTGTTCGAATTCAAGCTCGAGTACATCAAAAACATCAACGTGAACGCCGGTGTCTTCGAGATGAAGGTGAAGCAGGGGCAGCGGCTTCTCCGCGTGGTCTACGACGGTGGTACGTGGTCAGTCGACTAGCGCGTTTTCCGGGGGCCGCGTGAGCACCTCCACCACCCACTTTGCGCTCGATGCGCCCATGGAGCTTGCCGTCCCATCCGGTTCACCGCTCCACATCCACGCCGTTGACCTTGCGCTCGATCGCGAAGCGGGCTCGCTCACCGAGGCGCGGTTCACCTTCACCCTCGCGCCCGGGGAGTACCGCCGCGCGATCAACGAGTCGCTGTTTCACCTCACACCCGAATCGCGTGGCCCGCTGGCCGCGAGTTTCGTCGCCGACGCCGACGTGCAGGTCGAAGCCCGGCTCGATGCCGCCTACCTGCCCGGCATTGCCGTCCTCGGCGACGACATCCTCGTTGCCGGGCCCGCGTTCGCCGCGCTCAGCGAGGGTTCGCCCCTGCTCGAAACCGACAGCTGGTTCGCCCTCTCCGTCACCAAGGAGGTTCTCCGCGACGCCGACGGCGGCAGCCTGCGCGAAGGCTACAGCACCGTACACGCCTCCGGCGGTCAGTCGTTGCGCCTCGCCATCCTCGCCGTCGCCGAAGCGAACCTCGAAGAACGCGGAATCGCCTGGGACGACACCCTCGACGACGAAGTGATCATGGCCGAGATCAGCGAGGAAAGCGGCGCCTGGACCGTGTACATCATGGGCCGTGAGCGTACGAACCGGTTCGCCATCTATTCGCTCGTCCCCTGGACGGCCGCCGCCGATAAGCTGGCCGCCTTCGCCGAGGCCATCACACGTATCAACTACGGCCTCCCCGTCGGCAACTTCGAACTCGACTACGACGACGGTGAGATCCGCTTCAAGACCGCTATCAACCTCGATGAGGCGCGCATGACGCCGGCCCTCTTCGATGGCGCATTCGACGCCAACATCGCCACCATGAACCAGTACCTCCCGGCTCTCGAAGCCGTCCGCGACGGCCGTGGGCCCGCCGAAGCCGTTCGTGCCGTCGAAGGCGACTGAGCGCCACCGTCGTCCCGTAGCACATTCGAAACACTTCGGCGGTATCCTCAAGCGCGCGGGCCGTAACGCCCACGCATCTGCGAAGAGGTTGTCATGAGCGAATCGTCCGACTACGTCATTTCCGCCTGCCGCGAGAACGACGTGAAGTTCGTTCGGCTCTGGTTCACCGATATCGTCGGCGCCCTCAAGAGCTTCGCCACCACCGTCGAAGAACTCGAAAAAGCGCTCGATGACGGCATGGGCTTCGACGGCTCGAGCATCGAAGGGTTCGCCCGTATCGACGAGTCCGACATGATCGCCCGGCCCGACCCGGCCACCTTCCAGCTCGTCCCCTGGCGCCCCCGCGAATCTGGCGTCGCGCGCATGTTCTGCGATATCTACCACCCCAACGGCGAACCGTTCGAAGGCGACCCGCGCTACGTCCTCAAGCGCCAGCTCAAGCGCGCCGCCGACCTCGGCTACACGTTCTACGTTAGCCCCGAACTCGAGTACTTCTACTTCAAGAGCCTCGGCGGCACCGAACCGCTCGACCGTGGCGGCTACTTCGACCAGGTCTCCGACGCCGGCAGCGACCTTCGCCGCGAGACCGTGCTCACCCTCGAAGCGATGGGCATCGAAGTCGAATACAGCCACCACGAGGTGGCCCCCAGCCAGCACGAAATCACGCTCCGCTACACCGATGCGCTGACGATGGCGGACGCCGCCATGACCTACCGCCTCGTCGTCAAGGAGATCGCGCTCGCCAACGGCGTCTACGCCACTTTTATGCCCAAGCCCGTCGCCGACCAGAACGGCTCCGGCATGCACGTCCACCAGTCGCTCTTCAAGGGTGAACGGAACGCCTTCTTCGACCCTGCCGACCCGTACAACCTGAGCGCCGTCGCGCGTGGCTACATCGCCGGCCTGCTCGAACACTCCCCCGCCATCACCCTCGTCACCAACCAGTGGGTCAACAGCTACAAGCGGCTGCTGCCCGGTTTCGAGGCCCCGGTCTACATGAGCTGGGCCCGCCGTAACCGCAGCGACCTTATCCGTATCCCCGAGTACAAGCCGGGCAAGGAGATGCACACGCGCATCGAGTACCGCTCTCCGGACCCTGCGTGCAACCCGTACCTGGCCTTCGCCGTGATGCTCGCGGCCGGCCTCGACGGTATCGAGAACGAACGCCAGCCCCCGCCGCCCGTCGAAGAGAACGTCTTCGAGTTGACCGCCGAGGAACGCAAGGCGCGCGGTATCCAGACGCTCCCCGGCAGCCTCACCGAAGCGATCGAGGTCGCCGAAGGTTCCGCCTTCCTCCGCTCCGCCCTCGGTGACCACGTCTTCGAATCGCTGATCAAGAACAAAAAGATCGAGTGGGAGCGCTTCCGCCGGCACATCTCCGATTTCGAACTCAGCGAGTACCTGCCGATCCTCTAGCCGCGGGCCGTGTGGCAACCGAAGCTCGTTCGGTCTACCATTCGGCCATGCCCCTCTATGAGTTCATGTGCGCGAAATGCGGCAGCCGCGACGAGGTCTTCAGCCGCACGATGCTGGCGGAAGTCATCCCGCCAGCATGCAAGCAGGCTGGCAGTGAGCACGGCCACGAAATGCGCCGCATCGTCAGCAAGTTCGTCCGCCACCGCACGGTGGCCGACCAGCTCGAAGAAGCCGAGGCCAAGTATGGCGCCGAAGTCGATGCCGCCATGGGCTCCGCACCGGACGTCGGCAGGTACGCCCGGCGTTACGAAAGCCTCGCCAAGGATCTCCCGCCCGACTAATCCGCCTGGCGGCTGAGCGACTGCAGGTAGTGCTCGGCAGCGATCGCTGCCGTCGCCCCATCTCCCGATGCGCTGATCAACTGGCGCGCCGCGTTCGTCCGCACGTCGCCCGCGACGAAGAGCCCCGGGACCCCGGTCTTCATCTGCAGATCGACGATTGCGTGGCCGCCAGCATCGAGGTCGACCATGCCGTTGAGCAGGTGGCTGTTCGGCGTCTGCCCGATGAAGATGAACACCGCTGAGGTCTCATGGCGGCGTTCCTCGCCGGTCTTCACATTCTTCAGGATAACGTGGTCGACCGCCCCGTTGCCCCCGATCCGCTCGACCACGGTGTCCCAGATGAACCCGATTTTCGGGTTCGCCTTCGCTTGCGCCTGGAGGATGCCGCTGGCGCGCAGCGTGTCGCGCCGGTGCACGATCGTCACCGACTTTGCGTAGCGCGTGGTGAACAGTGCCTCGTCGACTGCCGCATCGCCGCCGCCAACCACGAGCACGTCCTGCTCGCGGAAGAACGCCGCGTCGCAGGTCGCGCAGTAGCTCACGCCTTTGCCCACGAACTCCGCCTCGCCCGGCACGCCGAGCTTGTTGTAGTCGGCCCCGGCCGTGACGATGACCGCCCGGGCGCGGAAGGTCTCGTTCTCGGTTTCGAGTTCGAACGACCGGTCTTCGCAACGTGTCAGCCGCTCGACCCGCGCATACTCCACGCGTGCGCCGAACTTCTCCGCCTGCTTCAGCATGTTCTGCGCCAGGTCGAACCCGTTGACGCCGTCGGGGAAGCCGGGGAAGTTCTCGACCAGGTCGGTCGTCGCGATCTGTCCGCCCGTGACGTTGCCTTCGAAGACGATGGTTGAGCGCGCCGCCCGCGCTGCATAGATTGCGGCCGTCAGGCCAGCGCCGCCGCCACCAACGATGGCGATATCGAACGTTTCCACCCGTGATTGCTCCAATCAGAACGAAAGGCCGGGAGCGAACCCCCGGCCTCTCACAACGTGCACTGCCGCGCGAAGACTAGGCGAGGGCTTCGTCGATACGCTTCTTGATGTCGCTCTTCGGGCGGAACCCGACCACGGTGCCCTTCAGCTCGCCGCCCTTGAAGATCAGCAGCGACGGGATGCTCCGGATGCCGTGCTTGCTCGGTACCGTCGGGTTCTCATCGGTGTTCATCTTGAAGAAGTTGACGCGATCCTTGTACTCGACCGACAGCTCATCGACGATCGGGCTCACCATCCGGCAGGGGCCGCACCACGGCGCCCAGAAGTCGACCAGGACCGGCTGATCGGCCTTCAGCACATCGGCTTCCCAGGTGGCGTCGGTGGTTTCGCGAACTTCAGAGAGTTGGGCTTCGGACATTGGTGGTGTTTCCTTTCGCGGCCCTCGAACCGGGACCGTTGCGCTATAGCCACACGATACCCCCATGGGGTATGCTTGTCAACAGTAGGAGAACTCGCCATGACCCCAGAAGAGACCAAGAAATTGCTGGACCGCCTGGCAAGGGTCGAAGGCCAGATCCGTGGCCTGCGTACGATGCTCGAAGACGGCCGCTGCTGCGAGGACGTGTTGACACAGCTGCTCGCCGCTCGCTCCGGCCTCGAAAGCGCCAGCGTCCTCGTCCTCGAAAAACATCTCAGCGACTGTGTCCTCAGCGATGCCATGATCGACAACGGCACCGTCGACAAACTCCGCGCCACGCTCAAGCTCTGGAGCCGCCACACCTCCCACGTGGGATGACCCCAATCAGCGCCGCACATCCGAGGCGCGCCCACAAGGAAGCGGCTCGCGCCAGGACTGAATCGCGAATCCCTAACTCACAATGCCCCGCGCGCGCTTCGCCGCCGCCGCATCGACCACCTTGCCGCCGTGGCGCGCCACCCACAGCCCCTCGATCCGCGCCTGTTCGAACTTCTCCAGCGCCTGCTGCGCCTGCACGCGGATGGCATCGTGCGGGGTGAACGCGGCCGCCGCCGATGGAACCATTCGCGGGTCCGGCAGGATCGCGCCCGCGAAGCCGTACTGCGCGAGATACACCATTTCGAGCCCGTCGCAGACGATCAGCGGCAACCCGCCCAGCCCCCGCGCGACCGCTACCACCTGCCCGCGCGCGTACGCCAGGCGGTCGCCCTTCTGCTCATCGCGCGCGCCCACGTCGTGCGCGTAATTCCGCGAGTGGAACACGACCCCGCCCACCCGTGGCGCCGCGCTCGCGATCTCCGCGCTGCGCAACAGGCCGCGCGCCGTATCGACCACCGGGAATACCTTCGTATCACCCGGTTCGACCCCGCGCTTCAGTTCGAACTCGCGCAGCAGCACGGCGAGGTCGCGCACGTCCTGCGGCTCCGTCGCATGCGGAATGAGCACGCCTGCGAGGTTCAGCGAAACGACTGCTTCGATGTCCTCGCGCGTCAGCCGGGTCCGCGGATGATTCACCGTGACGAGCGAAGCCTTGCCGGCTTCGGCCGCCCGGGCGATCCCGGCGACCGCCGCTGCGCGCAGTTCGGCCACCGGGAAGGTGTCGTCAGCCAGCGTGAAGAGGACGGCGTCGGCCTGGCTGGCGAGCGCGTCGTCGAGCCCCGGCCCACTGGCCGGGATGGAGATAATGCTTCGGAGCGGCAAGTTACACCCTTCCGCCGATGTATCCACCAACAACGATGGGCGGCGGCTGCAGTGTCGCAAGGTTCAGGTCCTGCTTCAACGCCATCATGCACTGCAGATGATCCAGCGCATGCCGGTACATCAACTCCGCGATCCACTGGCAGGTCACCGGACCCCAGCGCGACTCGTTGTGCAGCTTTACCCAGGTCAGGTCGTTCAGGTCGCGGAAGATCGCCAGCTCCTCCTCCCGGATGCGCTGGATATCGGCGTAGATCCCTTCGAGCGACTCCATCGGCCGGTACCGCCGGTCGTGCCACTCTTTGCGGCTGTAGTCGAGCGGATCGAGCATGTCCGGCACCGTCGCCCAGCGCAGGAGCGGCAGGTACACCTGCTGCTCCATGTCGCGCAGGTGCGACAGGTGCTCATGCATCGACCATTCGTAGTCGGCGGGTTTGTAGGCGGCCTGTTCGATGGCGGTGCCACGGATCATCCAGCCAACGTCTTCGGTAACCGCGCGCAGACGGGCAGTCAGCTCCGCCCGGTAGTTCGCTGTAGCGCTCAAGCGAAAGCCTCCGTATGCCACCGAGGGGCAGTATAGGACCTATCGATCACCAAAGCTAGCAATTCTTTTTCCTGTTGACCTTGCAGTCGCTACAAGGTGTACGTTCGCCCCATGAACGTTTCCGAACTCGCCCGCAGCGCCGGACTCTCACCCTCCGGTGTCCGCTGGTACGAACGTGAAGGCATCCTCCCGCGGGCTTCTCGCCGCGAGAACGGCTACCGCGAGTACGGCGAGTGCGACGCCTCGCTCCTGCGCCTGATCACGACGTTGCGCCGGCTCGGGTTGCCCGCGAACGAAGCCGGCGCACTCGCTCGCGCCTGCCTCGGCGGCGGAAACCCCGCCGAAGTCGCCGAACTGCTGCGTGCCCAGGAGGGCTCGCTCGCCGAACGCCGCCGAGAACTTGTCGCCATCGAAAGCGAACTGCGCGATCTTCGCGCCACACTCGCGAGCACCAGCGCGGCCGGCGCCACGCCCGGGCCGGTCCGCGTGCTCTTCCTCTGCAACGCCAACTCGGGCCGAAGCCAGCTGGGCGAAGCGCTCCTCGGGCAACTTGGCGGGCCTCGCTTCGAAGCGGCCTCCGCGGGTGTCCGGCCACGCCCCGTCAGCCGGTTCGCGGTCGAAGTCCTCGAAGAGTTCGGCATCGACTGGCGCGCCGCCCATTCGAAACACGTCGAAGACATCCACGGTGACTTCGACTACGTCGTCAACCTGTCGGAGTCCATGCGGGAGACCTGCGCCACCCTCCCCGGCCGCCACAGCACCCTCCACTGGGACCTGCCCGACCCCGGCGCCGTGCGCGGCGAAGACGACGCCCGACTGGGCGCCTATCGCAGCGTGCGCGACGAAATCGCCGCCCGCCTGCGGCCATTTATCGAACTCGCCCTGCGCTCGACGAAAGACGAACGAAAGGCCAACAACGAAAGGTAGTCCGATGGAAGAGATTGTCCAGGTCCGTTACATGGTGAGCGACGTGAAGGAGTCGATTGACTTCTACACCCGGCATCTCGGGTTCGAAGTGCAAATGAACGCCGCGCCGGCGTTTGGTTCGGTGAAACGCGGCGCCCTCCTCTTGCTCCTCGCCGGCCCGCAGAGTTCCGCGGGCCGCCCGATGCCCGATGGCCGTGTCCCCGGTCCCGGTGGCTGGAACCGTATCCACCTCATCGTCGACGACATCGAACGCGAAGTCGAACGGCTCCGTGCCGGCGGCTGCCCGTTCCGCAACGACATCGTTCGGGGTCCCGGCGGCGCCCAGATCCTCGTCGAAGACCCTTCCGGGAACGTTGTCGAACTCTTCCAACCCGCCGCCCGCGGTTGAATCCCCGGCGAATCGCGAATCGCGAATCGTGTTCCCGCTACCGCTCCGACGCCCACCGATAGGCAACCGCCTTCAGCAACTCCGCCGCGTGCTCCATGCTCCTGGCCGCGTCCGGCTCGATGCTCGAAAGAGTCGCGACATCGGTTCGGCCCGCGCCGTCCGTGCGCCCGGCGAACACCGCCACGCGCTTCCCCAACGCCTCCGCGAGTTCGATCACGCGCCCGGTAACCTTCCCTTGCGCCGACTGGCTGTCGAAGCTGCCCTCGCCGGTGACCACAAGGTCCGCCGCCTCCATGCGCGAACGTAGATTCGTCGCTTCGGCCACCACGTCGAAGCCGCTCGCGATCCGCGCGCCGAGGAACGCCACCAGTCCCGCCGCGAGACCGCCAGCAGCGCCCGCGCCCGGCATCGCCGCGACATCGACGCCGAAATGCCGCCGCAGCACCTGCGCGTAGCGAAAGTGCCCCGCGTCGAGCTGGTCCACCTGCTCCGGGCTCGCGCCCTTCTGTGGCCCGTACACGCGCGCCGCGCCGTTCGGGCCGCAAAGCGGGTTCGTCACATCGGTCGCCACAACCAGCTCGACGCCGTCGACGCCGTGTGGCCGCGTCCATTCGATCCGTTCGAGGTCGCCGAGCGAACCACCCCCCGGGGGCAGCGTCCGCCCGGCCATGTCGAAAAACCGCGCGCCGAGCGCCCGCGCCATCCCTTCGCCACCGTCACTGGTCACGCTGCCGCCAACACCGACGAGGATTCGTGGCGGGGCTTGCTGCACTGCGTCGGCGAGCAGTTCGCCCACTCCGAAGGTGTCGGCCCCGAGCGGGTTGTACTCGTGTGGCTTCACGTGGAGCATGCCGTTGGCCTGCGCCGCTTCGATAACGATCTCGCCGCTCGATCGAATCCGCAGGTAGCGCGCCAGCACCTTCCGCCCCAGCGCGTCGTGGACGATCGCCGCCATCGTGTCGGCCTTCACCGCCCGGCGCATCGCATCGAGGAGTCCGGGTCCGCCGTCCGACAGCGGCAGGTTGTCAAACGTCCAGTCCGGGTGAGCCGCGCGCAACCCCGAGGCAATGGCCATCGCCGCCTCATCAGCGGCGAGGCTGCCCTTGAACTCCTGTGGCGCGATCAGGACACGCACGCTCAAAACCCGTTCTTGTAAACCGACCACGCGGCCAGCACGATGATCGCGATCACGTAACCCCAGCCCACGTTGCGAATGAAGCGCAGCCGCCCGCGAGCACGCTCATCGCGGAAGAACACCGCCATGATGAGCGTCACCGCGAAAAAGAGGACGGCGGCGAGGACGAGGAAGGTCTTCACTCACGCCCTCGCCGGCGCTGGCCGGGCTGCGACTCCGCGACTCACGCGTCGCCGGTGACGGTGCGCTTCGTGAACCGCCACTGGCCGTCGGCGCCCTTCGTCAGTTCGTCGTTGTAGATGGCCGTGACGAGCAGGGCGGCAGGGGGCTGTTCGCCCGGCGAGAGCCGGTAGAGCCCCAGGTAGCAGCTTCCCGTCGCAGCGGCGCCATCGCCTTCAATCACGAGGTTGTTGGTCCAGTGCCGCGCCTTCATACGCGTCGCAAACGCCGTCCCGAAGCCGGTCAACTGCTCCGTCCCCGAGAACGTGCCGCTGCCCGAGATGAACACGCCCTCGGCGGTGAAGGTCGCCGCCCAATCGGCGCCCTTGCCCGAATCGATGGCATGGTTGTACTTCGCGTAGAGCTGCTGGATGGCGAGCTGGTCTTCGACTGTGAGCGGCAAAGGTTTACTCCTGTTTCCCGGGAACCATCCCGGATGTGGTGTGTGCCGTACCATATGGCAATCCGCCGACAAGGACACTACCGATGAGACTTCGCGTGCTCACGCTCCTGCTGCTGAGCATCCCGGTTCTCGCCGCCTGCAATAGCGGGCGAACCTACCCTTCGAACAAAGGCGACGACGAGTACGACCTTGCGGCGATGGCGCTGCGGGAGACCGACATGCCACGGGGCTTCACCGCCCAGCCGATCGACGACGCCTCCTTCGACAACGAGCGCTGGGCGAACGAAGTGTTCGACACCTCGGATCCCGAGGCGAAGCAGGTCCAGCTCGACGCCCAGGGCCGCCTGACGAACCACGTCGCCGCGTTCGCACCGCCCGGCCTCGGCAAGATCCTCTCGATCACCGCCGTCTCCACCCTCTACACGAACGAAAAAGCCGCCGAAGAAGCGATCGACCGCTTCGCCTGCGGCCTGCCGATCGACGAAAAGACCCCGCTCACGCCGTTCATCACGCCGAGGATCGCCGACCAATCAACGGGCTTCTTCGTCTCCCAGGACAGCGGAAGCGGGCTGACCTTCATCGATACGACCATGTGCTTCCGCACCGGGCGGATCGTCCACGCGTTCCAGCAGACGAGCCTGCCCGGCGTCGAAGACATCGCCGCCGCTGTCCGTCTCGCCGACCGCTGGCTCGTGCATATCGACGCTGCCTTCGACGGCAAAGCCGAGCCCGCGCCGGAAGAGACTGAAACGCCGTAGCCGAAGTGGTTCCCGTGGTTGGCGTCAGGCCCTCTGGCGCACCACGTAGAGCACACGACCTTTCGCGCAAAGCCGCCCTTCGCCGTCCTTGATCTCGACCTCGGTGACGGCGAGGGTCTTCCCCTTGCGCAGCACGTTCGCCTCGACCGTGATGCGCGGGCCCATCGCCGGGCGCATGTACGTAATGTTGAGGTCGGCCGTGCCGCCGGGCTGCTCGTCCGGCCCGAGTGCCGGGATGGTCGCCTCGAGCATGGCGATATCGACGAGCGCCGCGAGGATGCCGCCGTGAATGCTCCCCGCGATACCGCTGGGCATGAGCGGCCCGCGAGTCACCGCGACGCGCGCATAGCCCGCGCGCGCTTCTTCGAGCGTCATTCCGAGTTGGTTCCAGAGGGTCGTGTTGTTGAATCGGTGTTGCTGTTCTTCGAATGTCTGTCCGCGAGGCCGTGGGTCCATGCCGCCCGATTCTACGGGACGGCTCGCTAACGCCCGCCCGGCAGTTCGCTCCGGCTCCCGCACATTTCCGCGTACTCGAGCTACCACTTCGCAGCGACAAGGGTTGTCGCACCGATGCGCGATAATCACCGGCTACGGCAGGCCCACATTCCCCCGGAGATGCACCACGTTGAACACCCCACGAACATCGGCCACCCACCCGATCCGCGTCGATTGGCTGCCCACTCCCTGGTTGGGGAAGGTCGGGCTGACGTTCGCGCCGGGGAAGAAACAATCGCACAGCGCCACCGGCGCCTGGGAGCGCGACCTCGCAACCGACATCGAGCGCCTGCGGCGGGAGTTCTCCGCGAACCACCTCGTCTGCCTGCTCGAAGACCTGGAGTTCGCGGAGTTGCAGATTGAGAGCCTGGCACAGGTCGCGAACGACGCCGGGCTTGCGTTCCACCGTTTGCCAATCCGCGACGGAGCCACCCCCGGCGATCCGGCGGAGGTGAGCGGCCTCGTGTCGCGCATTGCCGCCTGGGCCGCCGCCGGCGAGAACGTCGTCATCCACTGCAAAGGCGGTCTTGGGCGGGCGGGCACGATCGGTGGCTGTGTCCTCCGCGCTGCGGGCGAGGACGGGGAAGCGGCGCTTGCCGCGCTCGCCGCGAGCCGTGGGCCGAATTGCCCCGAGACCGGCGCACAACGGCGCTTCGTCGAGCAGTTTGTCGCTGGACCACCGGCGGCGCGGTCGCGCGTGCTGGGCGCCGTGCTTGGAGCGGCGGTCGGCGACGCACTCGGCCACCCGACCGAGTTCCTCTCCCACGAGGGGATCCTGGACCGCTATGGCCCGCTCGGCGTCACCGGCTTCGAACTCTGGTGGGAGCGCGGCGGCCGCCGTTTCGCACCGTATACCGACGACACGCAGATGGCCGAAATCGTCCTCCGCGCCCTCGTGACCCACGGCAACAGTGACTCGGCGATGGACACGGTGATGGAGGAGATGGCGGGCGGGTTCGCCCGTTGGAGCGTGGAGCCCCAGGGTGGCCACCGCGCGCCGGGAAACTCCTGCATGAGTGGCGCCCGGCGCTTGCGTGACGGTGTGCACTGGCGCGAGGGCGGCGGAGCGTCTGACGGTGGCTGTGGCTCGGTGATGCGCTCCTACCCCTTCGGGTTGCTGTTGCGCCACGACGCCGTGTGCGCCGAGCACTGGGCAGTCGAGCACTCGCGTATGACCCACCAGGCGCCGATTGCGTTTGCCGCCTGCGCGGCCATGGCTACGGGCGTTGCCCTCGAACTGCAGGGCGTTGCGCCTGCCGAAGTCCTCCAGGCGATGGTTGAAGCGGCCGGGCGGCACGACGCCGGGACCGCGAAGATGGCCGAAGCAGCGCTACGTGATGCCGCTAACGGGTCGCACCCGGACAAAGTCCTGGGGATGCTCGAAGGTTGGGCCGCGCACGAAGCCATCGCGGCCGCGATGTTCGTCGTCGCACGGCATGAGCGCGACCTGCCCGGCGCACTCCTCGAAGGCGCCAACGCACAGGGGGACAGTGACAGCATCGCGACGCTCGCCGGCGCGCTGCTCGGCGCCCGCCTCGGCCTCGAAGCGCTCCCCGCCGCCTGGGTCCGCGACGTCGAGCGCTCGGACGAACTCCGCGCTCTCGCCCACGCCACCGCCGATGTGCTGGCGCTGCCGTAAGGGTGCTCGTGCGGTGGCTGTAAGGTTCGGGCGGCCACCTCACCCTCGGTCAGACCGACGTATCGGAACGTCTGCATCCTGATCGCGTGTCACAAGCGGGACACTGCCGGGTGATGGGACAGCTCTAATTCAGGCGGAACGTGTCCTCGTCCTCATCGTCGTCCGCGTCGCTGTCGCTGTAGACGCCGGCCGGCGAACCGCGCCAGACCGTGACCACGAAGTCCTCGCGGTACGGGTCGGCGGTCATCACCAGTTGCTCATCGGCGGCGTCGATCAGTTCCTGGATGCGGTCTTCCTTCGCGTCCAGAGTGGTGCACAGCGTCCCGTAGACGTTCCCGCCCTGGTAGTGCAGGTCCATCCGCCCGACGATGCCGCCGTCCTCGAGGATGGTGAAGGACTCGGAGTAGGGTGTGCGGCACTCCCGTTCGAAGCTGATCACAGTGGCCTTACCTGTCCCCTTCCAATGATGGTCCATTTGTAACTGGTGAGTTCCCGCAGTCCCATCGGGCCGCGAGCGTGCATCTTCTGGGTCGAGATCCCCACTTCCGCGCCGAGTCCGAACTGCGCGCCATCCGTGAACTGCGTGCTCGCGTTCACGTAGACCGCCGCCGAATCGACCGCGTCGAGGAACTCCATCGCGTTCGAATAGTTCTCCGTCAGGATGGCGTCGCTGTGGTGGCTGCCATACCGCTCGATGTGCTGAACCGCCTCATCCATCGAATCGACGATGCGCACCCCGACCCGCAGCGCCAGGTGCTCCGTCGTCCACGTTGCATCGGTCGCCGCCTCCACCGCCGGGGCGCCGCACGCAGCGAGGATTTCGCGCGCCCGCTCGTCGGCGATGAAGGTGACTTTTGCGCCCCAGTGCCCGGCCATCCGCCCGAGGAACGCCGGCGCAACGCCTTCGTGCACGAGCAGCGTGTCGACCGCGTTGCAGATGCTGTACCGGCGCGTCTTCGCGTTGTCGACGACGGTCACCGCCTGCTCGAGGTCGAGGTCAGAGTCAACATAAATCTGTACGACCGCATCGCCGTGCGCGACGACCGGCATCGTGGCCTTGCGCCGGACGTAGTCGATGAGTTGCGCGCCGCCGCGTGGCACCACGAGGTCGACCAGGTCGTTCATCTCGAGCAGTTCGTCGACGTGCGCTCGGTCGGGGTCGCTGACCACCTGCACGGCGTCGCTGGGGATACCCGTGCCGGCGAGTGCCCGCTGCAGCAGTTCGCCGAGCGCGGCGTTGCTATGCCGCGCTTCCTTGCCGCCGCGCAGGATGGCCGCGTTGCCGCTCTTCAGCGCGAGCACCGCGATGTCGACCGTCACGTTCGGCCGCGATTCGTAAATACAGGCGACGACGCCCAGCGGCACCCGCCGCCGCCCGATGAGCAGGCCGTTCGGCAGCGTGCGCGAATCGAATACCTCGCCCACCGGATCCTGCAACTGCATGACCGTACGCGTATCGCTCGCAATGCCGCGCAACCGCTCGGGTGTGAGCGTCAGCCGGTCGATGTAGTAGGCGTCGAGCCCGTTCGCCGCAGCCGCTTCCAGGTCCTTCGCGTTGGCCGCGAGGATCGCCTCCTGTTCGGTCTCGAGCAGGTTCGCGATGCGCCCCAGCGCCCGGTCCTTTTCAGCCGTAGAGATGCGCGCGAGCGCCCGCGAGGCAGTGCGGGCTGCGGCCGCCGCCTCGCGAATGGGTGAAGCCGTCATCGTCATACCGCACAGTGTACGGGATCGGCCACCTCTCCCGGTGGGCCGGTTTCGCATGCGGCCTACCGGCCCCTTCGGTACCATGCCGCCATGGACCTCCGCCAGTTCATCCAGCAGTACACCGACGACGTCTACCACGCGGGCGACCCCGCCGCTGCCGCGCGCTTCATCGCCGACCCGTGCATTCGCCACGAACACGGCCACCGCGTCGTCATGCCGCTGGCCGAGAACCAGGCGCGCATCGCCGGCTTCCTTGCCCAGTGTGCGAACCCCCGCTTCACCTACGTCGCCGAACTCGCCGACGGCAACCTCTACTCCGCCGCCTACGAGTGCGAGTTCACCGCGAGCGATGGCGCCCGGCAGATTTTCAGCAGCATCGAAATCTTCAAGATTGAAGGCGGCAAGATCACCGAGATCTGGAACCCCACCGGCGGACAGGGCGCCTGGGGATGACCCGCCGCCTCATCGCCATCGACCTCGACGGGACGCTCTTCAACACACGCGGACAGGTCTCCGAACGCACCGCTGCCGCTCTCCGCGCCGCCCACGACGCCGGCATCGTCGTCGCCCCGGCCACCGCACGCTGGTACCAGGCCGCCATGCGCCCGTTCGAAGCCCTCGGCCTCGAAGTTGCCGCTATCGCCTCGGCCGGCGCCGATGTGCGCCTCCCCGGGGGCGGGGTAGTCGAACAACACCCGCTCGACCCCGAGTTTGTCGGCTTCTTCGCGGGCCTCTGCGACCGCGCGGACTGGGTCGTAAACGTCTCTACCCCCGCACGAGCCTACCGCCGCGCCAGCGAACTCCCCGCCTGGGCCGCGAACGCGCCGGAATGGCTTCGCCCCGTGACCTCACTCCGCGACGTCGACCTCACCTTCGCCCTCGCCGTCCTCGCCGAGATGTCGACCGACAACGAGCACTGGCCCCTGCTGGAACCGTGGTCCGGGCGCGTCAGCTTCTACCCGGCCGTCGCCTTCAACGGCGACGCGCTGCTGACCATCACGGCGCGAGACGTGGACAAGGGGACTGGCCTGCTCGCCCTCTGCCGCAGCCTCGGCGTGAACCCGGCCGACGCCGTTGCCATCGGCGACAGCGAGGTTGATGTCCCCATGTTCCGTGTCGCCGGCCTCTCCTTCGCCATGGCCGACGGCATGGACGAAGCGAAAGCCGCCGCCACCCAACTCACCGCCACCGCCGACGCCGACGGAGTCGCCGCGGTCATCGAAGGCATCCTCGCGGGAGGTTAGCGCCCACCTCCGCCCCGCTTCGTACTACGATTCCTCCCACACCACACGGGAGGCCCGGCATGTCAGTCATCTCCACCAGCGACATTACCCTCGAAGAGCCCGAAACCTACGACTGGGCGAAACTCACCGATGACCTGAATCGCCTGCTCCGTCTGCGCACCACGCCGATCGGCATGAAACTCTTCGCCACCAAAGCGGAGATGGAGGCAATCCCGCGCATCCGCCGCCCAACCGAGGTCCACACGACCGACCAGATCGTCGCCCAGGCCGCGCGCCTCGGCTGGACGGTCGGCATCACTTCCGAAGACCTCGTCGGCGCGCAGTGCAGCACGGTCATCGGCCTCAGCCCGCGCGATGAGCGGTGGCTCTCGGGCAAGAACATGGCCGGTGTCTGGTTCGGGACTATCGAAGACTCAGCCGCGCACCAGGCCGCCATGGACGTCGTCGAGTTCGGGAAGTACGAAGCGATGGCGGTCTCGCCAATCACCAGTGGCCGCCTCGACCCGCCCGACATCTGCCTTATCTACGCCACACCCGGCCAGATGATCATCTTCATCAACGGCCTCCAGTTCACCGGTTACCGGAAGTTCGAATGGAGCGTCGTCGGTGAGTCCTCCTGTGCCGATAGCTGGGGGCGCGCCCTGAAGACCGGCGAACCAAGCCTGTCCATCCCCTGCTTTGCCGAACGCCGCTACGGTGGCGTGCTCGACGACGAACTCCTGATGGCGCTGCCGCCGAAGTACCTGCCCCGCGCGATCGCCGGCATGGAGCGCCTCTCGGCGAACGGACTGCGCTACCCCATCCCGCAGTACGGCATCCAGAGCGACGCCCGCGCCGGCCTCGCGAAGAGCTACGGCTAGTCGTCACCCAGGCATGTCCGCATCCTCGCAGCGGAGACCCTCGGTTCTTGGCTCCTCTTCTCCCGCGAAGTCGGGAGAAGGGGTTGGGGGATGAGGGCCGGACGACCAATCCCCCGCGCCGGCCTCGCGAAGAGCCACGGCTAGCCACTCACTCAGCATGTCAGCATCCGCGGAGCGGAGACCCTCGGCCCTGGGCTCCCCTTCTCCCGCGAAGTCGGGAGAAGGGGTTGGGGGATGAGGGCCGGACGACCAATC
>CAYYDX010000005.1:54106-59567 GCA_964470735.1 uncultured Anaerolineaceae bacterium
CCCTGAGCTCCCCTTCTCCCGCGAAGTCGGGAGGAGGGGCCGGGGGATGAGGGCCGGACGACCAATCCCCCGCGCCGGCCTCGCGAAAAGCCACGGTTAGCCACTCACCAGCATGTCCGCATCCGCGCAGCAGAGACCCTCGGCCCATGGCTCCCCCTCTCCCGCGCAGTCGGGAGAAGGGGTTGGGGGATGAGGGCCGGACGACCAATCCCCCGCGCCGGCCTCGCGAAGAGCTAAGGCTAGTCGTCACCCAGGCATGTCCGCATCCGCGTAGCGAAGACGCTCGGCCCATGGCTCCTCTTCTCCCGCGAAGTCGGGAGAGCGAAGACGCTCGGCCCATGGCTCCTCTTCTCCCGCGAAGTCGGGAGAAGGGGTTGGGGGATGAGGGCCGGACGACCAATCCCCCGCGCCGGCCTCGCGAAGAGCCACGGCTAGCCACTCACTCAGCATGTCAGCATCCGCGCAGCAGAGACCCTCGGCCCTGAGCTCCCCTTCTCCCGCGAAGTCGGGAGGAGGGGCCGGGGGATGAGGGCCCAACACTGGCGCGGCTACCCCTCGCCGGTGCAAACTGCCCAATCACTTTTCCGACGGAAGCCGCCCGCCATGACCGAAATCACCCATCGCACCATCCAGACCAACGGCATCTCGATGCACATCGCCGAGGCCGGAACGGGGCCGCTCGTAGTCATGTGCCACGGTTGGCCGGAGTCGTGGTACTCGTGGCGTCACCAGCTTACCGGGCTCGCCGAAGCCGGCTTCCACGCCGTCGCCCCGGACCAGCGTGGCTACGGACAGAGCGCGAAGCCGCAGGAGATCAATCAGTACACCCAGTTGCACATGGTTGGCGACATCGTTGGCCTGCTCGATGCCCTCGGCGAACCCACAGCCACCATCATCGGCCACGACTGGGGCGCCCCCGTCGCCTGGAACTCCGCCCTGCTCCGCCCCGACCGCTTCCCCGCCGTCGTCGGCATGAGCGTGCCCTACAGCCCACGCGGCGACTTTCAGCCGACGATGGGCCTGAAAGCGGCCTTCGGCGACAACTTCTTCTACATCCTCTACTTCCAGGAGCCCGGCAAGGCCGAAGCCGAACTGGAAGCCGATGTGAACTTCACCATGCGCGGCCTGCTCTACTCCGCCTCGGGCGATATGCCGCGCCCTGCCGAGCCACCGGCGCCACGGCCGGCCGCTACCACGAAGTTCCTCGACGGCATGGTCAACCCGGAAGTGCTGCCCTCGTGGCTGACCCAGGCCGACATCGACTTCTTCGTCAACGAGTTCAAGCAAAGTGGGTTCCGCGGCGGGCTGAACTGGTACCGCAACCTCGACCGCAACTGGGAACTCATGGGCCCCTGGCGGAACGCGAAGGTCACCGTCCCCGCGCTCTTCATCACCGGCGAGAAGGACGTCGTCCGCACCTTTGCGCCCGAAGACGCCATCCGCCAGAACGTCCCGAACCTGAAGGACCTTGTCATCGTTCCCGGCGCCGGCCACTGGGTTCAGCAGGAGAAGCCGGGCGAGGTGAACGCCGCGCTCATCCGGTTCCTTCGCAGCCTGTAACACGAGGCGCCTTCGTCGCGCGGGCCCCCGGCGAGTCCCTCGAAGCTGCCGTCATGCCCGGCTTCACGGTCTCGCAGGCCGACCTCTGGGCAGAGATGGATCGCTGAACGCCTCGCGTCCGCTACGATCCCCCCGTGCCCGAACCTCTCATCACCTCCGAGTCTTTCGAAACCTTCGAACCCGAATGGTCTGCGCTCCATGCGCGCGTTCCCGGCGCCAGCCCGTTCCTCCACCCCGCCTTCCGCCGTTCCTGGCTGAACGTCTTCGGCGAGGGCGTCCGCCCGGTCTTCCTCTCGGTCCGAGTCGGCGACGAACTGGTCGGCGCCGTCGCGCTTGAGATGGATCGCGACGAAGCACGCGAACTCGGCGACCACAACGTGTGCGACTACGCCGGGCCGCTCGCTCTCCCCGGCTACGAAGCAGCCGTCGCCTCGGGTCTGCTCGAATGGCTGCGTGAAGACCTCACGCCCGCCCTCCGCACCTGGGGCATGCCCGCCGATTCGCCGCTCGTCCCCGCGCTCTCCGCGGCAGCCGAAGCCGGTGGCTGGTCGTTCGAACAGGCCCACGAAGCGGTCTGCCCCGGAGTCGACCTCGGCGGCGACTTCGAAGCCTACGTCGCCTCGCTTTCGAAGAAGGACCGCCACGAACTGCGCCGCAAGATGCGCAATTTCGAAGCGGCGGGCCGCGTGGAGTTCGCCTCGGTCAGCGAACCGGACGCCGTCGTCGATGGCCTCGGAGCGCTCTTCCACCTGATGCGCATCAGCCGTGGCAACAAAGACGAGTTCCTGACCGGCCGGATGGAGGAGTTCTTCCGCGAACTCGGGCGAACCTTCGGGACGCTCGGCATGGCCCGGCTCTCAACCCTCTCCCTCGATGGCACGCCCGTCGCCATGACGCTCGCCTTCGAAGACGACCGCGCAACCTACCTCTACAACAGCGGCTACGACCCGGCCTATAGCCACCTCTCGGTCGGACTGGTCGGCAAGGCCTACGCCATCCGCGACAGCATCGAACGTGGCAAGACGCGGTTCGACTTCCTGCGTGGCGAAGAAGAGTACAAGCGGCGACTTGGCGGCATCGACCGTGAAGTCGTCACCCTCAGCCTGCGAAGCGCGCGCTGAGCCTCAGCCGCGGCTCTCTTCGCGAACCGAAGCGCGCGTATCGACACGTGGCTCCCACAGCCCACACGTCGTCTCGGTGTCATCGAGAAACGGCCCGACGCACTCGGCGCCATCGCGCACCACGTGGCGGCACAGGTTGATGAGCCCCTGCCCGAGCCGGTGGTGGCCCATCGTCATCTGCAGGTAAGCGCACTTCGCCGCGAACCGGGTCGGCACGTGGTCATCGAAAAAAGAACGTTCCACGAACGTCCACCATACCGCCTGTCCCCGCTGCCCGCTCGTTGCTCATTGCTCCCCGCTCGTCCCTAATGTCGCCCATGCCCGTCCCGGCTGGCTCGCCCGGCGCCGCAGCAACCTACGAGACCGACGTGCTGGTCGTCGGCGGTGGAATCGCCGGGCTCTCGACGGCTATCTCCGCGCGCCAGGCCGGCGCCGAAGTCATCCTTATCGAAAAGGCCCCGCGCGAAGGCCGCGGCGGCAACACGCGCTTCGCCGATGCCCAGATGCGCTTCCCCCACGAAGCCGACGAGTTCGGCGTCCGCGACTACACCGTCGACGAGATGTTCGAAGACCTCATGCGCATCTCCCGCGGCCGCGCCAACCCAGACCTCGTCCGCACCCTCTGCGAAAACGCCCGCGAGACGGCCGAATGGCTCACCGGCATGGGCCTCGAATGGGAGCGTGGCTACCCGCACACCGCCGGCTACCGGCGCAGCCCGAAAACTGGCGGCCAGGGCCTCGTCGACCTGCTCTACCGGAGGCTCGAAGGCTTCGGCGGAACGGTCGCCTACGCAACGGGCGCGACCGACATCATCCTGCGCGACGATGGCTCGGTCGCCGGCGTTCGCGCACGCGGCCCCGAAGGCGTCACCGACCTCTATGCGCATGGTGGTGTCGTCCTCGCCTGCGGTGGCTTCCAGGCGAACGTCGAGATGCGCGTCCGCTACCTCGGCCGCTACGCCGATTCCCTCATCCTGCGCGGAAGCCGCTACAACACGGGCGAAGGCCTCCGCATGGCCATCGACGCCGGAGCTCAGCCTGCCGGCCAGTGGGGTGACTACCACTCCGCCGTGCTCGATGCCCGCTCGCCCAGGATCGAGTGCGGCGTAACCGCGCTCTACAACTACCAGATGGGCATCTTCGTCGACCGCGCCGGTCACCGCTTCCTCGACGAAGGCGAAGACTTCCGCGATCACACCTACGTGAAGTTCTCAAAGTTCATCGTCGAGCAGGCCGGTGGCGAAGCGTGGTGCCTCTTCGATCAGAAGGCCTACCAGCGCGAAGAGTTCGCCCGGGCCTGGCGTCCCGTCGGGCCACCGTTCGAAGGCGCGACGCTGAAGGAACTCGCGGAGAAGATGGACATGCCCACCGAGAACCTGATGGACACGGTCGCGAACTTCAACGCCGCCATCCAGCCCGGCGACTACGACCTCGACCGCCTCGACGGCAAGCGCACGGCCGGCATTACACCGGCCAAGAGCAACTGGGCGCTCCCGCTCGATACACCGCCGTACATCGCCATCCCCGTCACGGGCGGGATTACCTTCACCTTCGGAGGCCTGCGTTGCGACACCTCGGCTCGTGTCTTCGATACGCGAGGCCAGGTGATGGACGGTCTCTACGCCGCCGGCGAGCCGATGGGCGAGATCTTCTACTACAACTATCCCGGCGCCAGTTCGGTCATTCGCGGCGCTGTTTTCGGCAAGATCGCAGGGGCGCACGCCGCGGCGCGCCGCTGAGCGGGCCGCCGGTCGCGTATGATGTCGCCATGGCAGTTTCTCTCGCCACCTACGAACAGGTCGCTCTCGAAGACGGCGACACGACGTGGGAGTACGTCTGCGGCCAGCTGCGGGAGAAGCCGGGCATGACCCAGGAACACAACGACGTCGCCTTTTACCTCGCGCATGCGCTTGCTTCTCAACTCGACCGTGCGCAATTCAAGGTTCGAAACAACTCTGGCCGCCTCGAAACGAAGTCCGGCAACGCCTACGTCCCTGACGTTGTCGTTGTTCCCGCGACCGAGTCCCGCGCCCAGTCTGGTTCCGGTCAGCTCGAAACGTATACCGGACCGCTTCCGTTTGTAGCCGAGGTTTGGTCCAGGTCCACCGGCGCCTACGACATCGACACGAAGATCCCCGATTACCTCGCTCGCGGTGACGGCGTCGTCTGGCGCGTCCACCCTTACGACCGCGCTGTTCGCGCCTGGACGCGCCAGCCGGGTGGCGAGTACTCCGTCTCGGAACACACCGGGGGCGCTGTCGCGATCGCTTCCCTCCCCGGTGTGAGCATCGACCTCGCGGTCCTCTTCGACTGAGGAGCACTGTCGCCGCAGGCCAATCCGGCCGATACCTGAGATATGGCAGTGAAGTTCTGGCTATGGGGAGTGCGCAACGTTTTCGTCGCGCTGGCCGGCCTTGTCGCCCTTGCCGGGTACCAGGGCATCGCCGACTGGTCGATCGTGATGGTGGTTGTGCTCGCACTCGGGGTCATCGCCGAAGTTGGCAACCGCATCGGCCGCGGCGCGCTCGACAGGCAGCGCCGCAAGAGCGCCGCCCAGGAAGCCATCCGCTCGGCGACCGAGCTGCGTGACCGCTTCCGCGCCCAGGATCAGCGCCGCGCGGCCTGACCGGCCGGGCCTGGACGAACCCGCGAGCATGCGGTGTTCACTGTGAGCGCGAGGCACGTTACGATTGCTCTTCCGCAGGCCTCGATAGCTCAGTTGGTAGAGCGAGCGATTCGTAATCGCTAGGTCCACGGTTCGAATCCGTGTCGAGGCTCCA
>CAYYDX010000006.1:0-1563 GCA_964470735.1 uncultured Anaerolineaceae bacterium
GCCTGGCGGGCCTGCACCGCCGCCTGGCTTCCATCCGTTTCGCCCTTGATCCAGAGCGCCAGGCTCGCCTGGGCAGCGAGCAGGTGCACCGCGAACTGCTGGAACTGTGTGACCGTTGGGTCGCTGCTGCAGGCCAGCGCACCGAGTTTCGGGTTCGCCGCACGGTCCTCCCCGGCAACCCCCGCCACCTTCTTGCACGCTTCGGTCCAACCCAGCTGGGTCTGCGCGATGGTGGCGAACAGCTTGATGTCGCGCCAGAGCGACGCGCTATACGGGTTCGCCGGCGCCTCCGCCGGGAACCACGCCGCCGGGTCGCTCTCGGGGAGCGCGCTCGGCGCGGGAGTCCCCACCGTCTTGAGGTAGGCCGGGGCTGCATCGGGCGGTTGCACCATCGGTCCCACGATCGGCAGCGAACCGAACGCTGCCGCGAGGTCCGCGTTGTAGCAGCGCGCGGTCCCGAGAAACGACAGTAGAATAAGCGCGAAGAGCGCCTTCTTCACCACGCCATGGTTATCGGCAGCAAGCCGGGACAGGGCGAGTGCGGAGCCTCCGAACCGCCCGCGGGAGGGCTACCCCCCGGGCCGCTCCCAGGAGCGCAACCACGTCGCTGCCGCTCCGGACTGGCGAATCCGGCGCATTCCGTCACCCGGCCGTCCTTCGATGTTCGTCGTTCAACCTTCCTCCCGCGCCCATAGGCGAACCTTCGCCGGCCATCGACACCACCGATTGGCCCCGAAAAGCGCCCTTCGTGTGTAATGGAACGCGTATTCGCGGCCCGCGGTGGCCGGAGGCGCTCGTGGACAACTTCCTGCACATCTTCTTCATCTGGCTCCATATCCTCGGAGTCGCGCTCTTCGTGGGGCCCCAGTTCTTCATCGCCTACGCCTGGGCGCCGACCTCGCGCGGAATCGAAGACATGGCCACCCGCATCCAGGCGATGCGCACCATTACCCGCCGCTTCGGCTACGTCGGCGGCGCCGGCCTTGTCCTCATCGTCATCGCCGGGAGCTACCTCATCGCCGACTGGCGGAACTTCTACGCCGTCCCCGATGACGCGGACTTCATGAGCCTCCGCTTCGGCCTCGTCTTTACCATCAAAATGGTTCTGCTCACGGTCATGCTCATCGCCCTGAGCATCCACATCTTCTTCCTCGGCCCACGCCAGATGGACCGGCTCGAAGCCCAACTCCGCGGCGAGAACGTCTCCGAAGCCGCACTCCGCAAGGCCCGCATGCAGTCGATGCTGTTCAGCGTCGTCGGCCTCGTCCTCGCCCTCGCCATCATGGTCCTCGGGGCGATGCTGAACGACGTGAGCTGGAGCCTCCAGGAAGTCTGACCCCCACCCCAACCGGCCCCGGCCACCGCGAACGACGAACGGCGAACTTCGAAGGACGCCGCTTCCACCGTTCCGTGTCTATCCCACTGCCCCCGACTGCGTGGCTACGTCACTCAACGCCTCAGCCATCCAGGTCAGCCGACTCGCCCCCCGCCGTCCTTCGAAGTTCGTGGTTCGTCGTTCGCCCCACCGTCCTTCGAAGTTCGCAGTTCGTCGTTCGCCCCACC
>CAYYDX010000006.1:1663-58901 GCA_964470735.1 uncultured Anaerolineaceae bacterium
CGCCGTCCTTCGAAGTTCGTGGTTCGTCGTTCGCCCCACCGTCCTTCGAAGTTCGTCGTTCGCTTTTGCTCTTTCCTCTCGCCCCCCGTTACCGTTGGCGCGGGAGTGGAGGGGGCCCGGTGGCTTCCGCCGTCTTCAAAACGGTTGCGCGGCCGCACGAGCGGTCGCGGGTGGGTTCGACTCCCATGCACTCCCGCCACTCCGGTCGCCCACCGGCTGACCCACCGCCCGCCTACGACGCCTGCGCCTGTTGCTTCTTCGGGGTGTCCATCGGCTCCGGCGGTACGGCCGGCGCTCCCTGTCGCCCAATACCCACCATCTGCCGGTAGGCCGCCGCCAGCACGATACCAACCACACAGAGCGACGCCATCACGAGCAGCGCCCGCGTCACGCCGATCTGCTCCGCCAGCACGCCTGTCAGGTAACCCCCGAGCGGCGTCGACCCGGCGAACAACAGGAAGAAGATGCTCATCACCCGCCCGCGGAGTTCGTCGGGAACCACGATCTGCAGCGTCGTGTTGATGGTCGTCGAAAAGAGCACGCTGACAACGCCGAGTGCCACCATCAGCAACGCCGTCGCGTAGTACGACTGCGAAAGCGCGATCCCGCAGAGGAGCACCACGAAGGTCGTTGTTGCGAGCAGCAGGTTCCGGTGCGAAAGCTTGCCCGCCGCGGCCATGCTCAGCGCGGCTACCAGTGAGCCGAGACCCATCGCGCTCGTGAGCATGCCGAACTGCTTCGGCCCCACCTTCAGGACGAACTCCGCCACCAGTGGAATGATGACTGTGAAGTTGTACCCAAAGGTGCCCAGGAAGGCGAGCAGGATGAACAGGAAGAGCACCTGCGGAGTCCGCCACGAGTACACAAGGCCTTCGCGCACCTGCGTGAGCACGTTCCCATTCGCCTGTTTCGGCGGCGTACTGTGGAACTCGGCCGGGCGCATGATCGTGTACGCCACGAGCACGCCGATGAAGCTGCAGGCGTTCACCAGGAAGGCCGGCGCGAGCCCGACCGCCGCGATCGCCATACCGGCCACCGCCGGACCCATGATCCGGGCCATGTTGAAGATCGACGAGTTGAGCGCGACCGCGTTCACGAGTTGATCGCGGCCCACCAGTTCGACTCCGAACGCCTGCCGCACCGGGCCATCGAACGCGTTCACCGTGCCGAGGAACGCCGCGAGAACGTACACGTGCCACAGCTGCACCGTGTCCGTCAGCACCAGCAGGCCGAGCACGAACGCCTGAATCATCGCCAGCGTCTGGGTGATGATGAGCACTCGGCGCTTCGGCAAGCGGTCGGCGAAGGCGCCGCCGAAGAGGGTGAAGACCGTTATCGGAAGGAACTGCAGCGTCGTCACCGTGCCGAGGGCGACCGGTGATCCGGTGAGCTTGAGCACGAGCCACGCCTGCGCAGTGGTCTGCATCCAGGTGCCGACGAGCGAGATGAGCTGGCCGATGAAGTAGACGCGGTAGTTGTAGATGTGGAGCGAGCTGAATTGGCGCGCGGTCAGGGCGCGCAGCCGGGTGGAGTCGAGACCTGCCATTCCGTCCAGCATACCCTAACGTGCACGTAAAGGTCAGCCAGAATCCTGCCAGTGTTCGAAAATGTGATTGCATGGTCGCATGAGACGTAATGCCCGCAAGGACTGTTCAGGTTCAGTTAATTTCGCGGTCTACCAGCAATTTCTTGATGGTGTTGTTACACAGCGCATGCCTTGATAGGCGGAACACAGGCATGCGGTCTGTGACACTGTGGTTCGAGCGCGCGTGCGGCGCTTGATTGTCTCCATTGGGCGGCTGTCCTCACCCGATGAAGCCGCGTCTTCGCCCATTGCCGGCGGCCCACCCGCCCGGCCAAGCCAAGGAGCATGCTCAATGCGCACGGGATCCTGGTCCGCGCCCCCCTTCGCGAGGGGTGGCATCATCGTCGCTGTGCTCGTCGCCGCCCTCTTCGCGGCCCGAGCGCTGCCAGCCTCGGCGGCTGCCGCCACCATCACCAGCGTCACCCCGAACCAGGGCCTCGCCGCCGGTGGCACGAGCCTCGTCATCACCGGCACTGGCTTCGGTACAAGCGGCTCGCCGCTCGTCACCGCCGTCACCGTTGGCGGCACGGCGGCCACCGCTTTCAGCGTCGTCAATGACACCACCCTCAACGTGACGACACCCGCCCACGCGCCGGGCGCCGTCGACATCGTCGTCACCACCGATGTCGCCAGCGCGAACACGGCGGCCGACGACTTCACCTATCTCACGCCCCCCACGATCACCGGGGTCTCGCCAAACTCCGGGCCAACCGCCGGCGGGACGACCGTCACCGTCACCGGCACGGGTTTCACCGGGGTCACCCAGGTGAACTTCGGCGGCACACTCACCGGCGCATTCAACATCGGCGCCACCAGCCTCCAGGTCCTCGCCCCCGCGCACGGCGCCGGTGTCGTCGACCTTTCGGTCACGACGCCGAACGGCACGTCCGCGAACACCGCCGCCGACAACTACACCTACACGGTCGCCGGCCCGAACATCACGAGCGTCTCGCCGACCACCGGGTCGACCGGTGGCGGAACGATCGTGACGATCAACGGCAACGGGTTCACCGGCGCCACCGCCGTGAGTTTCGGCGGCACGCCCGCCACCTCGTTCATCGTCAATACCGACGTCAAGGTCACGGCCACCGCACCGGCCCATGCCGCCGGTTCGATCAGCATCAGCGTCACGACCCCGGCCGGTACCAGCCCCGATACGGCGGCCGACAACTTTGTCTACGGAACCGTTCTCCCGGCGGTCACGGCGGTTAGCCCGACTGGCGGCCCGATCATCGGCGGGAACACGGTGACCGTGACCGGCACAGGCCTCACCGGCGCGACACTCGTGACCTTCGGGGGCACAGCTGCAACCGGCCTCACCGTCGTGAACGATAGCCAACTCACGGTTACCGCGCCGCCGCACGTCGCCGGGACGGTCGATGTGCTCGTGACCACGCCTTCGGGCACGAGCACGAACACCACCGCCGACAACTACCTCTACGGCGCGGCGTTGCCAACCATCACCGCCGTGACCCCGTCTTCAGGGCCGCTTACGGGCGGCAACACCGTGACCATCACCGGAACGGGCCTGACCGGCGCAACCTCGGTGACCTTCGGCGGCACGGCCGGTACGGCAGTGACCGTCGGCAGCGACACCTCGCTCACAGTGACCGCGCCCGCGCACGTCGCCGGCGTCGTCGACATCGTCGTGACCACCCCGTTCGGCTCGAGCGTCAACACCGCCGCCGACAACTACACCTACTCGAACGCACCCTTCGTCCTCGGCGTTAGCCCCACAACCGGGCCGACAGCTGGCGGCACGCTCGTCACCATCACCGGCACGGGCTTCACCGGCGCGACCGCGGTGACCTTCGGCGGCACGGCGGCGACCTCGTTCCTCGTCACCAGCAGCACGCAGATCACGGCGACAGCCCCAGCCCACACGGCGGGCACGGTCAACGTCGTCGTCACCGGCCCCGACGGTTCGAGCCCCACTGGCGGAACCGGCGACGACTTCGTCTACGGTTCGGCCCCGGTCATCACCGCGATCAACCCGGCAAGCGGGCCGATCGCGGGCGGCACCCTCGTCACCATCACCGGGACCGGCTTCACCGGTGCAACCGCCGTCAAGTTCGGTGCGACCGCGGCGACATCGTTCACGGTCGTCAGCGATACGCAGATCACGGCGGCTTCGCCCGCGCAGGCCAACAGCGTCGTCCAGGTCAGCGTTACCACGCCGCTTGGCACGACGGCCGACACCGCCGCCGATAACTTCACCTACGGCAGCGGCACGACCATCTCCTTCACGCTCTACTTCCGCTGGACGCTCATCGTCTGGAACGGCAAGGACGCCCAGGACATCACGAGCGCGCTCAAGAACCTCGAATCGCCCGACAACCCGGCGACCAACGACGTTTCCGGCATCGTCACGGCCATCTTCCACTACAGCAATCCGCTCCAGAAGTTCGAAGGCTTCTTCCCCGGCAGCGCCGGCATTCCCGGGGCCAACGACTTCACCACCTTCAAGCAGGGCGAAGCCTACTGGCTTGCCGTCAACGTCACCGGTTCGACCACCTGGACAACCCTGGGCGAATGAGCCCTCACCGGAGAGGACAACGTATGAGCATGAAACACCTGAAACGTCTCGCCGCGGCGGCGGTCGTCGCGGCCATCGGCTCGGCGATGGCCGTCACCACCGCCGGCGCGCAATCGCCACCGAACCCACCCTCGCGGTTCGTCGGCGCCATCACCATCGACGGCCAGCCGGCAGCCCCCGGAACCGTGGTCGAAGCTCGCATCGGCGGCGCAACCTGCGGCACGACGACCGTCTTCTCGGCCAGCAACGAATCGCGCTACGTGCTCGATTCGCCCGCACTCGATCCGACGAACAGCCCGAACTGCGGCGCCGATGGCGTGACCGTCACCTTCTTCGTCGCCGACAAGCAGGCGGCGCAGACCGGCCGCTGGGCGAACTACAAGCTCAACACCGTGAATCTCACGGTCGTTACGTCGACGCCCACGGCGCCGCCTCCGCCACCGACGGCTGTCATCACTCCGGCGCCCCCGGTCGCCGGTAACTTCGGCGGCGGCATGGTCGCCGGCGCATCGCTCCTCGAAGTCTCGCTCGTCGCCGCCGCACTGGGGCTTGCGGGCGTCGGCTTCGCTTCCACCGTCCGCAACCGCTGAGCCGCCAGCCCGGCCCGGCAGTTCGCGCCATCGAAGAGGCCCGCCGTTGCGCGGGCCTCTTCCGTGCTCCGCCCGTACACTGGGTTCAGCACTGGTTCGAACCGTGAGGCCCGCCATGAAGTTCGCGATCATCCGTTTTCCCGGCACGTGGAGCGACCGTGACTGCTACCACGTCCTCCACAACGTCCTCGAACAGCAGGCCGAAATCCTCTGGCACCGCGACACCGACCTCTCCCGCTTCGACGCCGTCATCCTCCCCGGCGGCTTCTCCTACGGCGACTACCTGCGCACCGGCGCCATCGCCCGCTTTTCGCCCGTGATGGAGGCCGTGACCACCTTCGCCGAGGCCGGCAAGCCAGTCATCGGCATCTGCAACGGTTTCCAGGTCCTCTGCGAAAGCCACCTGCTCCCGGGCGCGCTCATTCGCAACCAGAGCCTCCAGTTCCGCTGCGAGTGGGCCTACCTTCGCCGTGAAGGCGGCGCGACGCCGTGGGCCGACGGCATCCGAGATGGCGAGGTGATCCGCATCCCCATCAGCCACGGCGAGGGCAACTACTTCGCCGACAACAAGACGCTCGACGAACTCGAACTGCGGGGCCGCGTCGTCTTCCGCTATTGCGACGCCAGCGGCGAGGTCACCCCCACGGCCAACCCGAACGGCAGCGCCCGCAATATCGCCGGGATCATCAACGCGCGCGGCAACGTGCTCGGCATGATGCCCCACCCGGAGCGCGCCGGAGAGGCGCTCGTCGGCGGCGCCGACGGGAACCGCATGTGGGAATCGATCATTGGCCAGGCAGCGGCGATCCTCGCGTAGGCGAACCGCCCAACTCGAAATCAGGGATTCGAAACCTTTACACAACGGTGTAAGCGGGCGTACAACGATGCCACGGCGCGGGTCCGGTTCACGCGGCCGGCCGAGGAGCTCGTTCCCCGATGAGCATGTCCGCCCCTGCCTACCCCATCACCGTGGAAGTCGATGACGCAGCCCCGCAAGGCCGCCTCGGCGTCTTCTTCCGCATCCTCCTCGTCATCCCCCACCTCATCGTTCTGCTCCTTCTTGGCGTCGTCACCAGTCTCATCACGTTCGTCGCCTGGTTCACGATCCTGTTCACCGGCGGTTACCCGGAAGGGATGATGAACTTCGTCATCAACGTCAGCCATTGGTCGACTCGAGTCTCCGGCTATATGTTCCTGCTGACCGGCAAGTACCCGCCGTTTGCCATGGGCCCCGACGACAGCTACCCCGTCCGGCTCATCGCCCAGGGCGAGACCGAGGGCCGCAACCGAGTGACCACGTTCTTCCGCATCTTCATGCTCATCCCCCAGGTCATCGTGCTGTACTTTGTCCAGATCGCGCTCGAAGTCGTCGGACTTATCGCCTGGTTCGCCGCTCTCTTCACCGGGAACGTGCCGGGCGGTCTCCACAGCTTCCTTGCCGGCGGTCTTCGCTGGCAGACGCGCGTCAACCTGTACGGGAGCCTGATCACCGACAAGTACCCGCCATTCGGCCTGAACTGAGCCTGCTGGCTAGAACCGAACGCCGGGTGACGTACGATTACGGGCGGGCTCCTCGCGAGCCCGCTGGAGCGCCTCGATGAGCACACCACCCGGCGAGGGCGGCAGCCCCCCGAGCCAGCCACCACACCAGCCATGGAGTTGGGAAGCGAACACGCCTCCGCCCGAGCCTACGGACGCCGGACTGTCGTGGGACCCTCCGGCTGCTGCGCCTGCAACGTCTGAAGCCCGTCAATCGGCGACCGGCGCTGTAGAGAAGAGTGGTAGCCTGCCGCCACCGCCCGTGTACACGCCGCCGGCGCCTGTCGAGGCGTCGCCGCCGCCACCCGGGCAGTACCCCACGCGGTTCGCTGTCGACTATCCCGACCGGATGAGCCGCTGGAAGACGCTGCTACGGCTCGTGTTGCTCATCCCGGTCTGGTTCGCGGGTATGCTCGTCGGCACGCTGCTCACCTTCGGTGTCCTCGCCGGCTTCATGACCGTCTTCTGGCGAAGGAAGTACCCCGACTGGCTCTATCGCGGCAACGCCGGCGCGCTGGGCTTCCTCGCGCGCAGCTTCGCCTACAGCACGCTCGTCACCGACCGCTTCCCGAGCTTTGCGCCCGAGGACTCGCCAGTCAGACTCGATTTCGACCCGCCTCCATCGGGCGACCTGAGCCGCTGGCGCGTCCTCTTCTGGAAGAGCCTGCTCCTCATCCCGATGCAGATCGTGCTCCAGTTCCTCGGCTACGCGCTCTGGGTCGTCTCGTTGCTGGCCTGGTTCGCCATCCTCTTCACCGGGAACTACCCGCGCGGCCTCTTCGGCTTCAGCGTCGGGGTACAGCGCTGGTACTGGCGGATGACTTCGTACCAGGTCTCCTTCAACGATCGCTATCCGCCCTACGCGCTCTCGGCGAACGCCGGCCGCGGTTCGAACAGCTCCGTGGTGATCAACGGCGTCATCGGCGGGCTCATCGGCGCCGGGTACGCCGCGGTCATCGTCGCTACCATCGTCGCGGGCAACAAACACCAGACCGAACAGGTCAGCTACGCCCAACTCCTCGCCGGCCGTGGCCAGGTTTCGAACTCGTTCGACGTGACGGGCGGCGATGGCGAGGTCTCCGTGCGCCTGAACCAGGTCTACGACCCCGGCGATGAACTCATCCAGATCATCCGCCCCGGCCGCGGCGAGCGGGTCATCGTCGTGCGCTGGACGGTCACGAATGGCAGCTCGACGCATGGCCTGGTCGCCGGCGACGCCGCCAGCCTCGAGTACCGCTACTCCGACGACGGCGAATCCAGGACGAAATCCGAGCACGCCGAATTCATTGGAGTCAGCGATGTCTCCGCCCCGGCCAACGTCCGTTCGCGAGCGACCGCCGTCGTCCAGGCCGTCTTCATCGTCCCCGATGACGCACGACCGCTCGCCCTCTGGTTCCGCCATGGCTTTGCCCGCGGCGGCGTGAAGTACGAACTGCGCTGAGGCCCTCCCACCACCCACCACCCCCGTGAACCGCGAGCCCTCGAAGCGGATCGTCTCCAGTCGAGACAACTCACGCGGCAGCAGGCTCGTCACACCTCGCAAGGCTCCGTCCGAACCGCGCGCGGAAGCAGCGGGTGGCGCCACCCTGCACCGCTGCCCCTACCAACACCACGAAGCCCCGCGTCAGCCACTCCCCTAACTCCCCCGCCGGGTACCATTACCCTATGCCAGTTGACCAGGCCGCCCTCGACGCCGTCGCCCTCTCTCGAGCCGAATACGACGTGCTCGTCCAGCAACTCGGCCGCGAACCGAACGAAGTCGAACTCGGCATGTTCGGCTCCCTCTGGAGCGAGCACTGCGGCTACAAGAACAGCAAACCGCTGCTCAAGCTCTTCCCCTCCGGCGGCGACCACATCCTGACCAAGGTTGGCGCCGAGAACGCGGGTGCAATCGATATCGGCGGCGGGCTCTGCATTGTCATGAAGGTCGAGTCGCACAACCATCCCTCCGCGATCGAGCCGTACCAGGGCGCCGCGACCGGAGTCGGCGGTATCGTCCGCGATATCTTCGCGATGGGCGCGTACCCGATCGCCATCCTCGATTCGCTGCGCTTCGGCCCACCGGATGACCCGCAAAACCGCTTCCTCTTCGACGGTGTCGTCGGCGGTATCGGGGGCTACGGCAACTGTCTCGGCATCCCAACCATCGGCGGCGAAGTGGTCTTCTCTACCGCCTACAACGGCAACCCGCTCGTCAACGCCATGTGCGTGGGCGTCGCCGAAACCGCCCGCCTGCAGAGCGCCCGCGCGAAGGGCGAAGGCAACGTCCTCCTCCTCGTCGGTTCGGATACGGGACGCGACGGCATCCACGGCGCCAGCGGCCTCGCCAGCCGGACCGACCCCGAGGCGCGCTTCGAAGAGATGCGCCCGGCCGTGCAGGTCGGCAACCCGTTCATGGAAAAGCTCCTGATGGAGGCCTGCTACGAACTCGCCTCCGAGCACGGCGACTGGATCGTCGGGCTGCAGGACCTCGGCGCGGCCGGCCTCACCAGCTCCGTCGTCGAATGCTGCGCAAAGGGCGGGGCCGGCGCGATCCTCGACCTCGAAAACGTGCCTCGCCGCGAACAGGGCATGACCCCCTACGAAGTCATGCTCTCCGAAAGCCAGGAGCGCATGCTCGTGGTCGCGAAGAAGGAGCACGTCGACGACGTGAAGCGCCTCTTCGACCACTGGGAACTGCACTGCGAACCCATCGGCGTGGTCACCAACTCGCGCGAGGTCGTCATCCGCGAGAACGGCATCGAAGTCGCCCACGTGCCGTTCGATATCGCGACCGAACCGCCGCAGTACCGCAGGAACGGCGTGCGCCCGCAGGAACTGACCGCGCTCAACACGTTCGACCTCGGTTCGCGGCCCGATGTGCGCGCCACCGAAGCGACCGATGTGCTGCTCACCTTGCTGGCCCGCCCGAACATCGCCTCCAAGCGCGGCGTCTTCCGCCAGTACGACCACCAGGTGCTGAACAACACCGTCGTCGCGCCCGGCGGCGACGCCGCGGTGCTGCGCGTGCCCGGCACGAACAAGGGCATCGCCATCACCACCGACTGCAACGGCCGGCTCTGCTATCTCGACGCCTACACCGGCGGGGCCATCGCCGTCGCCGAAGCCGCGCGCAACGTCGTCTGCACCGGCGCAACACCGGTCGCTGTGACCGACTGTCTGAACTTCGGCAACCCGGAGAAGCTCGAGGTCTACTACACGCTCGAACACGCCGTTCGCGGCATCGCCGAAGCCTGCCTTGTCTTCGGCACGCCGGTCGTCAGCGGCAACGTCTCGCTCTACAACGAAACCCAGGGGCGCCCGGTCTACCCGACGCCGGTCATCGGCCTCCTCGGCATCATGGACGATGTTTCGAAGGCCCTGCGCGCGCCGTTCGACGCACCCGGCCGCGAGGTCTACCTCCTTGGCGCCGGGCTCGAGCAGGGCGTCGATACGCTCGCCGGGAGCGAGTACCTCGAAGCCATCCAGGGGATGGTTGCCGGCCTGCCGAGGATCAATCTCGAAGCCGAACGCCGCCTCCACCAACTGGTGCTTCGCGCGCACGCTGAAGGCCTGCTCGCCTCCGCCCACGACTGCTCCGATGGCGGCCTCTCGGTCGCGCTCGCTGAATGCGCCATCCTCGGCGACCAGGGGTTCGCCGGTGCGGTCGAGTTGAGCACCGGCCGCCTCGACGCCGCGCTCTTCGGCGAGGGACAGGGACGCATCGTCGCCGGCCTTCAACCCGGCGCCGCGCCACGCCTCGGCGAACTGGCGACAGAACTGGGCGTACCGGTCACGCGCCTCGGCGAAACAGTCACGGGCGATACCTTCACCCTCGGCCCCATCGCCGCCACCGTGACGGCCCTCCGCGCCGCCTACGAGTCGCTGGTTTAGTCAGTACTTCACCGGGGCAAGTCCGCTTCAACGCACCGGCGATTTCCGTCCGTAACGCTCCCCCTCGCCCGCAAAGTCGGGAGGGAGTCCATGGCTCGTGGAATGGAGTGGAACCCGCTCCCCCTCGCCCGCGAAGTCGGGAGAGGGGGCCGGGGGGTGAGGGCACTACGCCACTTCCGCCACTTCGCCCGCGAACTGGGCGTTGTAGAGATTCGCGTAGGCGCCGCCGCGAGCGAGCAGTTCGGCGTGGTTGCCCTGCTCAACGATCTGCCCACCGTCCATCACGAGAATCGTGTCGGCGTCGCGGATCGTCGACAGCCGGTGCGCGATTACGAAGCTCGTCCGCTGCGAGCGCAACGCGGCCATGGCGTGCTGGATAAGCACTTCGGTGCGCGTGTCCACCGAACTCGTCGCTTCGTCGAGGATCAGGATCGGCCGGTCGGCCAGGAACGCGCGCGCGATCGTGATGAGTTGCCGTTCGCCCGCGCTCACCGAACTGCCTTCGTCGTCGATGACCGTGTCGTAGCCGTCCGGCAGCGAATGCACGAAGCGGTCGACGTAGGTCGCCCGCGCAGCCGCGCGAATCTGCTCCTCGGTCGCATCGAGGTTGCCGTAGGCGATGTTCTCGCGAATCGTCCCCGGGAACAGCCATGTGTCCTGGAGCACCATGCCGAGCTTCGAACGCAGTTCCTGGCGCGGCATCTGCGAGATGTCCTGCCCGTCGATCGTGATCCTGCCGCCGTTCAGTTCGTAGAACCGCATGATCAGGTTCACGAGCGTCGTCTTGCCCGCTCCCGTTGGCCCCACGATGGCGACCGTGCTGCCCGGTTCGGCCACCAGCGAGAGGTCGCTGATCAGCGGCCGCTTCGGGTCATAGGAGAACGATACGTGTTCGAACTCCACGCGACCGGGGGTTTGCGCGGCCGGTGCATAGGCGCTGATGTCGGGCGATTGTTCGTCGGCGTCGAGCAGTTCGAACACGCGCTCTGCCGAAGCGATGCCCGACTGGAACTGGTTCACCATCGAGCCGATCCACGACATCGGCATCGAGAACTGGCGCGCGTACTGGATGAACGCCTGGATGTCGCCGATCGTCATGCCGCCGTTCGAAACCAGCACCCCGCCGAGCACCGCGATGGCGACGAAGTTCAGGTTGCCGACGAGCATCGTCGCTGGCTGGATAATGCCCGAGACGAACTGCGCCCCGAAGCTCGCATCGTGCAACTTCTGGTTCGTCTCCTCGAAGACGCGCTCCACCTCGCGCTGCCGTCCGAACGACTTCACGATGGCGTGCCCGGTGAACGTCTCCTCCACCTGCGCATTGAGCGAACCGGTGTAGCGCCACTGTTCGACGAAGCGCGGCCGCGAGCGTGTCGCGATCGCCTTCATCAGGCCCGTCGAAACGGGAATCGTGATGCAGGCGACCAGCGCCAGGTGCCACGAGATCCAGAACATCATCGCGACCGTGCCCACGAGCGTGAGCGCCTGCATGAGAAGCTGCGAAAGCGTCTGCTGCAACGTCTGCGCGATGTTATCGATGTCGTTCGTGACGCGGCTGAGCAGGTCACCCCGGTGCGCCCGGTCGATGTAGCTCAGGGGCAGGTGGTTGAGCTTCGTCTCGACTTCGGCGCGCAACCGGTACATCGTGCGCTGCACCACGCCGGCCATCAGGTAGGCCATCGCGTACTGCATGATCCACGAACCCGCGAGCAGCGCGACCGCCACCAGCAGCACGTTGCCAAGGTGGTCGAAGTCGATCCCCTGGCGCGTCATCACCGCCCGCACGATGACGTCTGTCGCGCGGCCGAGGATCTTCGGCAGCATGACCGCCATCGAGACACTGGCGATCGTCATCAGGACTGCTACCGCAACGAGCGCGCGCTCCTGCTGGAGCCGTCGCAGCAGCCGCCGCGTCGTGTTGCCAAAGTCTTTCGACTTCTCCGTTGGCTGGCCGAACGACCCCCACCGCATCCCTTGCTGGCCCTGCGGCGCTTTCGGCTGCTGTTGCCCTGGGGCGGGTCGCATGCTCATGCCGGCACTCCTTGCCCAACCTGGGACTCGACGATTTCAGCGTAGGTTTCGCACGTTTCGAGCAGCTCCTCGTGCGTGCCGAGCCCGACCATCTCTCCGTCTTCCAGCACGATGATCTGGTCGGCGTGGATGATGCTGGAGAAGCGTTGCGCAACGATCACGACGGTGGCGTCTTTCGCGTACGGCACGAGCGCCGCCCGCAACCGCGCGTCGGTCGCCAGGTCCAGCGCCGAAAACGAATCGTCGAACAGGTACAGCTCCGGCTTGCGAACGAGCGCGCGCGCCATCGCGAGACGCTGGCGCTGTCCCCCGGAGACGTTCACGCCGCCCTGCGCGATGTCCGCGTTGAGTCCGCCCGGCATCTCGCGCACGAAGTCCGCTGCCTGGGCCACTTCGAGCGCCTCCCACATCTCCTCCTCAGTGGCGTCGGGCTTGCCGTAGCGTAGGTTGCTCGCGACCGTGCCGGCGAAGAGGTACGCCTTCTGCGGCACCACACCAATGCGCCGCCAGAGAATCTCCGCGTCAATCTCCCGCACGTCGACACCGTCGAACAGCACCTGTCCCTCCGAGACGTCGAACAGGCGCGCGGCGAGGTTCACCATGCTCGTCTTCCCGGCGCCGGTGCTCCCGATGATCGCCGTCGTCTGGCCGGGCAACGAGGTAAACGAGATGTGTTCGAGGACCGCGTGCTCGGCCCCGGGGTAACGGAAGGTCACATCGCGGAACTCGAGGCTGCCGCGCGCCAGCACGTCGCGCACCGGGTTCTCAGGTGGCTTCACCGAGGTCTCCGTTTCGAGCACGCCCTGGATGCGCCCGGCGGCCACCGCCGCGCGCGGCGCCATCGTCACCGTCATCGTCGCCATCATCACCGCCGACATGATCAGCGTGAGATACGTGAGGAACGCGACGAGCGCGCCGATGGAGGTGTCCCCGGCCTGGATGCGGTGACCGCCAATCCAGATGACCGCAATGCTCGACGAGGTCACCACGAGGTTCATCGTCGGGAACATCAGCGCCATCAACCGCCCGGCGTTCAGTGAGACGTCCGTCAGTTGCTGGTTCACTTCGTGGAAGCGCCGCGTCTCCACCGGTTCGCGCACGAACGCGCGGATGACCCGCATACCGGTAATCTGCCCGCGAAGGACGCCGTTCAGGTTGTCCAGCCGCTCCTGCATCATCCGGAACTGCGGCACCATCTTCGAAACCACAATGCTGAGGATGCCCACGAGCACTGGCAGGCTCACGCCCAGCAACCATGACATGCCCGCGTCCTGCCGCATCGCCATGAACACGCCGAAGACCACCACGATCGGCGCCGAAACCACCATCGTGCAGGTCATCAGCACGAGCATCTGCACCTGCTGCACGTCGTTCGTGATGCGCGTAATGAGCGATGGCGCGCCGAAGAGGTTGACCTCCTTCGCCGAAAACCCGGTGACCCGGTGGAACAACGCCGTTCGCACATCGCGCCCGAAACCCATGGCCAGCCGCGAGGCGCAGTAGACCGCGGCTATCGCGAAGGTCGCCTGGATCGCGGTGACCACCAGCATCACGCCGCCTGTGCGCCAGATGTAGCCTGTATCGCCCTGGATCACGCCGCGGTCGATGATGTCGGCGCTGAGGGAGGGAAGGAAGAGCGAAGCGATCGCCTGGATCCCCTGGAGGATGAACACCGCAAGGAGCCATTTGCGGTACGCCCGCAGGTGCGTGGTAAGCAGCCGGATCATCTGTGCGCGTCCCCGTTCAGACGATACACCGTACACGCGCCGCCCGAACCCGGCTACGGGATACGAATGGCCCCAATGACCGGGCCCTACTTGATGGCCGTGAGCACAATGTCGCGCGCGATTGGCCCGGCCTCAATCGAACCCGACTGCCCCTCGTCGAGCACCACCGCCGCGATCGCGTGCGGGCCGTTCGCGGGCGACATCGCGACGAAGAGCACGTGCTGCTGCGTGCCAACATCCTCCGCCGTCCCCGACTTCCCCGCGAAGTCCGTGTAGCCCGCCAGTGAGAACGCCGCCGAGGCCGTGCCCTTCGGCCCGGTGACGAGCTTCAGGCCCGACATCAGCAGGTTCCACTGGTCGTCGCTCAGTGGCAGGTCGCCCTTTGCCAGCGCCGCGTCACCGGCAATCACCACGGGTGTCCGCAGCTGGCGGTTGATGAAGGTCGTGTATGCGTTCGCAAGCTGGAGCGGCGTGATCAGCAGGTCGCCCTGCCCGATGCCCAGGTTCACCTCGTCGCCGGGGAACCACGGTTGGCCGGTCTTCGCGCGCTTCTGTTGCGCGTCGGGCACCAGGCCGTCCTCTTCGAAAAGTCCCTTCACACCGGTCGCGGCGCCGAAGCCAAACATCCGGGCAGTCTTGCTGAGCGCGCCATCGGTGTTGTTGTAGAGCGTCAGCGCAATCTCATAGAACACCGGGTTGCACGAGCGCATCAGGCCCTCGGCGATTGTGAGCATCCCCTGGCCGCCTTCCCAATTCCGGCGCGGCGGGTCCACCCCGGTCCAGATCGCACCGCATTCGAGCCGGTCCGTCGTCTTGTATCCCCCGTAGAGCAGCCCGGCGGCGCCCGTCACCAGTTTGAACGTGGAACCCGCGGAGTAGAGGCCGGTCGTCGCGCGGTTCGCCAGCGGCCCGTTCGCCGCCTGCGTAATGGCCGCCAGTGCGGCTGCGTCGTTCCGTTCGAAGGCGTCGGGGTCGAACGACGGCGAACTGTTCAGCGCGAGAATCGCGTTCGTCCGCGGGTCGATGACGACTGCCGCGCCCGCGCGCGACCCGAGCCGGTTGTACGCCGTCACCAGCGCCGCCGAATCCAGCGTTGTCGTCACATCGACACCGGCGCGGTACGGCCTGCTGATGACCACCTTCCTCACCGCACCGGTCGCATCGAGCACGCGCAACTCAGCGCCGATCGTCCCCGCGAGCAGTTCATCCTGGGATGCTTCGAGTCCCGTCGCGCCGATGCGGTCGCCGGCCCGGTACCCGGTCCCGTGACGCTGCTCGAGCTCTTCCGCCGTGAGTTCACGGGTGTATCCGACCGCGTGCGCCGCCGCCGCCCCAAGAGGGTGGACGCGTTGTGATTCGAAGTAGAGGACGACCCCGGGGATGTTCCGCAACGTTGTGATCGCGGCATCCGCCTTGTCGTCGGAGACCGCGCCCACGCGCACACGCTGCGAGGGTCCCGCGCCGCTGTTCAGTGCGCCATCGACCTGCGCTTCGGTGAACCCGAACTCGATGAGGGCCGTTCTCAGCGCTACCTGGTCGCGGATCAGCGACCGGTTGAGGCCGAGCGTGCGAATGTCCTTCGTGACTGCCAGCGGCTGCCCATCGCGGTCGAGAATCGAGCCGCGAATCGGCCGCTGGATCGAACTCTTGAACTCCCCGCCGTCCGCCATCTCCGGGCTGATCGCCGCGGGCGTCCACTCCACCAGCCACCCTGCCGGGGTCTGCGCGAGGTTAAGCGTTGTGGTGTATTCGAGGTCGCCGAAATAGGCTGTAGCCAGCCGGACAGCCAGCCTGGCCTCGCCCGGCGAAGCTGACTCCGCCTTCGCCGTGAGCGAAACCTGGGTCAACTCTTCGGCGAAACGCTCGTAGGTTTCGTTGAATACCTCGAGGGGGTACGCCCGCTGAGCCGACGGGGAAAGCAGTTGATACAGCGCGTTCCAATCGCCCGCCGCCCACGCCCGTGCGAAGTTCGCCGCTGTCGCGCCGGGCGAACCGGGTGTCTCGCTGACGCTCGCGGGCGCGCTGGGCTCGCCATCATCGCGGGTGAGCCAGCCCACGCCGGCATACGCCCCGCCGATAAGCAGGCCGATAAGCACTGCGCCAAGGAATACTGACCGGATGGCCATCCACCACCGCTTCGGAACCCCTGCCGCCGCGATTGTAGCAGCGCTCCTCGCACTCGCGCCTTTCCTCTTCGCTGCCTGCGGAAACGGCGACGCAAAGACTCCCGGCAGTGCGACCGCAACCGCCGCCGGCCCGGGCCCCACCGTCACCCGCCCCCAGCCCGCGGGCGAACCGCGCACCGTTCGCCTCGGGTTCAGTTCGTTGCCCCCCGAGCGCACGAGCGAGTCGTACATCGGTGCATTCGCCACCGCCGCCCAGTACGCGGACGCGATCCTCGTGCAGCGAACCCCGCCATGGGAGGACTTCATGCCGGGCGGCACGGTCTCGAAACAGACCGCCGACAGCACCCGCCTCGAGACCGCCCTGCTCAAGCAATATGGCCTCGCACTGGTCTACGCCATCGACCCGACCGACGGCGTCGTCCAGCGCAGCCGCCTCGCAAACCTGCCGCCCTCCGTCGACCCCCAACAGGGCTTCAAGAACGACGATGTTCGCGAGGCCTTCATCGCCTACGCCGCCTACGTCGCCAAGAACTACCAGCCGGAGTACATGGCCCTCGGCGTCGAAGTGAACATGACCTACGAGCGCGCCCCCGAGCAGTTCGACGCCTACCTCCAGGCCTACGCCGAGGCGTACGACGTGGTGAAGGGCAACAGCCCGAAGACAAAGGTCTTCCCCACCTTCCAGCTCGAAGACCTCGAAGGGACGTTCGGCGACGTCCACCCGCCGCGCTGGGAGTTGCTCGACAAGTTCCACGGCCGCATGGATGTGCTCGCGATCAGCACCTACCCGTTCCTCGGCGAAGCGAAGAGCGCCGCCGACATCCGCCCCGACTACTACTCGCAACTCAAGGACCACTGGCCGGGCGAGATCATCATCTCCGAGACCGGCTACGCCTCCGCCCCCGTCGAGGGCAGGGTGACCGTCGGCACCGAAGCCGACCAGAAGGCCTACCTCGACCGCCTGCTCGACGAGTCCAACCGGCTCGGCTTTAGCCTCGTCGTCTGGTTCGCCGCGCTCGACCCGGCGTTCGCAGGTTCGGGCGCCACCTCCGTCTTCAAGGACATCGGCCTGCGCAAGAGCGACGGTTCGAACAAGCTCGCCTGGGCGACCTGGGAGTCCTGGGCGAACCGGCCGCTGGTGAAGCCCTGACGATGCCGAGGACACAGCGCGACCTGCTCCGGATCGCCGGGTGGTGCGGACTCGCGGCCGCGGCGCTCACCCTCCTCGTCGCCTGGCATGGAACCCCGATGCCCGGTGATGTCCGCGTCATCCGCGAGTTCCAGGGCATCCGCCTGCTCGACGACAACGAGACCTGGATCAACGTCTTCGGTCGCATCCAGTGGCAGGCCGTCACGGTGCTGGTGGCCCTGCTCCTGGCGGCGTTCGGACCCGCGCTCGGGTTGCGCGCGGGGAGCCAGAAGGAACGCCTCCTCGCCGCCTGGACGATGCTCCTCGCTCTCGCCCTGCGCGTGCTTTCAAACCCGCTGAAAGAGATGGCCCAGGCCGAACGCCCAACGTCCGACTTCCACATCCGTGTGACCTCCGATTTCGCCGGCTACGGCTTCCCGAGCGGCCACGTCTATGGCGACATCCTGGTCTACGGAGCACTCGCCGTCGTCGCGCCAATTCTCTTCGGGCGAGGCGCCGGCGCTGCGGTGCGGGTGTTCGCGGTAGCGCTGATCGTGCTTGCCGGCCCGGCGCGTATGGCCGTCGGCGCGCACTGGCCCACCGACGTGCTCGGCGGCTACCTCTGGGGCGTCGCCGCGCTCTGCGTCGCGCTCGTTGGTGGCCGCCGTCTCTCCGGCCAGAAGTAGTTCACTGGCGGATGGCGGCCCACTCCCGTAGCGTAGTGCCATGGGAGGCACGTTCCGGGTCGCGCGGATCTTCGGGATCGACATCGAGATCCACCCGTCATGGCTGCTCATCCTCGCCTTCGTCGCCTGGTCGCTGAGCGACAGCCTCTTCCCCAGCCGCTACGAATCGTGGAGCACCGCCGCCTACTGGATCGTCGGCGTGAGCTCCGCCGTACTCCTCTTCGTCACCGTGCTCATCCACGAAATGGCTCACGCGCTCGTCGCCCGCTGGCGTGGACTGCCCGTTCCGCGCATCACGCTCTTCATCTTCGGCGGCATGTCGCACATGTCGCGACAACCGGCGACGGCCGGCGAGGAGTTCCAGATAGCAGCCGCTGGCCCGGCCACCAGCATCGTCATCGCTGCCATCACCGGCGCCGTCGGCTTCCTCGTCCACGGCACGAGCGAGAAGGCCGAGGCGATCCTCTTCTACCTCGCCTTCGTGAACCTCGCGCTCGGCATCTTCAACATCCTCCCCGGTTTCCCGCTCGACGGTGGCCGGGTGCTCCGCTCCATTGCCTGGAAGCGCACCGGCAACTTCCGCCGCGCCACTCGCATCGCCGCATCGGTCGGCGAGATGTTCGGCTACGGGATGATCGTCACGAGCGTCTTCATCCTCCTCGCCGGTGGCGTACTCGATGGTCTCTGGCTCGCTTTTATCGGCTGGTTCCTGCTCGGCGCAGCCCGCGGCGAAGCCTCGAACCTCCAGCTCGAAGGCGTCCTCAAGCGCCTCACCGCCCGTGATGTCATGCAGGCCGACTTCCCCAGCGTCACCCCCGGCACACCCGTCTCCGAAATCGTCCACGACTACATGGTCGGCAAAGGTGAGCGCGCCGTTCTCGTCGCGAACGACGGCGCTGTCTCTGGCCTTATCACCGTCAGCGACGTTCGTCGTGTCCCGCGCGATGCCTGGAGCCAGGTCCCGGCCCAGCGCATCATGACGCCGCGAAGCAGCGTCATCACCGTGAACGCCGGTCAGCCAGCGGTCGAAGTGCTCGTTCTGCTTGGCGAAAAGGGCCTGAACCAGGTCCCGGTGCTCGAAGACGGCCGGATGATCGGCCTCGTCACCCGCCGCGAACTGCTCGACCGCATCCAACTCGCCGAACGCCTCGAACCCGCGGGCGCCGACCCGGAACCTGGTTAGCGACAGCGGTTTGCCACAAAGGAACAAAGGCCGCGAAGGATTTGAGGGAGCATTCGCGGAGCGATGGACGTCCCACTCAAA
This sequence comes from uncultured Anaerolineaceae bacterium, assembly GCA_964470735.1. Taxonomy (GTDB): domain Bacteria; phylum Chloroflexota; class Dehalococcoidia; order Tepidiformales; family Tepidiformaceae; genus Amarobacter. Next base: position 20,750 of record CAYYDX010000006.1, read on the forward strand.
ACCTTCGTTCCTCTGTTCCTTCGTGGCTACAGCTACCTACCGCGCCTGCCAGTTCGGCGCGCGCTTTTCGCGAGCGGCCGCGCCACCTTCCTTCGCGTCGTCCGTGGCGCCGGCGACGCGGCGCATGGTCTCGCCGAATCGGATGGCTTCGACCCACGGCATCTGCTGGCCCCGCCAGGCCACCTCTTTGGTCGCGCGAACCGCCAGCGGAGCGCTCTGGCAGAGCCGCTCGGCGAGCGCGTTGGCTTCGTCCATCAACGTCTCGTGCGGCACCACCTTCCACGCGAGGCCCATCTCCTTCGCCCGCTGGGCGTTCACCCGTTCGCCGATGAGCAGGAGTTCCATCGCGTTCTGCCAGCCGACCTTTTGCGGCATGCGGATGGACCCCTGGATCGTCGGCACACCGATGCGCACCTCGGGAAAGCCGAACTCCGCGCGTTCGCTCGCGATCACGAAGTCGCAGGCTGCTACCAGCGTGCAGGCGAAGCCGAGGCAGTAGCCGTTCACCGCCGCGATCGTCGGCTTCCAGACCTCGATGCCGTTTTCGAGCGATGTGAGACTCGGAGTCTCCCAGTGGGTTGTACCGCGCGGCCGGGCGCTATCGCGAAGGTCAGCCCCGGCGCTGAAGGCCCGGCCGGCGCCGGTGACGATTGCCACCCATGCATCGTCGTCGTCGCGGAACTGCGCCCAGCAGGCGTCGAGGTCCTGGCGCAACTCCGAGTTGATGGCGTTCAGCGCCTCGGGCCGGTTGTAGGTGATGGTGGCGATGCGCCCGTTGCGTTCGTAGAGGACCTTGCCGGCCATGGTGAGAGCTCCTGCGGAGTATTCGCCGCAGTCTACCGCCGGCCGCCCCCAACCGGCAGGGGCTAGATCGCCCGGCCGCGCAGTTCGTCGCCCTTCTTCGGCGCCGCCGTCAACATGTCGAGGAACTGCTGCCAGTAATGGCTCAGCAGATACTGCCCGGCGAGCGCAGCCGTCACCGCGCAGCCGACGATGATCCAGTCGCCCGTGTGGACCTCGGTAAAGTCGAAGAACTTCCGCAACCGCGCCGTGTAGATGGTGGCGAGGAAGCCGGCCACCAGTATTCCGCCGAGCAGCGTCGTCAGCACCGGGCGCGTCAGGCTGCGCCACGATGCGCCCTGGAACCCCAGCACTTCGACCATGAAGAACAACCCGGTCAGACCCATCGTCAGCGAGACGAGGGTGCGCGCTTCGGCGATATCACGGTTCAGCAAACCCTCGGTGAGCAGGTGTACGATGATCGCCGCCGCTGCCAGCGCGAGCGACGCCGGGAGCGCCCATCGCAGCACGTTCCGGGTGAAATCGCGCCCCGCATCGGGCGGCGGAATGCTTATCGAGATGAACACGGCCGGGATGCCGAGCGTGAGCAGGGCGGTCAGCGAACCGTGTCGCGGCAGGAACGGGAAATCGAGACCGAGCATCGTCGTCGCCACGATGATGAGAAACGCGTAGAGGCTCTTCGCGATAAACAGCTTGCTCAGGCGCGCCGCGTTCCCGAGCACGGCCGTCGCCTCCTTTGTCCCCCGGATGAGCGCTTCGAACGAGTCGTTCAGCAGGATAATCCCCGCCACAGCGCGCGTGGTGCCCGTACCCGAGGCCATCGCCACCGCGACGTCGGCCGCGCGGAGCGCCTGCACATCGTTCGCGCCGTCGCCGCACATCGCCACGAAGTGGCCCCGTTCGCGCAGTGCGCCGACGATCCGGGCTTTCAACGCGGGCGAAATCCGGCCGAACACGCTGTTCGCGGCCACCGCGTTGCGGAAGGCGTCGCCGGTCAGGTGTTCGATGTCTGAACCCGCGACGACACCGCCCTGGAGGTTGATACCGAGTTGGGCGAGCAGCGCCTTCACCGTGCCCGGGTTGTCGCCGCTGATGAGCTTCGGTTCGATGCCCAGCCGGTCCATCGTGTCGAAGGCGGGACGAACTTCCCCGCGCAACTTGTCGCCCAGCGTGACCAGCGCGAGAGCGCGAAGACCGCTCGGCCGCGTTTCAGCCGACGGCAACCCGGGGGGTGATTCGGCGAACACCACCCCGCGCAGGCCCCGCTCCGATGCCTCGCGGTAGATGTCGAGCAGTCCGGAGTCGCCATCGCAGAGCGGCAGCACGGTCTCCGGCGCGCCAAGCACGAAGCTGCGCCGCTCCTGCCCGAGGATCAGCTGCAACGCGCTCCACCGCCGTTCCGAGTTGAACGGCACCGAACCAGAGGCGCCCGCAGAGTTCGAGCGTGCGGCCAGTCCCTCCGCCATCGCTCCCGCCGTGTTGCTCTCGTGCGCCGTCGCCTGCGCGAAGGCGCCGAGCCAACCAGCGTGGATCTCCGCGCCCGGGATCCAGTGCACCTGGTCGAGCGTCATCTCGTTCGCCGTGATCGTCCCCGTCTTGTCGAGGCAGATGACGTCCACATAGTTGAGCGCCTCCACCGCGTTGATGTCCTGGACGATTGCCCCGGAGCGCGAAACCCGCACCGCGCCCACCGCGAACGCCACCGTCATACCGAGGAGCAGGCCCGTGGGCACCACCGTCGTCACCGTCGCAGTCGTGGCCTTGAGCGATTCGGCGAACCCGCGGTTCTCAACGTTGTACGAAATCATCAGGCAGGCCGCGAGCACACCCGTCGCGGTCAGCAGCACCCGCAGGATGCGCTGGAAGCGCTGTTGCAGCGGCGTCGAGCGGCGCACGAGTTCGCGCGCGTCGGACGTGAGCTTGAATGCGTACGCCTCGACGCCCACCTGCTCCGCCGCGTAGTAGCAGTCGCCCGCCGTGCAGAAGCTGCCGGAGCGCAGCAGGTCGCCCGGCCGCCGGGTGATGGAATCCGATTCGCCTGTCAGCAGCGATTCATCGATCTCGGCGCTTCGGTCGACGATGTGGCCGTCGGCGACGACCTGGTCGCCTTTGCGCAGGTGGATGAGGTCGCCCTGGACGATGTCTTCGGCGAGGACTTCCCGCGATTCGCCATCGCGGATCACGGTGGCTTTCGGCGCGGTCAGCGCGCGCAATTCGCGCAGCGTGCGCGTGGCTTTCAGTTCTTGCAGTGTCGAAACCGCCACGTTGGCGAGCACCACCACGCCGACGAAGAGCCCGTCCTTCACTTCGCCGACCGCCAGCAGCGCAGCGATCAACGAGCCGAGGACGATGTTGAAGAAGGTGACGAGGTTCCCGCGGACGACATCGCCGTCGGTGCGGATGCTCGAGGTGTCCTGGTTCGAAAGTCCCGCGGCCGCCCGGGCTATGGCGTCGGACGACGAAAGCCCGCGCAGAGCGGGCTGAGCGGGCGAATCAGGGAACGCTTGCTGGGTCACATCCTTACCGTGGCGCAGCCGCTCATTCGATGGAAGCGCGGAGCGATGGCCCTAGCCGTTGCCAATGATCGCGAGGGTGATGAGCATGCCAAGGAACACGCCGCACGTGAGCGTGAGGTAGCCAATCGTTTTCCACATACAAATGCCCCCGGGCGAAGTGCCTTCATACTACGTCGCTGCCGCGCTGGGAGCGAAACGCCTCCCGCCCGCTAGTATAGAAACGTGCAACGACAGGTTCAGATTCGATGACGGTCGCCGTAGTCCTTGCCGCGGGCGACGGCGACCGCTTGGGCGAGCACACGGCGGGTGTGCCCAAGCCGCTCATCCCCATCGCGGGGCGGCCGCTCATCGGCTACACCCTCGAGGCGCTGGCAGAAGAGGGCGTCCAGGAAGCGGTCGTGGTCGTGGGCTACCGCGCGGCCCAGCTTGCGGCCGCGCTCCAGGAGGCGCCCCCGCTCCCGATCCGGTTCGCGCAGAACACCTCCTACCTGCGCGGCGCCTCACTCTCCTTGCGCGCCGCCCGTGAAGCCGCCGGGCCGGGGCCGTTCCTCCTCGTGATGGCCGACCACCTGCTCTCCGCGCCGATCATCCGCCGCCTGCTCGAAGCGCCGCGCGGCCCACGCTCCAACCTCGTCGCGACCGACGCGGCGCCCTGGCCCCGCGCCTACACCGAGGAAGCCACGCGTATCGCCCTCGCGCCGGGCACGAACCGCGTCGAACGCATCGGCAAGAATCTCCACCCCTGGGATGCGCTCGACACCGGCGCATTCCTGCTCGCGCCGGCTGCGTGGGAAGCGGTCGATACCGCCCCGGCCGATTGCGAATTGAGCGCCATCTTTTCGGAACTCGCACGACGGGGAGAACTCGAAGCCGTCGATGTCTCTGGCGCGACGTGGTACGACGTCGACACCGCCGAAGACCTCGCGGCCGCCCGCCTGCTCGTCGCCGGTGGCGCACGATGACCTACGACGGGATCGTCTCGCGCTACCTGAACCGCCCGCTGAGCCGCCCGGCGGCGCGCGCGCTCAAGGCCACGCCGCTCACACCGAACGCCGTGACGGCGTTCACGCTCCTGCTCGCCTTCGCGACGGCCGGGATGATCGCGGCAGGCTGGAACATCGCCGGCGGCGTCCTCATCCAGGCGGTCAGCGTCGTCGATGGTATCGACGGTGAACTGGCCCGCCTGAAAGCACAGGCGACCCGCTTTGGCGCGGTGTTCGATGCGGTGACCGACCGCTACGGCGACGCCGCCATGCTTGCTGGCATGACCGTCTACGCCGTTCGCTTCGAATCCCATCCTCACGCCGGCTTCGTTGGCATGGTAGCGCTCGGCGCGGCACTCATCGTGAGCTACAGCCGCGCGCGGATCGAGGCGGACCTGCCCGACGTCGCCGCTGCGGGCAGCCTCGATTCGGTCTTCGGGTTCGCCAGCCGCGATGTGCGCCTGCTTCTCGCGGCCATCGGGACGGTGGCCGGGCAGTGCTGGTGGACGCTCATCATCCTTGCCGTGCTCTCGAGCGCGACCATCGCCTGGCGCCTCGCCTATCTGCGCGTGAAGGTTGGCGCCCGCCGCTACTCCTGACGTCTACTCGCGCCAGCGAAGCTCGACTGGCCCGCCCGTGTCGCGAACCTCGATAAACACCGTCGCCGCCCCGCCTTTGGCGTCGAACTCCACCTGCGCGTCGGCCGCGCCATCGCCGTTCGAAACCTGCGCGACCACCTGGTCGTCCACCCGCACCGTCGCTTCGCCGTCGACCCGGAGCGTGAAGCGATTCTTGCCGGGCGCCGTCTCGATCGTGTTCGACGCGGTCATGCTCCATGCGTCCGGCTTGAAGTCGAGAAACGGCCGGTCGGGAATATTGAAGTCGAGCGCATCGACGAACCCTTCGCCCGAGCGGATGTCCGTCCCGCTCACGCCTCTCTCGTAGTAGATGACCAGCCACGGCCCGCTGGGTTTCGCGACGGTGTGCGGCGGAGCTTGCGTGGCCGTTGGGATGGCCGTGGGCGTTACCGGCTGCCCGAGCGAGATCGTCGCCACTGGCCCGCCCGTGTCCCCCTCCGTCGACGTCGGGTCGAAGAACACCCACCCCAGGAGCAGGGCAACCACCAGCACGCCAAGCGCGACATACTCCCGGACACCAAGGCCAAACACGCCCTCCAGTGTCTTTCGGGCGGCGCCTTGCGGGCAAAGAGCCGGTAACGGAATCGCAAGAACGGCGCCACTGGAGGCGAGCGATGACGCGCGTTTTACGTAACTCGGGGATTCCCCGGTTCCCTGTTCGCCGCTTCCAAACCAAACTGGCGAGCATGCGAAAACTTAACACTCTCGCGCTGGCGATCGCCGGGATGGCGCTTTTCGCCGGTTCGCTGAGCTTCGCGCTGGCTGCCAACTCGGCCGCGCCCACCCTCACCCGGCGCGCTGTCGTCCCCGCCGTCGCCGGCGACGACAGCAGTTTCAATCCCGGCCAGCAGAGCACCCCAACGCCCGAACCGTTCGGCTGCGCCGGTCTCCGCACGCCGATCAAGATCCTCACCGATCCCGACGCCGGCTTCGACCGCACGCCCGTTGCCTCGAGTTTCGCCGCGCTCTCGGGCGCCACCCGCCCCGATGGGATCACCGACAGCACACCGCGCTTCCAGCCGTTCGAAAGCCACGTCGTGGAGATTACGGCGGCACTCGTGGGCTTCCGCCGCACGTCCGGCGGCGGCGTCGAACTCGTGATCACTCAGGGTGGCGGTGGCGACCTGGTGGCCGCGTCGTTCCCGTCGCCATCCTGCCTCGCCACCGCGAGCGATGCCGACCGGGCGGCGGTCAACATGGCCCGCATCGCCCTCGCCCAGTCTTGCGGCAACCCGCCCGACTCCGGCATCTTCAAGCCGCTCGGCGGCACGGCCACGCTCAGGGGCGTCCCCTTCTGGGGCTCGAAGCGCACCGATGGCTACGGCGCCTCGTCCGGTGTCGAACTCGGGCCGGTTCTCGGTTTCACCTTCAATCCCGCGACCTCGTGCGACGCCGATGCGGCGAAGACCCCCTACCCGACGGCCACCAGCACGCCGGTCCTGCAGGAAATGACTATCAACGTATCGCCCGCCCAACCTTCGCCCGGAGACGCACTCGTCGTCACGATCCGGACGATCCCGGCGGTCGTCGGCCGTTCGTGCTCATTCAAGATCTATGACTCGACGATGCGGTTCGTGGCCGAGGGCACGACGCTCACGAACGCCCAGGGCGAAGCCATCTTCCAGACCACCCTCCCGGCAGACACTGCTCTCGGAGTCGGTGGCGCGACACCCTACTGTGTCGGCGGCAACACCGACGGCTCATTCCTCCTCCGCGTCGTCGCCCCCGCAGGTCAGTGACCCAGTCTTTCGCCTGTCGCCAGCCTGCTCCGCACCCCCCGCGGGTCGAGCCTGGCGGCTGAGCCTTTCGCCGTTAGCCTTTCGCCTGGCGGCTCTCCCGCGCGCCTCCAACCTCCCGCGCAACCGCGCCCGGCGCCGCTCCAGCGCCTCAGCCGAGAGTTCGCCGCCGGGAGCGCCCGGCTGGATGAGCCCCCGGGCCACGAGCGTCAGCGCTTCATCGGCGAGGGTGTAGGCGCGGGGCAGGTCGGCGAGACGATGTTCGGCCAGTTTCGCCAATTCTACGTACGGCAGCACCCGCCTGCTGCGCGGCTCATCGATGAGCGCCTGCCAGCGCTCGGCCGCCGCCTCCCACTCGCCCGCCCGGACATGGCAGCGGGCAGCGTGTTCGAGCGCTTCCAGCCGCTCCGCCCGGCCAACCGGCCCCTCGAGGCTCGTCGCGTAGTGGCGCGCGGCTGTCGCGTGGTCGCCGGCGTACTCGGCTGCGCGCGCCGCCTGGAGCGGGTGCGCCGTCGCGTCTTCCACCACCGACGCGAGGTGCGCCGCAAGCGCTACCAGCGAGAGGATGTCCCACGCGTTGTGGCGAAGCACCGGGCGGATGTGCGTGGGGTCGCCGCTGCGCTGAAAGCGGAAGTACCGCTCGGGCACCTCCGCCGACGGACAGTCGTCCTCGCGTTCGAACCCGAGCAGTTCGCGCTCGACCATCGGCAGACGGTGCGATTCGATCACGCCGCGGAACAGCCGCCGGTTCGGGTGCAGCAGGTCGAGGTGGGGTAGCTCGCGCAATCGTGACCGTTGCCGCGACAGGATGTATCGCGTTTCGAGCGAAGGGACGTCGAACGATTTGCCGTTGTAGCTAACCAGTGCCTGCGCGCCTTCAAGTTCGCCCGAAAGCCCGCCGAGCAGGCCACCTTCGTACTGCGGCCCGGGCAGCAGGTACTGGCGCAACCGCAGCGTCGAACCATCGAACCGCGCGATACCCGCGAGGAACACCATCGAACCCGCGCCGCCGAGGCCCGTCGTCTCCGTGTCGACGTAGAGGAACGCTGACGGCGAAGTTTCGCCGAGGCGCGGGTCGCGAATCTGCCCGGCAAGCTTCCCCGGCGCGATGCTGAGTGCGCGGTGCAGTGCGACGTCGCCGTGGCAGTGCCCCGGCTCGTATACGCTTTCGATCAGGTAACCCGGCCCATCCGCCGACTGGAACCAGCGCCCACCGAGCGACGACAGGTCAAGCAGTTCGGTGACGCTTTCGCGGCGCACCGCGGGCTCGCCACGCAGCGGCTGATTGAGCGCCGCGCGCAACCGGTCGCGCGCCACAGGCTTCGCCGTACCGGCGCCACGTTCGAACATTTGTGCGAACACTAGCATGGTGAGCGCGCAGTGCAAAGGATTGGGGACCGGGTCGTTCGCGGTCAGCGCCAACCACTCACACCACGGACAGCGCCACTCAGTCCTCAGTCCTTTGCACTTTGCACTTTGCAACATGGCTCGTCCCGCGCCGCCGGACTACTCTAGTCCTACTCCCATCTCCATCCCGCGAGGCCGCTATGTCTGTCCTTTCCCGGCTCGACCCCGCTGTAGCCCAGATCATCGAGCACGAGCGCGAACGCCAGGTCGAAACACTCGAGATGATCGCCAGCGAAAACTACGCTTCCGCCGCCGTCCTCGAAGCGACCGGCTCGGTGTTCACGAACAAGTACGCCGAGGGCTACCCGGGCAAGCGCTACTACGCCGGAAACCAGTTCAGCGACGAACTCGAAACGCTGGCCATCGAACGGGCAAAGCAACTCTTCGGCGTCGAACACGCGAACGTTCAGCCGACGAGTGGCGCCGAAGCCAACATGGCCGTCTACCAGGCGTTCGTGAGCCCCGGCGACACCATTATGGGCATGGAACTCAGCCAGGGCGGCCACCTCACCCACGGCTCGCCGGTGAACTACAGCGGCCGCCTCTACCACTTCGTCCCCTACACCGTCGACCGCGAGAGCGAAGTCATCGACATGGACGAAGTTCGCCGCCTCGCGAACGAAACGAAGCCGAAAATCATCGTCGCCGGGGCCACGGCCTACCCGCGCGCTATCGATTTCGAAGCGTTCGGGCAGATTGCCCACGAAGCCGGCGCACTGCTCATGGTCGACATGTCGCACATCGCCGGGCTTGTCGCCGGCGGCGCCCACGCCTCGCCCGCGCCCCACGCCGACGTCATCACGACAACCACGCACAAGACCCTGCGCGGGCCTCGCGGCGCGCTCGCGCTGTCGCGCGCGGAGCACGCCGATGCGCTTGACCGCGGTGTGTTCCCCGGGACGCAGGGCGGCCCGCACCTCCACAGCATCGCCGCCAAGGCCGTGGCCTTCGCCGAAGCCCTGAAGCCGGAGTTCAAGGTCTACGCGAAGCAGATTGTCGCGAACGCCTCCGCACTGGCCGCCGAACTGCAATCGGGCGGCGTGCGCCTTGTCTCCGGCGGCACCGACAACCACCTCCTGCTCATCGACTGCAACTCCGTGGATATCAGCGGCCTGAAGGCGCAAAACGCGCTCCAGGGCGCCGGGATCATCACGAACCGGAACACCATCCCCTACGACCAGCGCTCGGCCTACGTCACAAGCGGCCTGCGCATGGGCACGCCCGCGCTCACTTCGCGCGGGATGAAAGAGGATGAGATGCGCCGCGTCGGCCGCTGGATTGTCCGCGTGCTCAAGGACCCCGACGGAGATGGTGTGCGCGAAGCCGTGCGCAACGAAGTCGCCGAGTTCGCGCGCGCCTACCCGGTGCCTGGTATCACCGACGCACAGTAGCCGCCTGGCTTTCGGACGGGCGCCGAATTAGAGCGGGAGGATGCCGCCGCGCACCGCCGTGGTGACCGCCTCGGTACGGCTTGCGGCGCCGAGCTTGCCGAGAATCGTGCCAACGTGGAACTTCACGGTGTGCTCGCTAATACCGAGTTCGCGCGCGATGCCCTTGTTCGGCAGCCCCGCCGCGACGAGCCCCAGCACCTCCACCTCCCGGTCGCTCAGCTTCGTCCCTTCGAGCAGGAGCGGCTGTTCGTGGGGGCGGTTCGCCACCAGGGTCGCCAGCGCGGGGTCGAACACCACCAACCCATGCGCCACCGCCGAGACGGCCGCGGCCAGCTCCGGCGCGGTCGCTTCCTTGAGCAAGTAGGCGCGCGGCGTATCGCCCGTGATGCGCATGTGCGCGAACTCGGTCGCCGAGGCAATCAACAGCACCGACGGACCCGCCGGCCACTCCTCTTCGAGCGCCCCCTCCTCGAGGTCGGCGACCGTGACGTCGGCCGCCTCATCAAGCCCGAACGTGAGCTCGAGCCCGGGCGCCGCCGCGAGCATCGCCCGCAGCCCTGCCCGCACCGAGGGATACGCCGCCTGGACGGCGACCTTGAGGATCGGGGTTTCGAGCATGGAAGTGGTCATCGCTCTCCTGATCGTAGCGCACCGGCCGCGACGTGTTCGCCTGCCCGTTCGGCCGGTTGCGCGGTTCCCCGCCGTCCGTTCGAACGAACGCGGTTACGAACGTTCGCCCACCGTGACCGTTAGCTCCTTCCGCTCACCACCGCGAAGGACAACGGCCTCGGTCGCCTGGCCGATACGCCCGGCGCCGAGTTGCGACTGCAGCGAATCGGTGTCGATCATCGGCTCACCCGCGAACTCGACGAGGATGTCACCGATGAGCATGCCGGCGGCCTCGGCGGGGCTGTCCGCCGCCACCGACACGATCAGCAGGCCGGTCTCGCGGCCCCCGGCAAGCGGTTGGAGTGCCGCTGGAAGTTTCGCCAGCTGGCTGCTGATCCCGAGGTAGGCGCGCCGCACCTTGCCGCCCTTCAGCAGGTCCCCCGCGATCCGGGTGAGCGCGTTCACTGGCAAGGTGAGCCCGCTGCCACGGCCCAACCGCGAACTGTTCATCCCGAGCACACGGCCCTGGACGTCGATGAGTGGCCCGCCGGAGAACCCCGGATAGAAGGTCGTGTCCGAGCGCAGGTAACCCTCGACCTCCGTCCCGCGGAACGTGCGCCACGGTCCGCCGACCGCGCCGACTACGCCCAGCGAAGCCATCGGCCCGTCATTCGAAGGGCGGCCAACCGCGAGCACCAGGCTGCCCACCTTCGCCGACCCCTCGGGCGCGCGAACAGCCGGCGCGAGCCCGCTCGCGGCGATCTTCAGCACCGCCATATCGGAACCGGGGTCCCGCCCGGCGATCGTCGCGGCGTGGCGTGAGCCATCCGCGAGGTACACCTCGACCTCGTCGCGCTCGATGACGTGGTCAGAAGTGACGATGACGCCATCGGCGTCCCACAGGATGCCGCTCGCGGGAAAGCGCCGCCGTGCGTTGACGACAACCGTCGAAGCGGCGGCGGTATCGACCGCTGCGGCGAGACCATCGGAGAAGTTCGCCAGCGCGCTCATATCGTTCGGCATCGAAGTGAACCCCATTCCCGGCTCGATGACCGGTTGCTGCGCCGAGCATCCCACGCCCAACCCACACCGTGACCGCCCGCCAGTCGAGGTACATCGCTACCCAAACGGGCGGTCAACGCCCTACAGGTCGATCCAACACCGCCCGGCACCAGGTCCCGGTTACTCAGACCTCGAACACATCCCTCACTGGCATGCTGAAACCCGGCACGACATCCTCGCCCGACAACTCGTCGCCCTCCGCGAGCTGGCTGTTGTGCGCACTGGCGCGATACACGTCGATCGAACGGGAGTCCGGGTAAATCACCCAGACCAGCAGCACGCCCGCACCGAGGTACTCGCGCACCTTCGCATTGACGTCCGCTGCCTCGTCGTTTGGCGAGATGACCTTGATCACCAGTTCGGGCGCGACCCGAAGATGCCCGTGACCGGGCCGCTCAGGCGACCTGCCCCGCGAGATGAATGCGCCGTCGCCGAAGCGCACCTTGCCCGGGTTGCCGGCAAAGATTTGCAGCCCGCCATCGGCCTGGAACACCCAGCCGAGCCGCTGCGCAAGGACGCAGAGGGCCAGCCGTGCGTTCACGGCTGCGGCGATGATGCTCGATTCAATACTCACGTTCCGCTCCAACAACTGCCCGCCCACCAGCTCGTACCGGCCGCGATCAGGCATCGCGAGCAGGTCCTCCGGGGTGTACGACAATCTCGTCGCGACAGACATAGCTGGAGTATACCAGCGGTCCCTCGCCCTACAGGTCGATCGCGCGCGACTCCCGGTCCAGCCGCGCCCAGGTCTCCTCATCGAGCAGTTCGAGCGCGGGGACGAACAGGTCGTCCTCTTCGTCGCCGAAGTGCCCCTGCAGGATCCAGTCGAGCCGCTTCACGCCGTCCCAGAGCGTCTCGAGCAACTCGGGCGTCGGCTGTTCGCCGGCCGACGCAAGCGCCGCCGACAGCGCCGCCCGCTCCTGGTCGACGTCGTCGTGGCTGTGGTTCAGCGCCGCCAGCGTCCGCTCGATGAACTCCTGGCGAAGGCGCACCTCGTCGTGCTGTTCGACCATCTCGTCGACCACGAGGTCGAGTTCGGCGCCGAAGCCGCGCAACGCCGGGAAGAGCACCTCTTCCTCCTTCGCAATGTGCAGGACGAGGTTCTCGGCCATGTAGGCATCGAGTTCGCGAAAAAGCTTGAGCGAGCGCCGCCCGAGCTCTTCATCGGCCGGGTTGTCGACCGCCGCCTCCGCCGTCTCCCGGACGGTGGTGACGAGCGCCCAGATTTCGTCGTGTTCGCGCATGAGGGTGACCAGCGGTTCGACCGTGGTCTCGAGGTTGCCAAAACTTGCCACACATCGAGTTTCGCCAGCGAACGGTGGCCTGTCCACCACCCCGCCGGAAAGGCGGCTATTCCGCCGCGCGAAGCCGGTCTACGCTTAGCCGCGAATGGCAATGTTGCAGGAACGCGCCGACCGCCAGCGAAGAATGCAGGCGCGGCCCCAGCGGCCAACGTGGCCCACCCTCAGGCGCGCCATCGCCCTCCATCGCCCCCACCGCGGGATGGTCACCGCCCTCATTGTGGTGATTATCTTCGCGTCGGTCGTCGGCCTCGGGCCCGCCTACATCACCCAGCGCATCATCGACCAGGCGATTCTGAAGAATGGCGGCAACTCCCACGAACTGAACCTGCTCATCATCATCATGCTCGCCTTCATCGGCGCGAACTCCGCCGCCGGCGTCGCCCAAGCCTACCTCAGCCAGAGCGTCGGCCAGAGCGTGATGTACGACCTCCGCCGCACCCTCTACCGCCACCTGACGGGCATGTCGCTGCGCTGGTTCACCTCCATGCGCACCGGCGAAGTGCTCTCGCGCGTGAACAACGATGTCGGCGCCGTCCAGAGCGTCGTCTCCGACACGATCGGCGGCGTCATCGGCAACGTCATCACCTGCGTCACCACCCTCGGCCTCATGCTCTACCTCGACTGGAAGCTTTCGCTCTTCTGCCTCGCCTTCATGCCGCTCTTCATCTACCCCGCGCGCAGAGTCGGCAACATGCAGCGCGACCTCGTCACCGAATCGCAGGAAGAACTCGCGACCCTGACCGCCCAGATGCAGGAGACGCTCTCGGTGAGCGGCGCGCTCCTGGTGAAAACCTTCGGCCGCCAGGAAGCCGAGATCGACCGGTTCGAAGAGAAGGCGCGCCGCATTCGCAGTCTCAACGTCCGCCGCGCGATGGTCGGCCGCGGGTTCATGATGGCGATGGGCATGTTCAGCACCCTCGCCCCGGCCGTCGTCTACTGGTACGGCGGCCACCGCATCATCGGCGGCGAATCCTCGCTCGGCACCGTCGTCGCCTTCGGAGCGCTCCTCACCCGGCTGTTCATGCCGTTCAGCCAGCTCCTCAACATCCATGTCACGGTGCTCAGCTCGCTCGCGCTCTTCGAACGCATCTTCGACTACCTCGACATGGAACAGGAGATCACCGACCGCCCCGGCGCGAAGCCGCTCATCCACCCGCGTGGCGACCTCCGCTTCGACGACGTCGGCTTCAGCTACCTCAAAGACAAGGCGACCCTCGAACACATCTCGTTCGAAGTCCCGGCGGGGCAGTTCGCCGCGCTTGTGGGCCACTCCGGCGCCGGCAAGACCACCGTCGCCTACCTCGTCCCGCGCCTCTACGACGTGCGGAGCGGCGCCATCACCGTCGATGGTCACGACATCCGTGATGTCACGCTCGAATCGCTCGGCGCGGCCATCGGCATGGTCAACCAGGAGCCGTTCCTCTTCCACGCGTCCATCCGCGAGAACCTTCGCTACGGCACCCCCAACGCCACCGACGAACAGATCGAGCAGGCCGCCCGCGCCGCCAACATCCATGACTTCATCGCAAAGCTCCCCTTCGGCTACGACACGGTCGTCGGCGAACGCGGCTACCGCCTCTCCGGCGGCGAAAAGCAGCGCGTCGCCATCGCCCGCGCGCTGCTCAAGGGCCCCGCGATCCTCATCCTCGACGAAGCCACATCGAGCGTGGACAGCGAAACCGAACGCGCCATCCAGGGCGCACTCGAACATCTCACGAAGGGCCGCACCGTCCTAGCCATCGCCCACCGCCTCTCCACCATCGTCGCCGCCGACATCATCATCGTGCTCGAAGACGGCCGCATCGCCGAATCCGGCCGCCACGCTGACCTGCTTGCCAGCGACGGCGTCTATGCGCGGCTCTACCGCCAGCAGTTCCGCGAGGAGTGGAACGAAGGCATCGAAGGTATGGAACTGGCGCGCGCGGCCGACGCCGAGTAAGGCGAGCGTTCACCCGCCCCTCTTGACAGGCGTAGTACCTTCGTGGCGCGAATATCCCGGAGCAACATTCCGGTAATACGCATCAGGAGGCCGCACCTTGATTACCGAACGACTCACCTTCCGCGCGAAGTATGGCCAGGGCGATGCCCTCGCCGCTCTCGTCCGCGAGAACCTCCAGACCATGCCGCCGCCCCCCAGCGTTGCCGGCGCAAGGCTCTACACCGACTTCACCGGCCAGATGTTCACCGTCGTCTTCGAAATCGACCACACCGACCTCAAGTCCTACGTCACCACGATGGAATCGGAGTCTCGCGACTACGGCACGAAGGAGTTCCAGGACTGGTTCGCGCGCATGGTCGCCTGCACCGAAGTCGGCGAACGCCAGCTCTTCAACTGCGAAAAGCTCCGGTAGGCGCGTCATCCCATCGGCTGATGGTTGACGGCCACGGCGTGGCATTCGCGGTGACCGTCGCATAGACCATCGCAAACGCGAAACGGGGTGGCCTTGCGGCCACCCCGTTCGGGCTGTCGTGAAAACTCCGGCTCAGGCGTCGAAGTAGAGGTGGAACTCGTACGGATGCGGCCGCATCCGCACCGGGTCCACGTCGTTCTCGTACTTCGAAGCGATCCACGTCTCGATCAGGTCCGGCGTGAAGACGCCGCCCTTGAGCAGGAAGTCGTGGTCCTCTTCGAGCGCCTGCAACGACCCCTCGAGCGACTGCGCCACCGTCGGGATATTGCCCAGCTCTTCCGGGCTGAGGTCGAACAGGTTTGTCTTGTCGAGTGGCTCACCCGGGTCCCAGCCGTTCACGATGCCGTCCATGCCGGCCATGAAAATGGCGGCGAAGGTGAGGTACGGGTTGCCGGCCGGATCCGGCGGGCGGAACTCGACGCGCTTCTGGCGCGGGTCCGGGCTCACGAGCGGGATCCGGCAGGCCGCCGAGCGGTTCCGAGCCGAGTACACCAGGTTCACCGGCGCTTCGTACCCGGGGACGAGCCGCTTGTAGCTGTTCGTCGTCGGCGCGGCGATAGCCATGAGCGCCTTGCCGTGGCGGATGAGGCCAGCGATATACGACTTGCACATCTTCGAAATGCCCGCGTACTCGTCGCCCGCGAACAGGTTCGCGCCGTTCTGCCAGATCGAAAGGTGGGTGTGCATGCCCGACCCGTTGTCGGCAAACAGCGGCTTCGGCATGAACGTCGCCACCTTGCCGTTGCGCTTCGCCACGTTCTTCACGATGTACTTGTAGAGGAGCGACTTGTCGCCCATCTTCGTCAGCGTGTCGAAGCGCATGTCGATTTCGCCCTGGCCGGCCGTCGCCACCTCATGGTGGTGCAGTTCGATCTGGATGCCACAGGCCTCCATGATCTCCACCATCTCGTTGCGGATGTCGGTCTGCGTGTCGTGCGGGCTGACCGGGAAGTAGCCTTCCTTGTAGCGCGGCCGGTAGCCCTGGTTCAGGTCGCCCCGCAGCGTGCTTTCGGCGCCGCTGTTCCAGATGCCCTCGTCCGAATCGACCGAATAGAAGGCGCTGTGCTGGTCGCTGGCGAAGCGCACCTCATCGAAGATGAAGAACTCGAGCTCCGGCCCGATGTAGACCGTGTCGCCGACACCCGCGTCCTTCACGTACTGCTCGGCCTTCTGGGCCACGTAGCGCGCGTCGCGCGTGTAGCGAGCACGCGTCACCGGGTCTTCGACGTTCGCGATGACCGAGAGCGTCGGCGACTGGATGAACGGGTCGACGAGCGCCGTCTCCGGATCCGGCACGAGGAGCATGTCCGACTCCTCGATCTTCTGGAAACCACGGATCGACGAGCCGTCGAAACCGTAGCCGGCACGCCACGGCGAACGCTCATAGGCGGACCAGTCGTTCAGTTCGTGGATCGGCCGGGTGATGTGCTGCCACTGTCCGAACAGGTCGACGAATTTGACGTCGACGAAGCGAATAGCGTTTGCCTCACAGAACGCCTTGATCTCTTCCGGGGTCATGCAAGCTCCTCAGATAGGTTCGCGGGTAGGCTCGATTGTGACGCTTTTCACGTTGGGTACCAGCAATTCACCGGCGCCACGTCATGAAGATCATGTTTCGTGAAGGCGCTGTCATCTCTTCCCCATGATTGCTGCCAGCGTAGGCACTGCGGATTTCCGCCGGATTGCGCCGGTGTTACGAACTCATTTCTCCCGGGCGAACAATCCTGTCCCCCGGCGCCACTTTCCTGGCGGTTCACGGCCCTATGCCGCGGGCTCTTCCTCGGCCAGCGCCACCACCTCGTAGTCGCGTGAACTGCGCCACACCAGCGGTAGCCCGAAGGCGAGCCCCGCCAGCAGCGTACAGACCCCACCGAGCGCGAACGCCTCGCTCAGTCCCCAGCGGTCAGCGGTGTAGCCGATCCCCGGCGCCAGCCCGGCCAGCACCACGCTGCGCGACATGCTCGCGATCGAAAGCACCGTCGCCCGCCGTTCGGAACCAATGCGCCGGTTGATGAATCCCGTGGCGATCGGTTCGAGGCAGGAGCCAACGCCGACCACCAGCGGCAGCGCAAGGTACGCCCACAGCCCCGGCGCGCCCGCAAGCAACGCATAACCCGCTGCCCCGACAATCGGCCCGAAGAGCAGCGCCTTCGCCCCAGCCCGGCCCGAAAACCGGTCGGCGAGCAGCGCCCCCGCCAGGCCAGCCAGCAGCACCGGGACCTGCAGCAGCGAGAACAGCGTTCCCACGTCGATGCCGCGATCAACGAGGTACGGTTGCATCAGGTAGTGCACCGATTCCAGCGCAGCGAACGCGGTGCTCGCGAGGAGCACCACGATCCGCAGATCGGTGTTGTGCCAGACCTCGGCGAAGGCCGCACGAATCGACCGCAGGTACGGTTGCTTTGCTTCGGCCGCCAGGTGCGGCGGTTCCCAGATGGTGAGCGCGATAGCCGCCGTCGCGACGCAGGTGGCAGCGCCGAAGAACATCGTCGCCCGCGGGTCGAGCACCGCCGCGAACGGCCCTCCGAACAGCGTCGCCAGCGCGGCGCCGGACCAGCTCGCCGCGATTCCGCGGCCGGCCAGCCGTTCGTAGCTCGCTTCGCGGCCGGCCGCCTTCAGTGTGTCGTACAACAGCGCCATGTCCGCGCCCGACATCAACGTGTGTCCCACCGACCAGACGAGGAACGAAACAAGCAGGATCGCGAACGACGACGTGAGTGCGAAGGTCAGGATCGCCACGCCCAGCACGAGCGCGCCCAGCGCCATCGACCGCGACCGTCCGTAACGGTCGGCGACTGCCCCCGTCGGCACTTCGAGCAGCAGCACGCCAATCAGGAACGCGCTCTCGGCCGTCGTCACTTCGGTCAGGCTGAAACCGCGGTTGAGCGTGAGGTAGACCACCCACACCGGGATCCAGAGCTGGAAGTCGCGCAGGAACCAATATGCGAAGAGCAGCCGGAGGTTTCGCTCGGTGTGCACGCCGTCCAGCCTACAGGCTCTTTCGAACCGCATTCGATGATGACGCTCACATCGCCCCTGGCCGCTCACGGAAATCTGTTCGTAACACGAGCGACATAGCGCGGAAATGTCCGGGAAACGAGGCGGAAATCGACCACCCCTATCGTCCGTTTCACGACACCCTCCGCCGCGTGCTGGCGGCGGCGTCTCCTCAGGCAAATTTGGGAGGGTTACATGGAACTCGACAGCGGCAACATCGCGTGGATGCTGACCGCCTCAGCGCTGGTGCTCTTTATGACACCGGGGCTGGGCTTCTTCTACGGCGGGCTCACACGGAACAAGAACGTGCTCGCCACCATCATGCAGTCCTTCATCACCACTGGCGTCGTCGCCATCCTCTGGTGCGTGGTCGGCTACTCGCTCGCCTTCGGCCCCGACCAGGGTAAGGGGCTCATCGGCAACTTCGACTGGGTCGGCCTGAAGAACGTGGGCGCCGAACCGGGCGGGCCCAACGGCGCCGTCTACGGCCTCGGCATCCCCCACCTCCTCTTCATGTCGTTCCAGATGATGTTCGCCATCATCACCCCGGCGCTCATCACCGGCGCATTCGCCGAACGCGCGAAGTTCGGCCCATTCCTCATCTTCACCGCGCTCTGGTCGTTGCTCGTCTACGTGCCGGTCGCCCACTGGGTGTTCGCCTATGACGGCTGGCTCAGCGCCTTCTCCACGAATGCGAACACCCCCGACATCGGGCTCAACTCGCTCGATTTCGCCGGTGGCCTCGCCATCCACGTCAACGCCGGTGTCGCCGCCGTCGCCGCCGTGCTCGTCTTTGGCAAGCGCAAGGGCTACGGCAAAGAGCCGATGGAACCGCACGACGTCACGATGGTCGTCCTCGGCGCGGCCATCCTCTGGGTCGGCTGGTTCGGCTTCAACGCCGGCAGCGCCGGTGGCGCAACCCCGCAGGCCGTCTACGCCTTCGTGAACACCGCCGTCGCCGCCGCCACCGCCGGCCTCGCCTGGACGCTCGCTTCGTGGCAGTTCGGCGGCAGGCCGAGCGTCGTCGGTGTCGCCGCCGGCGCAGTTGCCGGCCTCGTCGCCGTCACCCCGGCCTCCGGCTACGTGATGCCCATGGAAGCGATCGCCATCGGTGCTGTCGCCGGCGTCCTCTGCTACGGCGCCGTCCGCCTTCGCGCCAGGATCGGCTTCGATGACTCGCTCGACGTCGTCGGTGTGCACGGCGTCGGCGGGATGTGGGGCGCGCTCGCGACCGGCATCTTCGCGAACAAAGCCGTCTCCGGCCTCCCATACGCCGATGGCCTCATCCAGGGTGACTGGCACCGCTTCACCGACGCCGCCATCGGCATGGCGGCTATCGGCGTCTACTCCTTCATCGTCACCTTCGTGCTCCTCAAGGTGCTCGATATGACCATCGGCATCCGCGTCTCGGAGGAGGAAGAGGAACTCGGCCTAGACGTCACCCAGCACGGAGAGCGCGCCTACACCTCCGACGAAGCGGGTGTGCCGCTCGGTGGCGGAACCATCCTCCCCGCGCCGCCGGTCACCTATGCCGCCTCGGTCCCCTCGCGCCAGGCCCCGCGCCCAACGGCCTGAGGCTGTAACGTTTCAGCGGGGCGCCGCGGTGCGCCCCGCCTCCAAATCACGCCACCGGAAAGGTACCGATGAAGAAAATCGAGGCGATCATTCGCCCAGAGAAAGTGAACGACGTGAAGGAAGCACTCGACGACCTGGGCTTCCACGGCATGAACTTCCTCCAGGTCACTGGCCGCGGCGCTCAGCGCGGCATCGTCCACCAGGGCCGCTCCGGCGAAACCGTCACCGTCGACCTCCTCCCCAAGGTCAAGCTCGAAGTCGTCGTCCCCGACCTCGCCGTTGACCGCGTGATCGACGCCATCATCGGCGCCGCCCGCACCGGGAACATCGGCGACGGCAAGATCTTCGTCATCCCGGTCGAAACCGCTGTCCGCGTCCGCACCGGCGAACGGGGCGACGTCGCCGTCTAATCACCCAGGCTTGCCGCAAACGAAGGAGGCCCCGAACATTCGGGGCCTTCTTCGTTGATTTCGTTCGCCATTGGCGACGCCTCGGCGCAAACCACCCTGGCTTCGGCCCTTCGGCTTTCGGCCTACTTCACTTCGAAGTCGGTCTTCATGCCTTCCTTGAAGTGGTCGTACGTGCTCCCGGCCTCACCCGGGACGAGCAAGCAGGCCAGCACGTACTTGCCGGCCGGCAGATCGAGCACGATTTCACCGCTCTTACCGGGGTCGACATCTTCGACTTCGCCAGTGTTTTCGAACGTCCCATCGTCCTTCACGCGAAGCACGGCCAGCTCGTGAACCATCGAGGTGCTCGTGTTCGCGGCGATGAACTTCGTCGGCCCGGAAGCCACGGAGCCCTTATCCGGCAGCATCTTGAACTCGATCATGTCGACCTTGACGGTGTCGTTGGGCGACTTCTTGGTGATCCGGAACGAGGCGTCTTCTTCGTTACCGCCGTCATCATCGCCACAGGCGGTTGCGAAGAGGGCCGCGCCGGTGAGCGCCAGGCAGCAAAGAGAGAGACGGAGGGAGCGGTGCAACAACATAGGTATCCTTACGGCCATCACGACCGTGTGCCAAATGATAGACATTAGTCTTGGCTAACTTCTCATCCGCGTCAAATCCCCGCCCTCCAAACCGTCCTTCGAAGTTCGTCGTTCGTCGTTCCTCTATAGTTCGCCCAATTCCCATCAGGACACGCCACATGCCCGATGTCATCGTCGAACGCGCCGGCAGCGCACTGGTGCTCACCCTCAACCGCCCCGAACGGATGAACTCCATGGGCGGCACACTCCTGCCCGACTTCAACGCCGCACTCCTGGAAGCGCGCGCCGATGACCGTGTTCGCGCCATTGTCGTCACCGGCGCGGGCCGCGCGTGGTGCGCCGGCGCCGACCTCCAGGCCATCGGCAGCACCGCCCCGAACGAGAACAGCAAGCGCTGGAACGCCCTCGACCCCATCGGCGAAGTCGGCCGCACCGTGCTCAACATCCGCCAGGTCGATAAACCGATGATCGCCGCCGTGAACGGCGTGACCGTCGGCGGCGGGTTCGGCCTCTGCTCCGCCTTCGATATTCGCATCGCCAGCGACCAGGCCCGCTTCTCCACCGTCTTCATCAAGCGCGCCCTCGCGCCCGACTGCGGCCTCTCCTGGTTCCTGCCGCGTCTCGTCGGGGCCGAACGCGCCTCCGAGCTCTTCTTCACCGGCCGCATGGTCGATGCCAGCGAAGCGAAAGAACTCGGCATCGTCTCGAAGGTCGTCCCGCACGACTCGCTGATGGACGCGTCGCTCGAACTGGCGCACGGCATCGCGAACTCGCCTCCCTCGGCCATGGCGCTCACCCGCCGAGCCATCCATAACAGCCTCACCGCCACCCTCGAGGACCACCTCGCCTTCGAATGGGTGAACCAGAAAGCCTGCCTGCGCGCGCCGGAGTTCCAGGAAGGCGTCAAAGCCTTCCTCGAAAAGCGCGAACCGGACTGGGCGAAGTTCTAACCCCGCGCATGCAAAGGGCCCGGCGCGCCTCTTGGAACGCCGGGCCCTCTTCGTGTCCTGGAACGTCGAGACTTACTGCTGCTTCAGCAGTTCCACCTCGATGTTCAGCTTCACGTCGTCGGCCACGAGAACGCCACCGGTTTCGAGTGCCGCGTTCCAGACCATGCCGAAGTCCTTCCGGTTCACCTTGCCCGCCAGGCTCAGGCCGATGCGGCTTCCGCCCCAAGGGTCCTTCGCCGGCCCCGAAACCTCGCCCTCGAGTGCGACCTCCCGCGTCACGTCGCGGATGGTCAGGTCACCGATAACCCGCCAGTCATCGCCATCGGGTTCGATCTTGCGCGAGACGAAGGTGATCTCCGGGAACTTCTCGACGTCGAGGAAGTCAGCCGACTTGAGGTGGCCATCGCGGTCAGCCTGGCGCGTATCAATACTCGCCGCCTGGATGGTGACCGTCGCGTTCGAGCGAGTGAAGTCGCTCTCGTCGATGTTCGCGACGACGTTGTAGTCCTGGAACCGGCCCTTGGTCTTTGCGATGAGCATGTGCTTCACGGCGAACTCGAGGGACGAGTGCGACGGTTCGACGGTGTAGGTGGCGAGGGTGGATTCGGCGGTGGTGCTCAAGTGTGTCTCCTTATCGATTGTAGCTTAGCTACCTGATGGTGCTAAGATATTATCCATAGCTTCTTTGTGTCAAGCAGGCTACAGATCGTGAGCACGAAAGGTGATACTCTGCACCCATGGCCGCCGTAACCCCGCACGAACCGCTGCTCTCCGCCTACTGCCCGATGTACCAGGACGCGGTCGAGCTCATTGGCAAGCGATGGACCGGCGCCATCGTGCGCACCCTGCTCACCGGCGCCACTCGCTTCGGTGAGATCCTCGCGCGCGTCCCCGGCCTCTCCGACCGCCTGCTTTCCGAGCGCCTGCGCGAACTCGAAGCCGCCGGTGTGGTCACCCGCACGGTCTATCCCGAAGTGCCGGTGCGCATCGAGTACGAACTGACCGAAAAAGGCCGCGAACTCGAAACGATCGTCGCCGCCATCAGCGACTGGGCCGACCGCTGGGGCGCCGGCCACCCCGAACACCGGCTCACCCGCCCCTGAATTCTGAACCAACCCATTTACAGCCCATCGTGCGATGGCATAGAGTCGACCCCGCAACAGGGGCTGTGCGTGTACCGCTTTGCAGGCCTGATAGCGCTCCTTCTCGTCGCTGGCTGTGGCGGCGGTAGCTCGACGCCCAACGATCCGTTCGGCCGCAACCCCACCGCGACCAACACCCCCACCACCGAAGTCCTCGGCGCGCGCAACGAACCTTCCTCCACCACGACCGCTTCGCCCACCGCTCCAGCCGAATACACCGTCGCCGCCGGCGACACCCTTTCCGAGATTGCCGCGCGCTTCGGCACCGATACCGCGACACTCGTGAGCCTGAACAACCTCGAGAATCCCGACGCGCTCTTCGTCGGACAGGTGCTCCGCATCACCGGTGCGCCGGCCACTTCAGCGGCGAGTGCCTCACCGCCGGCGTCGCCCACACAGTAGCGTTTAGCCCTCGCCGAACTTCTCCTTGCGCAACGCCTGCCGCCGCTTGCGGTCCTCGCCCGCTTCCAGCAACTCGGCGCGCATCGAGTCGTCGACGTACATGAAGTTCCGCCGCCACTCGTCGGTAGGCCAGCGGAACGGCGTCTTCACCGTCGTGCCAGGGTAGACAGCCGTCTCCAACAGCGTCAGCGCCATCCCGGCGATTTCGCACTGCATGGCCGTATCGAACGGTGCGCCTGCGGGGTTGCCAAGCGGGAAGTCGGTGAACAGGAACCGCGCCACACCCGCCTGCTCGACGATGTCGCGCGCCGAACCGAGGACGACGGTCGGGATGCCATTCGCCTCAAGATGCCTTGCCGTGAGACTCACGGACTGGTGGCAGACCGGTCAGAGGCCAACCAGGATGGCTGCGTCGACGCCATCCTCGCGGCAGAACTCGAGGATCGCCGGCGCATCCTGAACGTTCGTCTTGCGCTGGCTGTACTCGGTCGGTGCACCGTAGAAACGCGGCGAAATGCTGCCGATGCGCCCCTCCCGCGCGAACTGCCGCATCGCCACGATCGGCAGGAACGACCCGATATCGTCGGTGTTCGTGGCCACCTTGTCCCACGCCAGGTCGCCCGTGAACATCCGCTCCGGGAGCGGGTCGCACGGCTGCGCGTAGGCGTGCTTCGGCGGCCGGTCGACCAGGTCGACATGCTCCTGCCCGGTCCACGGCGACGACGTGGTGATGATGCCGAGGCGGCACTCAGCGAGCGGTCTGGTGAGCGGTTCGAATGGGATATCGGCGTTGTACGCCCACCGGTACGGGTTGCCGAACCCCTGCGCGAGATAGTACTCACGGGACTTATCGATGTAGCTGACGAACACCCGCCGCGCAGGATCGGGCGTCGTGGATTCCTGGAACCCCATGGTGCGCCTCCTCTGGCCGTATCGTGGCGCAAACCAAGCCGCGCGTGAAGCGCCCTCGGAATCGGGCAACAATAACAGCCACCGGTTGAAGATCGCCGGTGCCCTGCCCCACGATCGCCGGGCTCGAAAGGAACCTGCCGCATGACCACACTCCCGGATCGGCCGAACACCGCCCTCCTCGTCGTCGACGTCCAGAACGGCGTCGTTGCGGGCGCCCACGAACGCGATACGGTCGTCGCGAACATCGCCCAGCTTGTCGGTCGCGCGCGTGCCGCCCGAACGCCCGTCGTCTGGGTCCAGCACAACGATGACGACCTGATCGCAGGGAGCGACGCCTGGCAAATCGTGCCCGAACTCCAACCTGAGCCCTCCGAACCGCTGGTCGAAAAACAGTACGGCGACTCGTTCGACGCGACGACACTCGAATCCGTTCTCAGCGACCTCGGCGTGGGCAAACTCATCATCGTCGGCGCACAGACCGACGCATGCATCACATCAACCCTGCATGGCGCGCTCGTCCGCGGCTACGACACCACGCTCGTCGGCGACGCGCACACCACCGAAGACCAGACGCAGTGGGGCGCGCCTCCACCCGCCCAGGTTATCCGCCACACCAACCTGTACTGGCAGTACAAGTCCGCGCCCGGTCGCACCGCCGGCACAGTGACAACCAGCGACGCCACCTTCGAATAGACTGACTCCGCCCTACGATGCCGCGTGGAGCGTGACCGAATGTGCTATGATTCGCGAGTGCTCGATGAGCACACCAACCTCAAGTTGGTGTATGCGCCCCGGCGTTGGAAGCAATTCCGAGGCCGGGTTTTGCTTTCTCTGCTATGCTTCGGGCCGTGCCGGAGCGCGTAGCAGTCTTCATTGACGGTGGCTATCTCGACCATGTTCTGACCGATCTCGGACTGTTCGGTCATCTGGACTACCGGGCGTTCGTCGACGCCCTGAAGCGCGACGGGGACCTGCTTCGAGCCTACTACTATCACTGTCTCCCCTACCAATCCGCCCACCCCACACCACAGGAGTCTGCTCGATTTGGCAGCGTGCAGAAGTTCCTCGACGCCATTGAACGCACGCCACGTTTCCTGGTGCGGCAAGGACGCCTGGCTCTCCGTGGAACCCGCCAGGATGGCAGCCAGATCTTTGAACAGAAGCAGGTGGACATACTGCTGGCTACGGATGTTGTCCTCCTGAGTGCGAAACACCTCGTGACCGAAATCGTGCTCGTAACCGGCGACAGCGACTTCCTTCCGGCTGTCCGAGTAGCCCGCGATGAGGGTGTCGTGGTGACATTGGCTCACGGAACAGGCAAGAACCGTCCCCACAATGAACTGTGGAACACGGTCGACGAGCGAGTCGAGCTCACCTCCGAATGGTTTTCACGGCGTTTGCGGCCACCGGGCTGACTCCGCCCTACGGCTTCACCCCTCCCAGCAGCGTCGCCGGGTCGAGAATCACGCCCTGCCCCGAGGGGATCAGCGCGATCTGGATGTTGTCGCCCAGCTTCTGAATGGCCTGGAACTGGATGACCTCCGGCGTGAGCGACGCGGCCAGCGCCCGGTTCGCGTCGGCCTGGCCGTTCGCGCGCTCGCGGGTTGCGTTTGCCTCGCCCTTCGCCGTCTCCACCGCCTGCTCGGCTTCGAATTGCCGCTGCTTCACCTTCTCCTGCTCCCGCAGCGCATCCTGCGTGGCGATCTGCTTCTGTTCGATGGCCTGCTTGAACTCCGGCGAGAAATCGATGTTGTCGATCAGCAGGTCGTTGATCTGGATCGAGTACACCCCGAGTTCGGACGACAGCCGCCCCTGCACCGCGCGCCGGATCGCTTCGCGGTTCGGCCCCACGTCGATCGTCTGGTACTTCACCGTCTCTTCCTTGAAGTAGTTGTTCACACGAGGCTCGATCAGCACGTCGAACCAGTTCGTCCCTACCTCGCGGTACAGCTTCTGCACTGCCGAAGGCAGCACCGAGTAGTTCACCGTCGCGATGACGAACACGTCCTGCGTCTCCTGCGAAAACGCGGTGATGTTCTCGAACCGGTGGCGCTGCACCTGCACACTCTCGGTGCGCATCGATTGCCACGGCGCGATGAACTGCAGCCCCTCGCCCTTCTGCCCGACGATTTCGCCGAACTGGTAGACCACGCCGACGTGGCCCGCCTCGATCGGCTTCACCGAGGCCGTGACCGTGTGCAGCCCGGCCCAGATCGCCAGCACAACCACGCCGGCGACCATCGCAATCGTCCCGCGCAGCCGTTCGGGCGAACCGCTGCTGGCCGCGCCGCGCGCCGCCCGCCCCACGAGGATGACCGCCCCGCAAACCACCACCGCTACAAGCATGCTCACTACCCAGGTCATCGTTCGCCTCCTTGGGCGGCAACTCTACCGCGCCGCCGGGCCACAGGCTTCACCTGTCCTGTCCCGCGGTTGCGAAATCTCGCCGTCACACGCCGCCGCTATAGTCGTGATGCATGAAGCCGCTCGCCATCGCCATCCGCCCCGCGACCGAAGCCGACCTGCCCGCGATCACCGCCATCTATACCCACGAAATCGCGCACGGCGTCGCCACCTGGGCCACCGCCCCCTGGACCCTTGCGGCGCGGCAGGACTGGTTCGCCGGCCACGATGCGCTCACGCCCATCATCGTCGCCGAACACGCCGGGCGTGTGGCCGGCTTCGCTTACGCCACCCTCATGAGCAAGAAACACGGCTGGCGGTTCACCCGCGAAGACACCATCTACGTCGCCCCCGAGTTCCACGGTCAGCGAGTCGGCGAACGCCTGCTCGGAGCGCTGCTTGAGTGCCTCCGTGACCTCGGTGTCCGCCTCGTGGTCGCATCGATCACCTCATCGAATACAGCCAGCCTCAACCTCCACCGCAAGTTCGGCTTCGAAGTCATGGGCGAAATGCGCAACGCCGGGTTCAAGCTCGGCGAATGGCGCAACACCACCTACATGCAGGTCGACCTCGGCGAACCGCCCGCGGACCGGCCCACGTGGTGACTCAGCCCGCAACCTCGCGTGCCGTGGCCGCAGGCGCCCGGCGCTTTGACGTGGGCCGGTACCCGCTAAGCCGGATCGCCAGCAGCGAACCGACCAGCGCCGCCGAACTGATATACCCCCAGTAGACGACCGGGAGTTGCGTATCGCTCCCCGCGGCGATGCCATGCCAGAGCGCGCCGAGGTACGCAACGAACGTCACGTAGTGGAGCGTCCGCCACCGCTTCTGGCCGAGCCGCCCGCGCATCCAGTAGCTCGCCGAAGCCAGCGCCGCCAGCCAGCCGGCAATCACGCCCGCGCCCACCGCCAGCGGACGGTAAGGTGACACGAACGGCACGACCAGGTCGGCCGAGCCGAACTGGAGGAAACGGTCGAACACCAGGCTCCCGGCGTGCACCGCGACCAGCGTCAGCGACACAACCGACAGGAATTGGTGCATTTCGAACACGAACGGCCGGCTGAAAAGCCCGTCGCCCGCCTTCGTACTTACAAGCAGCCCCATAACCATCGCCAGCGTCAGCACCGCGAACGCCGCCAGCCCGGATGCCCGGCTCACGGCCCACGGACCCTGCCCGAGGTCGAGCGTTCGTACCGCCGCCCCGGCCGCGATCGAAACAGCGAGGATAATCAGCACCGACCGTGTTGAGAGCGGCATCACGACCCCCTCGTGCGCTTCGACGGGGCAGCAGGCAGCGGCGACCTTCGGGTGGCAGTCGTCGACGACTCGCTGACCGCCTGTTGCGCCACCTCACTACCCGACTGGCCCGTCGTTGAACCCTGCGCAGTCGGTGTGTCGAGGAAGTACGCCGTGCCCGCTACGACACTCGCCGCCACCGCGGCAGCAATCACCACGCGGGTTCTCTGATAGCGAACTCGCGCGGCCATCAGTCGTCGTCCTCGTCGTGATCATCGTCGTGGTCGTCATCGTCCCGGTCGCGATCCCCGTCATCATGGTCATCGTCGTCGTCGTCCCAGTCTGAGTTCACTGCCTGGACGAACGTTCCATCGGCCGGCTGTCCGGAAGCTGTTGCAATCGGCACGCCCTGCGTCTCGTCCGCATCATCCGGCCCCTCCACCAGCGGCGCGGCCAGCGCGCCCGCCACGAGCACTCCGGCGAACGCTGTCCCGGCGATAAGTGCAGTCCTGATGTCCATCGTTCTCACCTTCTGTTTCTTGAGTTCGAGGGCATCGTGCGCCGCCAACCTGAGAGCGCTCTTTGAACAGCCTTTGAATGTTCACATCCTGGCCGTTTCCTTCCGCGGCGCCGGCGCCCTGAACCGCCACCCATCGCGGGCGGATCGTGGTTGCCGAGGCACGACCCGCGGCAGCGCACATCGTGCAGCGTTCGCCGGTTGCCTCATCCGCCGTATAGTTCGCCCACTGCCGCCGAGGAGCGTGTTCGTGAACGTTAGCTGGGACGCCATCGCCCCCGATTTCCACCGCATCACCAGCCGGGTGGTCTGGTGCACCGTCACCACGGTCGACGCGAAGGGCCGGCCGCGCGCCCGCATCCTCCACCCCGTCTGGGACGGCCAGACCGGCTGGATCGCGACGGGCCGTGATTCGTTCAAGGCGAAGCACCTCGCCGCCAACCCCTACGTCTCGTGCAGCTACTGGGACCAGCAGCACGAGCAGGTCTATGCCGAATGCCGCGCCGAGTGGGCCGACGACCAGGAGACGAAGAACCGCATCTGGGACATGGTGAAGAACGCGCCACCACCCGTCGGCTACGACCCGGGCCTCTTCTGGAAGGGTGGCCCGGCCGACCCCAGTTTCGGCGCGCTCAAACTTGAGCCGTGGCGCGTCGAAGTCTGGTCGTTACCGGAGATGGCGCAGGGCAAGCCGTCGCGCGTCTGGAAGCCGTAGCCGGCGCAGTCTCCTACGCGTCGAGGATGGCGAAGAGGTCGCCGAGCGCGAGTTCGAACCCGGGCAAACACTGTGCGGTGAGGGTCTCGACGCGGCGCCCGCTCTTCGCACGCCCTTCGAATACTTCGGCCGTACGCGAGACGGGATCGATGAGCCAGCAGGCTTCCACCCCGCTCGAACGGAGGAACTCGCACTTCCGCCGCAACTCCGCGACCGCCTGGACCTTCGAACGCACCTCGACGGCGAGTGTCGGCGGCGCTTCCTCGCCACGAGGGATGCCCGGCTTCCAGTACGAAAGGTCCGGCAGGCGGTAGTTCGGCAGATCACCGAGCTTCGCGCGCGCTTCGGGTCCGATGCGACCACCGTGTTCGGCCATCCAGGTCTTCAGCCGGTGAATGAGTTCGGCGACCAGTTCCGCGTGTTCTTCCTGGGGCATAGGCTTCTGTAGCGCCATCCCGTCGATGTATTCGAGGTACGGCTTCTCCTCCGGCAGCGCGAGATACTGCTCTGGCGTCATGCGCACCCCGTGGTACTTCGACTGCCACCGCGGGCGGGCCGGTGGTTTCGGGCGCGGGTGATTGGGCTGCCGAATCGCCATGGACGAAGTATACCCGTGCGGCCGGCCGTTCTTGCCCCGGCAGTCTCCTACGCGTCGAGGATGGCGAAGAGGTCGCCGAGGGCGAGTTCGAACCCGGGCAGGCACTGTGCGGTGAGGGTCTCGACGCGGCGCCCGCTCTTCGCACGCCCTTCGAATACTTCGGCCGTACGCGAGACGGGATCGATGAGCCAGCAGGCTTCCACCCCGCTCGAACGGAGGAACTCGCACTTCCGCCGCAACTCCGCGACCGCCTGGACCTTCGAACGCACCTCGACGGCGAGTGTCGGCGGCGCTTCCTCGCCACGAGGGATGCCCGGCTTCCAGTACGAAAGGTCCGGCAGGCGGTAGTTCGGCAGATCACCGAGCTTCGCGCGCGCTTCGGGTCCGATGCGACCACCGTGTTCGGCCATCCAGGTCTTCAGCCGGTGAATGAGTTCGGCGACCAGTTCCGCGTGTTCTTCCTGGGGCATAGGCTTCTGTAGCGCCATCCCGTCGATGTATTCGAGGTACGGCTTCTCCTCCGGCAGCGCGAGATACTGCTCCGGCGTCATGCGCACTCCGTGGTACTTCGACTGCCAGCGCGGGCGAGCCGGTGGTTTCGGGTGCGGATGGTTGGGCTGCCGAATCGCCATGGACGAAGTATACCCGTGCGGTCAGGGGTTCTTGCGCACCCCGAGGGTGACTTTCGTGCCCTCGAGGTCCTGCTCCGCACTGTGGACACCGTCCGGCGGCGGCGCACTCACCAGTTCCGTGCTGAGCGTCTCGCCGCGGATGTAGTCGCCCTGCGCGGCCACCACCCGCGCCACCTCGGCGTCGCCTGAGACCCATGTCGTGATGCGGTCGGCGAGTTCGAACCCCGCGTCGCGGCGCATATCCTGGATGCGCCGGACCAGTTCGCGCGCAAGCCCTTCGTCGGCGAGCTCCTGCGAGATGGCGGTGGTCACCGCAACGGTGTAGCCCGCGTCCTGCGCCGACGCGAAACCATCGGTGTCCTGCGCCTGGAGCAGGATGTCCTCCGGTTCGAGGTCCTTGCCCGCGACCGGGACCGTGCGGCCGCGGCGAACCGCCTCTGCGACCTCCGCCGGCGCAAGGCCGGCCAGTCCCGCGCGAATGGCCGCGACTTCCGCGCCGTACTTCTTGCCGAGCACCGGCAGGTTCGGCTTCACGTCGTAGCGGACGACCGCCGTCTCGTCGTCGAGCAGCGTGAGCGTCTTCGCGTTGAGTTCTTCCAGCACGAGGTTGGCGTTCTTCTGGAGCGAAGCCCCTTCCTCCGCAGTGCGAACCTTCACGAGCACCTCGGCGACAGGCTGGCGTACCTTGATCTGGGCCTTCGCACGCGCCGCCCGGCCGAGCGAGCAGGCGCGCTTCACGAGTTGCGTTTCGGCGTTGAGGCGCTCGTCGATGAGCGCGGCGTTGGCCGTGGGCCACTCCGCCAGGTGCACGCTGATCGGCGCGGACGGGTCGTTCGCAGCCACCAGGTTGCGGTAGATCTCGTCGGCGATGAACGGCGTGAACGGCGCGAGCAGTTTCGAAACCGTAACGAGTGCCGTGTACAGCGTGTCGTACGCGCTCTGCTTGTCGGCGTCGCCCTCGCTGACGCCGCGCCAGAAGCGGCGGCGGCTGCGGCGCACGTACCAGTTCGAAAGGTCATCGACGAACGCCTCAATGGCGCGCCCGGCAGCGGTTGGGTCGTACCCGTCCAGCGCGTCGGTAACGCGAACCACGAGCGAATTCAGTTCGCTCAGGAGCCAGCGGTCGATCTCGGAGGCAGGCGCCGCTGTTCGTGCGCCGGGCGTGTAGCCATCGATATTGGCGTAGCTGACGAAGAACGAGTACGTGTTCCAGAGGGTCAGCATGAACCGCCGCAGGCCCTCTTCGACAAGTGCACCGCTAAACCGCCGTGATGAGCCGGCCGGGCTGGCGGTATACATGTACCAGCGCGTGGCGTCGGCGCCCTGCGCATCGAGCACTGTCCAGGGGTCCACGGTGTTGCCGCGGCTCTTGGACATCTTGTTGCCCTTCTCGTCATTGATGTGGCCGAGGCAGATGACGTTCTTGAAGCTGATGCTCTCAGGGACGGCTTCGCTCGCCTTCAGCATCGTCGCTTCGGCGTGAAGCGTGTAGAACCAGCCGCGCGTCTGGTCGATCGCCTCGCAAATGTAGTCCGCAGGGAAGTGCTTGAGGAACTTGTCCTCGTTTTCG
The DNA here is from genome assembly GCA_964470735.1 of uncultured Anaerolineaceae bacterium. Taxonomy (GTDB): domain Bacteria; phylum Chloroflexota; class Dehalococcoidia; order Tepidiformales; family Tepidiformaceae; genus Amarobacter. Next base: position 52,248 of record CAYYDX010000006.1, read on the forward strand.
AACGGGTAGTGCCACTGGGCGTAGGGCATCGCCCCGCTGTCGTACCAGGCGTCCGCCACCTCGGGGACGCGCCGCGCTTCGCCGCCGCACTTCTCGCAGCGCAGCGCGATCGCGTCGATGTACGGGCGGTGGAAGTCATCCATCGCCTCCGCCTTCGCGGGGTCAGTCGCGTTCGCGACAATTTCTGCCTTCGAACCCATGCACATCGCGTGGTCGCAACTGGCGCACTTCCAGAACGGAAGCGGCGTACCCCAGTACCGTTCGCGGCTGAACGCCCAGTCGATGTTGTTTTCGAGCCAGTTGCCGAATCGCCCGGTCTTGATGTGCTCCGGGTACCAGTTAATGCGGCTGTTCCCTTCGAGCAGCAGTTCCTTCTGCTTCGTCGTGCGGATATACCAGCTTGGCTTCGCGTAGTAGAGAAGCGGCGTGCTGCAGCGCCAGCAGAACGGGTAGGTGTGCTTCAGCGTCGCCTTCTTGAGCATCAGCCCGCGCTCTTCGAGGTCCCGCTCGACGTCGCGGTCGGCCTGCTTCACGAACTTGCCCGCGCCCGGCAATCCCTCCGCCATCAGGCCACGCAGGTCGACCGGCTGCATGAACAGCAGGTCGAAATGCTTCCCTTCCTGGAAGTCTTCGGCGCCGAATGCCGGTGCGATATGGACGATGCCGGAGCCGTCATCAAGCGAGACATAGTCGGCGGCGATGACCTTGCGCATCCCGTTCGTGTCGGGAGCGCCGGCTGCCCCGGGGCGGTGCATCCGCAGGCGCCCGTCGCTGTCGAACGTCCCGAACTCGTGCCCGAGGTCCTCCGGCCGGTAGAGCGGTTCGTATTCGAGGCCGATGAGCATCGCCGCCGGCAATACCATCAGCGGCTGCGCGTCCTCGCCGAGGACCTTCGGCGCGAGCGCCTTCGCCATCACGAGGATTTCGTCGCCCACGCGGTATGCCCCGTACTCAGCCTCGGCACTCACCGCGAGCCCTGTGTTGCCCGGGAGTGTCCACGGCGTGGTGGTCCACGCCACCAGGTGGAGTTTGTTGCCGAACGCCATCCCGCGAGGGTGCCCGCGCTTGAACAGCGACTCATCGGGCACGCGGAACTCCACGAATACGCTCGGGTCGGGCGTGTCATCCTGGTAGCCAAGGCTCACTTCGTGGTCGCTCAGGCTCGTGCCACAGCGCGGGCAGTGGGGAGTGACGCGGTAGTCCTGGTAGACCAGCCCGTGCTCCCACATCTGCTTGAAGATCCACCAGCAGGTCTCGATGTAGTTGTTGTGGTACGTGACGTACGGGTCGTCGTAGTCGGCCCAGAAGGCGATGCGCTCGCTCAGCCGCGTCCACTCCTCCACGTAGCGTGAGACCGACTCCTTGCACTTCTCGTTGAAGGCGGCGATGCCGTACTGCTCGATCTCCGGCTTCGATTTGAGCCCGAGTTCCTTTTCGATTTCGAGTTCCACCGGAAGGCCGTGCGTGTCCCAGCCACCCTTCCGCGGCACGCGATAGCCACGCATCGTCTTGTAGCGCGGGATCAGGTCCTTGAACACGCGCGAAAGCACATGGTGGATGCCCGGACGTGCGTTCGCCGTCGGTGGCCCTTCGTAGAAGATGAACAGCCTGTCTTCGGGCCGCTCCTCCACGCTGCGGCGGAAAATCGCCTGCTCGCGCCAGAAGGCGAGCACCTCCTCCTCGAGTTTCGGGAAGCTCACGCGCGTATCGACTGGTTTGAACATGGCGAAGTACCTGCCTCGAAGCCGGACGGTGCAACCGCGCGCCATGCGGGCGGCGTACCGTCAGACACAATGGATTGCAGCGAGACAGGCAAACAAAAAGCGCCCATCCCACCAGGGACGAGCGCTGCGGCCCGCGGTACCACCCTGCTTTCCTTCCAGAGAAGGACACTCACGGGGTGCAACCACACCCCTGCCCCTGCTAACGGTGGGCGTCCGTCCGGGTCTACTGAAGGCCATTGGCGATTAGCGGTTAACCATTGGCGGCTCTGCCCCCGGCTAACGGCCAACGGCCAACGGCCACGTTCGGCCGGAGGCTCGGGAGGGATGTTCGCGCCCTGTCGCCGTGCCCCCTCGCACCATACGGGGCTCGCTAACCGGGACACCGGGCGGTACTCGTCTCCGTCACTGCCGCTACCCGCCAGTGAAGCAGTGTGCGAGGCTGCATGTCAATAATGCGCATTCGAACAGCAGTTGCCGCGCTCATCGTCGCCACCTTCGCCGTGCTCCCGGCTGCCTGTGGCGGCGACGACGATGTCCAGATCCAGCGGCCAGCGACATCCACCCCGACAGTCGAGGTTCCCACCCCAACGCCCGATGCAGCGGAACTCCCCACCGAGTTCCGCGTCGCCTTCATCAACCTCATGAGCCCGATCTCCCTCGATTCGACGAACACCACCACCAGCGACACCTTCGACGCCCGCCTGAACCTTGTGATCGAACAACTGAAGACCTTCAAGCCCGACCTTGTCGCCTTCAGCGAAGCGACCAAGACCAACCTCCACGGCAGCGTCGAAGACCGCCTCGTGAAGGAACTCAAGCTCGAGTCCATCTTCATGCCGTCGAAGCCCTGGTACGTCGGCCTTTCGAAAGAGCAGAACGCCGAGATCGCCAAGCAGGTGGGCTTCCAGGAGGGCGAACTCGTCCTCGTTCGCAGCGACCGCTTCCCGATCCTCGGCTACGACAAGATGTGGCTAAACCCGCGCACCTCCGAAGCGGAAGGCCCGGGGGCGATCCACGTGAAGGTCAAAGGCCCGCCAGCCATCGGCGAGATCGACGTCTTCGTCTCGCACCTCAGCGGCGCCGAACCCCGCATCCGCGCCCAGCAGGCGACCTCGTTCGCGCAGTTCATCCGCGAAAAGAAGGGCGCAGGCCCGGCCATCGTGCTCGGCGACTTCGGCGATGGCGCCGGCACACCGACGCAACGCGCATTCCTCGATATCGGCCTCTCCGACGTGCTCGATGAGTCCGGCCTGCAGACCTGCTGCCGCGAAAACGTCATCGGCGAACAACCACCCGTCGAAGGCCGCGTCGACTACCTGCTGACTTCGCAGTGGATGCCGTCGGCTCTGGGCATCTTCGGAGACACACCCGGCAAGCTCGACGGCGGCGAACTGCTCTACGCCAGTGACCACAACGGCATCACCGCCATCTTCCCAATCGGCCCCCCACCGGGCCCGTGAACGTCTCCGAACTTCAGGTGAAACGTTAAGAAATTCGCTGACGCGCCATTGACGTGGCGCGTACTATTCGCCTCAGCACTCGGAGGTGTTCTCTTGGCCGTAACCGCGAACGCTGGCGCATCCTACCCCGTCGCCATTCACGTCGAACCACAGACCGACCCTCGCAACAAGATGACCGTGGCCTTCCGGATCATCCTCGCGGTCCCGCACGCATTGCTTGTCGGTGGCGTCTTCGGCAGCGGCATCATCTTCGGGTTCCGCGGTGACTGGTGGGGCAACATCGCCGGCAGCGGTGTCCTTGGCGCTGTCGCCGGCGTCTGCGCGGTCATCTCCTGGTTCGCCATTCTGTTAGCGAACCAGCACCCCGAGGGCCTCCGCAGCATGTGCACGTTCTACCTGCGCTGGAAAGTGCGCGCCGTCGCCTACATGGCACTCTTCCGCGATGACTACCCACCTTTCGGCGACACCGCCTACCCCTCCACGCTCGATATCACCATGGCCGAGTTCCCCCGCGACAAGCTCTCGGTGGGCCTCCGCTTCCTCTACCTCATTCCGCACGCCATCATCCTCTTCTTCCTCGGTATCGGCTGGTTCGTCACGAGCGTCATCGCCTGGTTCGCCATCCTCATCAACGGCCAATACCCCGAGGGCCTCTACAACTTCGGCATGGGCGTATTCCGCTGGTCGACACGGGTAGAGGCCTACGCCCTCCTCCTCGTCGATCAGTACCCCCCGTTCAGCCTCGACTAAGCCACCGCACACGAAGACAACCCGTGGCCCGACCGTAAGGAAGGGCACACGGTCCCAAGCACCCGCACGAAACTCCCCTCTCCCGCGAGGCACGAGTCGGGAGAGGGGCAGGGGGTGAGGGCCAACGCGTCATCACCCACCGAGTCAGTCACACGGCAACCCGTCACCTCGTACGCCCGCCAAAACCCCCCTCTCCCGCGAAGTCGGGAGAGGGGCAGGGGGTGAGGGCCAACGCGTCATCACCCACCGCAACGGCCCAGTGGGCCAAGCCTGACTCGCTCGTCGCGTCAACCTCCTTCTCCTTTCCTCTCCCTCCCCACGCCTCTTACCCTGCACCACATGGCGCACCGCATCGCGGTCTTCGGCGGAACCTTCGACCCCCCACACGTCGGCCACCTCGTGCTGGCCGAATGTGTCGGACGCCAATTTGATCGCGATCTCGTGCTCTTCATCCCCGCGGGCGACCCGTACCGCAAAACCGCAACCGACACCCCCGAGAACCGTCGCGCCGGGGTCGGCCCCGGACGCGTGGTGACCCGCGGCGAGGCACGCCTCGCGATGGTGCGCCTCGCCATCGAAGGGAACCCCCTCTTCGCCGCCGACAGCCGGGAAATCAACCGCACCGGTCCCAGCTACACCATCGACACCCTGCGCGAACTGCACGACGAGGGCTTCGACGACATCGTCCTCGTCCTCGGCAGCGACGCCCTGGCCGACATGCCGAACTGGCGCGAACCGGACGGGATTCAGCGGCTGGCCCGGATCGTTGTCGCCGAGAAATCTCCCGGCGCCGGCACGCCTGGCTTCGACCGCGTCGAAATGCCGCTCCTGCGCATCAGTTCCACCGAGATCCGGGCCCGCGTGGCCTCCGGGCGGACGGTGCGCTACCTCGTCCCGGAACCGGTCCGGGCCTACATCGAACAAGAGCGCCTGTATCGCTGAGGCTTCAGCGCGTGCGTGCCCGCCCGCGCGTAGGATGGCGCCGTGAAAGTCCTCCGCCTTACAACCAGCAACGATATCGTCATCAGCGGCCCCGGCTCCCGCACCGACTGGATTGAACGGCTCGCGACCGAACGGCTCGGTGAACAGGTGACACTAACAACGAAGGCGGTCTGGCCCGATGCGCGTCTCGCCCCGGCCGTTGAGAAGTGGATCGAAAAGGAACAGCCCGACGTCGTCTGGATGCTCGTCCAGAGTTTCTGGTTCGAGTACGTCTCGGTGCCGAAGCGCCTCGAACGGAAGTTCGGCAGGGTGGGCAAGACAGCCTCGAACGTCGGCTTCAAAGCGGCCGACGTATCCTGGCTGGCCACCACCCTCCCCTTCCGCATGGGCCGCCGGTTTCTCCAGAAGACGGTCGGCGGCGACCCTCACTTCACTGTCGATGAGCTCTACCAGGCGGTCGAAGAAGTCGCCCGCGTGAGCCTCCGCGGCGAGGGCCGCCAGTTCGTCGCCTATGGGCCGTTCTCCTATGTGAACTACGGAACCACCCGCGCACAGACGCGCACAGCCATCGACCGGCGGCGGGCGCTCATCGCCCGGATCCGGGCGCTCGCCAACGAGTTGCACTTCGCCTATGTCGCGCCCGACCGGCCACACTGGCAAACCCAACCAGCCATGCACCTGCACAGCGACCATTTCCACTTCGCCCAGGATGCCCAGCAACAACTTGCGGAGACCGAGGTCGAACTCCTCGTGACAGTCTGGCAGAGCGCCGTCTCCGGCGAATCCCCCGCCCGCTGACGACCTTCCGGCCGGCTGTGCTCGCGGATCCGCGCTCTTTCCCGAAGCGTTAGAAAACTGGCTTTCAGATTCGAATCGTGCTAAACTGAGAAGGTAATTTAGCGATTCCCCGGAGGCTCTTGGTTCGGGGTATTCGCGAGCTGAGGAACACCACTCCCGCTCTATGACTACTGCTCCTTCGTCGTCCTATACCGCGGAAAACATCCAGGTCCTGGAGGGCCTCGAAGCGGTCCGGCGCCGCCCCGGCATGTACATCGGCACCACCGATAAGGCCGGCCTCCACCACCTCATTAAGGAACTCGTCGACAACGCCGTCGACGAAGCCATGGCAGGCTACTGCGACCGCGTCGAAGTGGTCTTCGGCGCCGATGGCTGGTGCACCGTCACCGACAACGGCCGCGGCATCCCGGTCGACATCCAGAAGCAAACCGGCCGCACCGCCGTCGAAACCGTGCTCACCGTCCTCCACGCCGGCGGCAAGTTCGGCGGCGGCGGATACAAGGTCTCCGGTGGCCTCCACGGTGTTGGCGCCTCTGTGGTCAACGCCCTCGCCGAACACATGTGGGTCGAAGTCGTCCCCGACCCTGCCGCCCAGGGCGCCGAAAAAGCCGGCAAAGTCTACCGCCAGGAGTACGCCAAGGGCGCTCCGCTGACCGAACTCACCCCTTCGAAGCTGAAAACTGAGCGCCCCAGCGGCACCACCGTCAGCTTCAAGCCCGACGCCGAAATCTTCGAGAGTGTCGACTTCGACTTCAAAATCGAGGCCGAACGGCTGCGCCTCTACGCCTTCCTCACCAAGAAGGTCTGGTTCCGTCTGCTCGATGAGCGCGACGGCCGCGAAGTCAACTACTACTTCGAGGGCGGCATCAAGAGCTTCGTCCGCCACGTCAACCACGGCCGCGACGCCCTCAACTTCGAACCCGTCTACGCCGAGCGCGAAGTCGACGGCAACTCCATCGAGTTCGCCATCCAGTACAACG
>CAYYDX010000007.1:0-57148 GCA_964470735.1 uncultured Anaerolineaceae bacterium
GTCGGCCTGGGAGAGCGACGGTGCAACCAAATCGGCGCGCATGACGTTAGAGAGAGGGAGGGGGTGCGCTGTGGGTTCGACGTTGTCAGTGTCGACGGCGGAGAGCGCGGCGAAATGATCGAGGATCCCGGAGAGTTGGGCGGTAAACCGCTGGACGTCGCCGGCGGTGAGCGCGATGCGGGCGAGCCTGGCGATGTGGAGGACTTCTTCGGACGTGAGCGCCATAAGGCAAGCGTAAGAGAAATGAGGAAAGAGGAAAGCCGTGCCTGTGTATGGCCGCTTAACAAAGATCGGTTTTTCGGGGCGCGGCGGTTTGATACGGTGGCGGGCATGAACGTGCGTTTGGGGCCATCGCGCCATGGTCGTCGCTGGAGGGCCGCTTGGGCTCGCTGATTACGCGACGGCGGCTCCAGGCGCGCCGGGCAAAGCGGGGCCAGGGCGCCCGCCCGATCCTGATCGCATTCGTCGCGCTCTTCGGGCTGGCCTCGGTGTGCGCGGCCGCGGGTATCGGCGCGTTGTTCACGATCTACAACTCGTACGCGCACGACTATGTGCCGATCGAAACGAAGCTTCAGCAGAGGAACGTGGGGCTGACCCAGATCTTCGACCGGAACGGTCCGGACGGTGCAAACGCGGTGCTCCTCGGACAACTCACGAACCCGGACGCGCAGCTGCTCGAACCGGTGCCGCTCGACCAGATCTCGCCGTACCTGGTCGCCGCGACGATTTCGACCGAGGACAACTCATTCTGGGACAACCCGGGTATCAACTTCACCGGCCTCGCGCGGGCCGCGTTCGAACGGTACGTGCGGAATGAGTTCGACAGTGGTTCGGGCGGTTCCTCGATCACGCAGCAGCTCATCAAGAACGTCTACATCTGCCCCAACATCAACACCGCGGACGACCCGACGCGGTGTGTGACCGCCGAGCGCACTCTCGACCGGAAGCTGCGCGAAATCGTCTACGCGGTCGAACTGACGAATGACTACACGAAAGACCAGATTCTGACGTGGTACCTCAACCAGATTTCGTACGCCGACCGCTATGTGGGCATCGAAGCGGCGTCGCAGGGGTACTTCCACAAGCCTGCGAAGGACCTGACTCTCGGCGAGGCGGCCTTGCTTGCGGGCGTGCCGCAGTTCCCGACGAAGTACCACCCTCGCTACAACTGCATCACCAACGACGACGGCACCTGCGCTCTCGATCAACTTGGCCGCACAACCGTCGCAGGCGAGGCGAAGAAGCGCCAGGAGGCGGTGCTCGACCTGATGCTCGTGCACAACCGTGCGACGGCTGATGAGGTGGCCGCGGCCAAAGTGGAGGAGATCCACGTCTACGCAGCTTCGAACCCGCTGAAGGCGGAGGCGTGGATCGACAACCAGGTCGAACCGCGGCTCGTGCGCATGTGTAAGGCCGGTTTGCTGCCGAAGCCGAAAGAAGTCGACGACTGCGAGAACTGGGTTCACTCGGCTGGCTACAAGGTGACGACCACGCTGGACTACGCGCTGACCGACCAGGCGCGGCAGATGTCGAGCGAGTGGATCTCTTCGGGGCTGGCGGCGGGGTGCGAGTGTCACAACGCGGCCGTCGTGACCATTGAGCCGACGACGGGGCAAATTATCGTCTACTCACCGAACATCGACCCGACCTACCGCTCCGACCGCAGAGTCGCCGGTGATATCGACCAGCTGAGCGAGATTAATCAGCCGGGATCGTCGTTCAAGCCCGCGGTCTACCTGAACTGGTTCGACACGCAGAACAAGGCGCCGATGAGCATCTTCTGGGATACGAGCCCGTTGAGTGTCGGCGGAGTCGAAATCACGAACCCACGCTCGGGCGGGGGTTCCGAGGGGCTCATCTCGGCGCGCGCGGCGCTTGGCGGATCGCAGAATGTCGGGGCGTTCCGGGCCGCCGCTGAAGGTGGTGTCGACAATGTCATCGAGATGGCGAAGAAGCTGGGGATCACGACGCTCGCGCAGGGCTTCGACCCCACGTTCAGCAACCACAAGGCGGTCACTTATGGCGCCTCGATTGCTACCGGTGGCGCGAACATCCGCGCGGTCGATATGGCGTACATGGACGCGACGATCGCGAACATGGGCAAGATGGTCGGTACGCCATCGCTGGCTGAGTACGTCGACATCAAGACGTTGCGAAGCACTGCCACCGATGTTGGCGCCGACTATGACCTCGCCGTGAAGCAGGCGCTCGAGTTCCAGCGCGGCAATATTCGCATTCCCGGCACTCGTGAACTCGACCCGATCGTTGTGCTCGAGGTTCGCGACAAGGACGGGAACGTTGTTTACAAAGAACCTGACCCGCAGACGAAGCAGGTCGTCAACGCCGGGTCGGTCTGGCTGCTCCACAGCATCATGTCGGACTGCACCGCGCGCTTCATCATCTGGGGTTGCGGCGGTTCGAACACCGACCTTGGCCTCGACTTCTACTCCGACGGCGTGAAGATTCCCTCCGGCATCAAGACCGGCACACAGCAGGGGCCTTTGCGGGCGAGTGACACGCTCGAGACGTGGATGACCGGGTACTCACGCCACGCCGCGACCGCTGTCTGGGTGGGCAACGCGAACAACGAACTGGTGAATGACCGGGCATATGCGAGCGCCAATGCGACGGTCCGGTTATGGAAGTCCTGGATGGGGGCGTACCACAGTGCGCTCAAGGCACGCGGTGTCACCGACATCGCGGAAGGGTTCAGCGATCTGCAGCCATCGAATGTCGCGCAACGTTCGTTCCAGACGCCGGCAACGGATCGCGTGCTTGGGCCAGACTTCAAGTACTGCGATCAGAGCGTGACAGCGTGGGTTCGCACAGATGTGACCTACGTGTCCCAATGCGAAGAGAAGGACATCGATAGCCGCAACGGCTTCCTGGCCAGCGACCAGACTCCCGCGCAATTCCGGGAGACCAAGAAGTTTGTGAAACTGCCGACCTTCGAGCCGGCCCCGGCAATCGAACTTGCGAAGGAGCGGGGTATCCCGATCGCGCCGACCGAACGGAGCACGGGACAGGTTGCGCTCGCTATCAGCAACCTCCAGACCGGGAGAACGATCAGCACGACCTTCCAGGTCGTTGGCTCGGTGAATGTGCCGAAGTTGAAGAACTGGAAGCTGGAAATCGGCGAGACCGCGAACCCAACGGAGTGGAAGACGATCGGGAGTGGCGCCGCCAATGTGAACGAAGCTCCGCTCGGCACAATCGAGCCGAAGGATCTGAAGGACAACACGGTTTACACCGTGCGGCTCAGTACCGACGACGGGAAGGGATTGAAGACCAGTGTGGTCATCAACGTGAAGAAGAGTGGGGTGCCGAATAACCCATTCGGCACCCCAACGCCGACGGCCACCGGCAACCCGAACTTCCCGGTGGGGACGGTCACGCCGCAGCTACCGCGACCCGGAAACTGATGCGGCGTCGGCGTAGACGCGGAACCCGTAGTCGGCGTACCGGAATGCCGGGTCGAGGCTGGAGCGAGCGTTGATGCGGGTGGTCTTGTCGCGATGCCGCCAGGCGCCGCCACGGCTCGTCCGGCGGCGGCTTTCTACGTCGCAACGAGGGTTCTCGGTCGGGGAAATCGCGTAGTAGCGAGGGTCGTACCAGTCCAGGCACCACTCGTGCACGTTCTCGGCCATGCAACGGAGACCAAAACCGTTTGCGCACCGTTCGGACGGCGGGTGCGGGCCGTCGAGCGAGTTCACCCATGTGACAAAATCCGTGCCGTCGCCGCGCCACGGCCAATCGCCTGAGTCCTGGCCACCGAGTGCGGCAAACTCCCGCTCGGCCTCGGTTGGCAGACGAAAAGGGATGCCAGTGCGCTCGCTGAGCCACTCGCAGTAGGCTGTCGCATCGAACCAATTAATCCCGACTACCGGCAGGTTTGGCGCGGCGAATCTCGCTTCGTGCACGAACGGGGGTTGAGCGGCGCCTGTGGCCTGCACGAACGCAGCGTACTCAGTGTTCGTCACCGGTGATTCGGCGGCCCGGAACGGGGACACGGTGACGGTGTGGACCGGCGTCTCGTCCGCACGGCTGCCTTCCTTGCCCATCTGGAACGTGCCGCCGGGGATCGGGAGCAGCTTCGGGTGTGGCTCCATGGGGCCAGTGTACCTGTTCGCCAGCGACGGGTAGCATCGAGGGTATGGAGGCGATCCTCGCGGAAGTTGAGCCCTACTCGGTGCACGGCACCCGGTTCTACCGGATCGTCTTCGCGACCGCCGGCCATCCTGACCGGATGACCGAAGCGCGTGTCGCGTTCGAAGGGATGTACCCGCAGCCCCAGGCTGGTGACCGCGTGGAGATCCGGATGTTGCTCGGGATTATCGACCAGGTGAAACGAATCAGTTGAGCGCCTCGAAGGCTGGCTGCGGTAGACTCCGCGTCACACATTGCTCCGAGGTGTCCCATGGCTGAATACGCGCGTCCCGAATTGCTGGCTGAGCCGGAATGGCTCGCGTCGGTAAAGGACGACCCGAAGGTGCGCATCATCGATTGTGCCACGGTCGAGGCATACCGCCGGGCGCACATTCCGGGCGCAGTTCAGTTACCGGTGCACTACTACATCAAGGAAGCCGACCCCGAAGGAAGCGACCACGGAACGCTCGTCATGCCTCCAGCCGAGTTCGAAGCGCTGATGGGCAAACTCGGCGTCTCAAACGACACAACCGTGGTGACCTACGACGACAACAACGGTCTGGTCGCCGCTCGCCTCTGGTGGGTGCTGAAGTACTACGGGCACACGAACGCCAAAGTCCTCAACGGGGGTTGGCACCGCTGGCTGACAGAAGGCCGACCGGTAACGTTCCATGCCACCCGTGCGCCGAAGGGCGAATTCACCGCTCGCGCGAACCCGGACATCTACGCGAGCGTTGACTACGTGAAAGAGATGCACACGAACTCTTCGTGCCAGGTGCTCGATGCACGCACTGATGGCGAGTGGGAGGGCACGAACGATCGTGGCAACAAGCGTGTGGGCCGTGTCCCCGGCGCCCGGCATCTCGAGTGGGTGCGGTTTGTGAGCACGGGCGACGACCGGAAATTCTTGCCGGCCGACCAACTCGAGGCGCTGCTGACCGAGGCGGGTGTCGAGCGTGGCAAGCCAACGATCACGTACTGCCAGGGCGGTATCCGTGCCGCGCATGCGGCGTTCGTGCTCGAACTGCTCGGGTATGCGCCAGCGCGTGTGTACGACGGTTCGATGCGCGAGTGGGCGAACCGCCAGGACACACCGCTGACCACCGGCTGACAGGTTCGCGAGAAGCAACAACGGCCCGCCAGGTCTGGCGGGCCGTCTTCATGTGACGATGAGTGGGGTTGCTAGAGTGCCGGGGCGGCTTCAGCTTCGGTTTCGGTGGTGGTTCGTTCGTAGCGGAGCAGCGCCTCGATGGTGAACCCGAGGTCTGCCTTCTCGCAAAGCGAGGAGCAGTAGGTCATCTTCATCGAGCTGGGGGACTTTCGCCAATCGTAGCGAAGGTTGCAGCGCGCGCAGACCTTGATGTGGTTCAGGTTCATCCCGGCGGGGCCGGGGCCGATCGGGGTATCGACCACTGTGTGTTCCTTTCGCCCCTGGGCTTCCCCGCCCTCGCTGGGAAGGTCGGGTGCCCGGGCTAGATCCAGCGTAGAACCGTGCGTGGGTTGCGTAAAGAGACTCTCCTTACACAGGCCTAACGTGGGCCGTGACGGTCACGTCAGGCGGCTGCCGGCTCTTCGCTGCGCTCGTAGCGCAGGAGCGCTTCGATGGTGAAACCAAGGTCGGCTTGTTCGCAAAGGGAGCCGCAGTAGGTCATCTTCAGTGAGCTGCTGGGGGAGCGGCGCCAGTCGTAGCGAAGGCCGCAATGGCGGCAGGTCTTCATGTTTGCCGGGTCGCTCATGAACGAGATGCTGGCCATTGCTGTCCTCCGTGTCGGCTTTCGAGCCGGTGTTCACAGTTTCGCCCGCGTGCACCGCCGCACGCTTCGTGCGGGGGGAGCAACCGCGGTCATCCTTAAGACCTACCGGTCGGGAGCGTCTTACAGGGGAGCGGCGTCAGGCTGCGAGCAGTTCGCGCCAGTCGAGTCGAATAACGTGCATCTCGGTGAGCAGTGATTCGATGGTGAACCCGAGTTCGGCGCGTTCACAAAGGGAGCCGCAGTAGGTCATCTTCAGCGAACCGGAGGGCGAGCGCCGCCAATCGTAGGGCAGCCCGCAGTGCTGGCAGATGCGCATGTGGTTCGTCATACCTTTGCTCCCGGCGCCGGCGTTCGGTGGCTCGCCAATGGCTGCCTGTCATCATCATCGACACGCGGGCGCCGGTTGTTCACTTCTGGAAAACCCGGAAGCCTCCGGGAAGTCCCCTACGTGTTACCCGAGGAAACCCGGAACCTTCGAAAGAGCAACGACCGCAAGGTGCCAGGCGAACGACCACCGGAGTGTCACCGGGACTCCGCCCTATGCCCACCAGGATCTCGGGGTTTTCCCGGGGTTGATCGACGAACATAGCGGCATGCCACCTGCGAAACCCATCCCGTTTCGCCGCCGCCGCACCGTGCCGGTTATCAAGCCATCAAAGCGGGTAATCCCGGCTGCGGCCGTGCGTGTCGTGGGTGAAGTGGTGGTCGCGCTGCCGGGTAAAGCGGCCTGAGTTTCGACCCGCGACCGGGTCGCGTAACGTAGTCGCATGCAGCTAGAGCTTCAGCGCGCGATCGACGCCCGAATCGAAACGTTTTCCCGGCAGAAGATAGTGGAACGGGTCTGGGCGAAGGACTTTACCGTCTGGAAGCCCGATCCCACCGAGCTCGCGGACCGGCTCGGATGGCTCGATGTCGCCAGTGAGCTTCGCGTGGAGGCAGCGGAACTCCAGAGTTTCGCGGCGACCGCCCGCGCCGACGGCTTAGACCAGGTGGTGCTGCTCGGCATGGGCGGATCGAGCCTTGGGCCCGAGGTCATCGCCGAGACGTACGGCCTGGCCCACGGTGTGACGGCCTTCGAGGTGCTCGACAGCACTCATCCCGACCAGGTCCGGGCGACCGCCGCACGGCTCGACCTCTCGAGGACGCTGGTGGTGGTCGCCAGCAAGTCAGGTTCGACCTTCGAGACGATGAGCCAGTTTGCCTACTTCTGGGAGCAGATTGGCGCCGGGAGGCAATTCGTTGCCATCACCGACGCAGGAAGCTCGCTCGAATCGCTTGGCCGCTCGCATGACTTTCGCCGGGTTTTCCTCAACCGGCCCGATATCGGCGGGCGGTTCTCAGTGCTGTCGCATTTCGGCATGGTCCCGGCCGCGCTCATCGGCGCGCCGGTCGAGCAGATTCTGGACGATGCCCTCGCCATGGCAGCCCGCTGCCGGCCGGACGTCGTGGAATCTGAGAACCCCGGGGTGTCACTCGGAGTCCTGCTGGGCGAAGCGGCGCTCGCTGGCCGCGACAAGCTCACGCTGCGCCTTCCCGGTGAACTCGATTCGCTGGGATGGTGGATCGAGCAGTTGATTGCGGAGTCCACGGGGAAAGAGGGGCGCGGAATCCTGCCCGTCGAGGGTGAGGCTCCGCAGCCACCGGACGAGTACGGGCACGACCGCCTGTTCACCTGCTACCAGGAGTCGGACGCCAACCTGCTCGAGCAGCACGGCCAGCCCGTCGCCCGGCTTGCCGCCGCGGGACTCGGTGGCGAGTTCTTCCGGTGGGAGTTCGCGACCGCGATCGCCGGCGCGATCCTCGGTATCCAACCGTTCGACCAGCCGAACGTGCAGGAAGCGAAGGATGCAGCTTCGCGGATCCTCGCTGGGGACAGGCCGGAGGTGGCGCCGCGCTCCTACGAAGCGGTCATGGAGGACGTGAACGCGGACGACTACATCGCCATCAATGCGTTCATCCCGCGGAATGCTGAAACGATGCGGCGGCTCGAGGTGGTTCGAAACACCCTCGCAGCACGTTATGGTGTGGCGACGACGGTTGGGTTCGGGCCGAGGTTCCTCCATTCGACAGGCCAACTGCACAAGGGAGGCCCGAATACGGGAGTGTTCATCGAGGTGGTGGAGCCCGCCTCCGAAGATCTGGCCATCCCGGGAAAACCATACAGTTTCGGGCAGCTCATTGAGGCGCAGGCACTGGGTGACCTTGCAGCACTGCTGGCACGTGGCCGCCGGGCAGCCCGGGTGGAAGGCCTGGCCGAACTGGAACGGCTGGTGGCCGAAACCCCCATGCTAGACTGAATAACCGGGCATACTCGCGAGTATCGCGGGCGGGTTCGATACTCGATTCATGCCGCCGCGTGCTTCCGGGATCCTCCTCCATCCGACGTCGCTTCCCGGGGAGGGTGGGCTCGGGCCGGAGGCCTACCGGTTCATCGACCTGCTGGTGGAGTGCGGCGCCGGCATCTGGCAGATGCTGCCGCCGTCCCCGGTGGGGCCCGGCGATTCGCCGTACGCAGCCCGTTCTGCCTTTGCTCTCGAACCGCTGCTGATCTCACTCGAAAAGCTCGCTGATGATGGCCTGCTCGACCCGCGAAGCGACTTCACGCCGCACGGCGCTAACCCGCATCGCCACAGCTTCGAACAACTCCGGCAACACCGCGAACCGCTGTTGCGCGCCGCCTTCGCCGAGTTCGATACGCCCCACGCCGTAGTGACGCTGGCCGACTTCTGTGCGGGCCGGCCGTGGATGGAGCGGTACGCGACATTCGCGGCTGTGCGTGAATTGAGCCACGAGCCGTGGTGGCTCTGGCCCGAGCGGTATCACAGCCACCACGAGGTTCCGGCGCTGGAAGGTAGCGCACTCGCCGATGAGGTGCGCTATCAATTGTTCCTCCAGTGGTGTGTCGACAAGCAGTGGCAGGCGGTCTGTGAGTATGCGCGCGGTAGAGGCATCCGGCTGTGGGGCGACGTACCGATTTTCGTCGACCTCGACAGCGCCGAAGTGTGGACGCACCAGCGACTCTTCAAGCTCGACAGCAGTGGTGTCCCCCATGTCGTCGCCGGCGTCCCTCCAGACGCGTTTTCGGCGACGGGGCAGCGTTGGGGAAACCCGCACTACGACTGGGAGGCTATGCGCGCCGATGGCTATGAGTGGTGGATCGAGCGCATGCGACGCACGTTCTCGCTCTTCGACGCGGTGCGAATCGACCATTTTCGCGGTTTCGAAGCGGCATGGGAGATCCCGGCCAGTTCGCCGACCGCTGTTGACGGACACTGGGCGCCAGGTCCAGGGCGCGCCCTGTTCGATGCGCTAACCGCCGCACTCGGGCCGCTGCCGATCATCGTGGAGGACCTGGGACTGATCACGCCCGAGGTCCGGGCGCTTCGTGACGAACTCGGCTATCCGGGGATGGCTGTTCTCCAGTTCGCTTTCGGCGGCGACGACACGAATCCGTACCTGCCGCACAACCAGGTTCAGAACCAGGTGGTATTCACCGGCACGCACGATAACGACACGACCCTGGGCTGGTACCGGAATGCGCCGGAGTGGGAGCGCGACCACGTGCGTCGATACCTCTCCGTCAGTGGGGATGACATCGTGAACGACCTGATCCGGAGCGCCTACCACTCGGTGGCCGACACCGCGCTGATTCCCATGCAGGACGTGCTCGAACTCGGCTCCGAGGCCCGGATGAATGTGCCGGGCACATCGGAGGGCAATTGGGGCTGGCGGTTTGCGTGGGACCAGTTGGCGACCGATCGCGCCGGGTGGTTCAGTGACCTCGCGCGGGAGACGGGACGCCACGCGGCGTTGGCGACCGCGAAATGAGCCTCAAACTGTCCGTGCTCGACCAATCGCCCATCCGGAAGGGTGGAACTCCAGCGCAGGCGATCGCCGAGACATTGGAACTGGCGCACCTGTGCGACGAACTTGGCTACCACCGGTACTGGCTCTCGGAGCACCACGGCGGTGGCCTCGCTTCGGCATCCCCGGAGATTCTCATCGGGCAGGTCGCGGCGCGGACGCAGTCGATCAGGGTCGGCTCTGGTGGCGTGATGCTCACCCACTACGCGCCGCTGAAGGTGGCCGAGCAGTTTCGGATGCTCGAAACACTCTTCCCCGGCCGCATCGACCTCGGTGTTGGCCGTGCACCGGGAAGCGACATGCGGACCGCACGGGCAATGGCTGACGGCCACCCGTTGCCGGACCTCGACCGCTACCCCGAACAACTGATGGACTTGTACGGGTTTCTCAGCGGGACCCTGCCGCTATCCCATCCCTACCACGGCATCCGGGCGTACCCGACGGGTGATTCGATGCCTGAGCTCTGGCTGCTCGGGTCATCCCGGGCGAGTGCGCGATACGCCGCGGAACTCGGCTGGGCGTTCTGCTTCGCGCACTTCATCAGCCAGGAAGGCCCCGAGACGGTGCTGAGGGAGTACGAAGCGGCCTTCGAACCATCGCCATTCCTGGCGACGCCACGGGCCGCGCTCGGTGTTTCGGTCACCTGCGCGGAGTCGCAGGAGCGGGCGGAGTACCTGAGTTGGAGCCGATGGGGTTCCCGTGTCGTTTCGCGCGTGCGGGGGCAGCAGGGTGGCGGTGTCCTCCCGCCCGAGGAAGCGATGGCATTGGACTTCACCGAGCCGGAGCTCGACTACCTGGCGTACCTTCGGCAGACGTACATCCACGGCGACCCGGGCACGGTGCGCGGACGGCTCGAAGGTCTGGCCGCAACGTACGGAACGGAAGAGCTTGTGCTCGTGACCATCACGTACGACTTTGAGGCCCGCAAGCAGTCGTATCGCCTGCTCGCCGCGGAGTTCGGACTCGTGCCGGGCCGGAAATGAAAACGCCGGGCGTGCTGCCCGGCGCCTTCGATGCTGTTGTGGCGGGGTTAGCCGCGTGGCAGACCGAGGCCACGCGTGGCGATGATGTTCCGCTGAATCTCGCTCGAACCTGCTGCGATGGTGGCCGGGACGACCTGCATGTACTCCATCGCGGCGTTGATGTTGTTCGCCTCCTGGAGGCCGCGCGGCTTCCGTTCCTGGCCATACATGCCGGCGAGGTGCATCTTCGTCGAAGCGATGCGCTGGGAGAGTTCGGAGCCGTACATCTTGCACATTGAGGCTTCCATGTTCGGGACGCCACCGCGCGCCTGGATCGAGACGACGACGAACGAGAGCAGTTCACAGATAGCCGTTTCAATCGCTCGGTCCGCGACTTCGAGCCGGAACGCCGGTGAGACCGGCTGACCGGCACTCGCGCGAGAGCGCGCATAGTTCGCCATCCGGACGACGTTCTTTCGGGCGGTGATGGCGCGAGCGATGTTCGAGCGCTCGAAATCGAGTGTAGTGGTGCCGACGTACCAGCCGCGGTTCTCGTCTCCAATGCGGTTGCGAACCGGCACGCGGACGTCTTCGAAGAAGACTTCGTTGAAGACGTGACCGTTTGCCATGTTGATGAGCGGCCGCACGGTGACGCCGGGCGACTTCATGTTGAGCAGCAGATAGCTGATGCCGCGGTGCTTCGGGGCGTCGGGATCGGTGCGGGTGAGGATGAACATCCAGTCCGCGCGGTGCGCGCCCGAGGTCCAGATCTTCTGGCCGTTGATGACGTAGTCATCGCCATCGCGAACGGCACGGGTCTGGAGGCTGGCGAGGTCGGACCCGGAGCCCGGCTCAGAGAAGCCCTGGCACCAGGCGACTTCGCCGCGGAGCATCGGCGGCAGGTGCTCGGCCTTCTGCTCTTCGGTGCCGTGGAGCATGATCGTCGGCCCGACGAGATTCAGCATCTGGCGCGAGACTGGGGCGCCGGCCTCGTGGAGTTCCTGGCTGAGGACAAACTGCTCGAGCACCGACATGTCGGCGCCGCCGTACTTCTTCGGCCATGCGGGAGCAAGCCAGCCGTTGGCGCCAAGCTTATCGAGCCACGCCGTGGTGCGGCCCTCATCGACGGGTCCTTCGAACCCGGGGTCGTCTTCATCCTTGTCGCCGGGAATCCGCCAGTTGGTGTCGACGAAATCGCGGACAGTCTGGCGCCATTCGGCCAGTTCAGGAGTGTCCTGGAATCTCATGGAAGTCCCTCCGGTTGTGTGCGGCACGATTCTAGCCGGTCGAACGAAATGTCACACAGGAACGGATTAACCGGGACCGAACGCTTCCGCGGCGGCTTCGCCCGAGCGGACCGCGCCCTCAACGCAGCCCTGGTGGGTCCAATCGCCGGCGAAGACAATCGGCGGCCGCCGGGCATAGCTGGCAAGACGTGTGAAGTGCCCGGGCGCCATGACGGGAACGGCGTCGCGCCAGCGGACAAGGTGACGCACTTTCCAGCCCTCGAGCGGCGGGAGTTCCGGGACGATCTCCGAGGCCGCCTGGAACAGCCGCGTGGTGACCTCGAAGTCTGGGAGACTCACGAGCGAGGCGTTGTCGCGCTCATTCGCGCAGATGAGCGCCCACTGCCAGCCAGGTGGGCAGGCGCCCCAGGCGCCATCGGTTGCGGACTGCCATTCGACGCTGGCGACAGGCCCCATGGGGAGCGGCCGGCGGTGGATGCGGGCGGGCGCCTGGCCGGGCATGGCAAGGTAGAGCCTGCACTGACCGGAGTAGCGGATGGATTCGTAGTTCAGTTGGGCAACCCAACGGGGTTCGATGGCGCGAGTCACGAACTGGTTACCGGCCGGCGGTGGAACCGCCACGACCAGCCCGTCGAACGCGAGGCTCATGCTATTCGCGACGACCTCGAAGCGCGGTCCGCTCTGACGGAGCATCTCGACCTTTGCGTTCACGCGGACGTCGAGATGGGTGGCGATGCGCTTCCACGGGGCGTCCATCCCGTCACGCACCTGGTAGTAGGTTGCACGTGAAGCCGCGATCCACGAGCGAAGGAACTCGGCGGACTGCTGTTCGAGCGGCGCGAACAAACCTTCGAACATCGGTGCGAACAGGTAGCGCTCGGCTGCTGGCCCGACCGCTGCAAGGTGCTGGCTGGCGGTTTCGTTGTCGTTGAACGTGCGGAATCCGAGGGGTGGATACCCTTCGAGCCAGTGCAACCAGTTTCGCAGGCGGTCGCGCTCGTCGGCGGGGATGAGGTGCTCGCCGGTGAGGGTGCGCGGAAGGCCTGCGCCGATGTACGCCTTTCCATCGACCAGCAGTTCCGAAGGGCCGGAGGCTCGCAGCGGAGTGAGCCGCCCTTGTTCGCCGAGCTCTTCGAAGAGGCGAAGGGTGCGCGTGTACGCTGAAGTCAGCCACCCAGCGCCGGTGTCGAGGTGGTGGCCGGGACCGAAGTGCTCGCTGTGGGTGCGTCCCCCAACGTGGGGTTGGGCTTCGAAGACTGTCACGCGGTGACCAGCCTGGACAAGGCGGTACGCGGCGGTAAGACCCGCGGCGCCAGCTCCGATGACCCCAATCTGCACGGGTCGAGTATACGGATCGCGGGCCTGTGGATGCCCCGGTTTCGACCGGGAACGGGGTGAACAATGAGGGAATGCCGGGCGTTCCCCGAGCTGTAGACTTCCCGAACACACAGTTGGAGCACGCCAATGGACTGGAAAGCCGATGCCACCGTTTCGATGGGGGTGTGGGAGAGGCCTTTCACGGTCGTCCGCGATGGGGACTCGATACCGGGCATCCTGTGGAAACCGGAGAAGGCGGCTGGAAGCCTGCCTCTCGTCCTTATGGGCCACGGTGGGCAGAGCGAGAAGCGAAACGAGGCCGGGTTGGCCCTGGCGAGGCGGTTCGTGCGGCGCCACGGAATCGCGGTTGCCGCCATCGATGCGATCGACCACGGGGAGCGCGGCCCGATCCGCGTGACGGAGGACCCGGCGGGCCACCCCGCCTATATCGCCTTGTGGAAGCGCGCGGACACGTTCGACCGCATGAACGCGGATTGGAGCGCCACACTCGATGCTGCGCTTGCCACCGGGGAGTTCGACGCCGGGCGCGTGGGCTACTGGGGGCTGAGTATGGGCACGATGCTTGGTCTGCCGTTCGTGGCTTCGGAGCCGAGGATCAAGGCCGCTGTGCTCGGGCTCTGCGGGTTCACCGGGCCCTCGGCAGTTCGCGGGCGGTTCGGCGACCGCCATCGCGCGGATGCGCCAAGGGTGACCTGCCCGGTGCTCTTCATGGTCCAGTGGGACGATGAGCGGTTCGACCGCGACGGCGCGTTCGAACTGTTCGGAGCACTCGGCGCGAATGACAAGCGGATGCACGTCCACCCGGGACTGCACGGCGCGCTCAGCGTCGAAGCCCAGGATGCGACGCGTGAGTTCCTTGCTGCGCGGTTGAGTTAGTCGGCCAGGAGCTCTGGTTCGACCGGGCGCGCAAATCGGACCGCTTCGGTGTCGGCGGCAAGAGCGCGGATGGCCCGGTCGAGGTCCGGTGGGATAGGCGCCGTCACCGTGAGGACGCCGCCTGCCGGGTGCGGGATCGAGAGCTGGTAGGCGTGGAGCGCCTGGCGGCCGCCGGGCTCACGCTTGCCGTAGACCGCATCGTCGGACACAGGCACACCGATGGCCGCGAGGTGAACGCGGATCTGGTGAGTTCGGCCCGTTTCTGGTCGCACTTCGAGCAGCGAGCGGCGTCCGTCGGTATGGAGCAACTCGTAGGCAGTTCGCGATTCGCGTCCCCGCGTGACGATGGCCATTCGCGTCCGGTCGCCCGGATGGCGGTCTATCGGCGCGTCGATCACTGCTTTGGGGCGGTCAGGCACGCCGTCGACGATGGCGAGGTAGGTCTTCTTCGTGGTCCGGGCCTCGAAGGCTGCGCTGAGAGCCGCCTGTGCCGCCGGTGTGCGAGCGAGCATCAGCACGCCGGAGGTATCTTTATCGAGCCGGTGCACGACGCCGGGACGTTCGACGTCGAAGGCCGCCGCAGCGTCGGCGAGTTGTTCGAGCCACCATGCGGCGACGGTTGGCCCGGTGTCACCGGGCGCCCCATGGACGGCGATTCCCGCAGGCTTGTTGATGACGCAGAGTTCCGAATCCTCGTAAAGCACCGGGAGGGAAAGTCCGGTTGGCGCGGATTCGTGTGGCGTTGGCGGAACCTCGAGTTCGAGGGTGTCGCCAGCGGCAACTGTGAGCGCCTTTCTTGCTGGTTCACCGTTCACGCGCGCGTGGCCGGCGGCAATCAACCGCTGAATGCGCGCGCGTGAGAGGTCACTGAAAGCGCCCGCCAGCACCGCGTCGAGGCGGCCAGGGGCTTCGGCCGTTAGCTTTCGGGTTTCGGCGAGGCGGGTTCCCGCAGCATCGTCCATGCCAGCAGCAGCACTCCTATCGTGATCGCCGAATCGGCCACGTTGAACGCGGGGAAGTTCGGCACCTTGATGAAGTCGACCACTTCGCCATCTTTAACTCGGTCAATCAAGTTCCCAACGGCCCCGCCCAGCATGAGCGCGAGGCCGAGCCGCATGAGCGGATGCGCGAACTCGGGGTTGAAGAGGTAGATGGTGATAGCGGCCATGCCGACGACGCTCGTCAGCACGAGTAGCGGCCCGGCGCCCTGGAGCATCCCGAACGCGGCGCCGCTGTTCGTGAAGTGGACGATCTCGAGCGGCCAGACAACCGGATGGCGGTCGCCGAGGCCGACCGACTCGCGGATGACCCATTTCACGAACTGATCGAGTCCGATCACCACCAGTGCGACGAGAAAGAACCAGCCGTCCCTCGGATTGAGCGCCATACGAGACCGCGGGGCTTCCCGTCCCGGGACACTTTCCATCAGGCCAGTGTAGCCTGCCCCGTGCTTCCGAATCGAAACGCGTCTTGTCCCATGCTTCTTGTCCGGGCGAAAGCGAAGGGGCTACCCTGAGTTCAACACATTTCGCAGTGTGCTCAGGAGTTCGCGCGGCATGAAGCTTCAGGTCCCCAGGGAGATGCGTCCAGACGGCAAAGTGCGCCTTCCCCCCGGGCAGCACCTGACGACCGGCTGGCCCGTGCTCCATTACGGCAACATCCCGCGGATCGACCTCGAATCGTGGCGGTTCCACGTCTGGGGGCTGGTGGACGAGGAGAAGACGTTCACCTGGGAGCAATTCAACGCACTCGGTTCGGTGAGCGAGACGAACGACATCCATTGCGTGACGACGTGGAGCAAGTACGAGAACACCTGGGAAGGCGTGCCGTTCGCCGCGCTCCTGGAGCAGATCAAGCTCAAGCCGGACGCGAAGTACGCGATGCTCCACAGCTACGGCGGCTACACGACGAACGTGCCGCTCGAGGACCTGATGCGCGAGCAAGTGATGTTCGCGACGAGGCATGGCGCCGCCGAACTGACCACGGAGCACGGCTGGCCGATGCGCATGGTGATTCCGCATCTCTATTTCTGGAAGAGCGCCAAGTGGGTTGGCGGCATCCAGTTCCTCGAGCGGAACAAACCAGGATTCTGGGAGACGTACGGGTACCACATCTACGGTGACCCGTGGCGCGAAGAGCGGTACTCGTAAGGAGTTGAAAGCGGACAGGGCTGAGGACTGAGTTGGGCCGTCAGTCCGCTCCGCTTCCTATTGGATGGTCACGACGCCTTTCATGGATGCGCCGTGGATGCCGCACTCGTACTCGAAAATCCCGGCTTTCTGGAAGGCGAAGAGAAACACGCCGGTCCCGCTCAGGGTGGGTGACTCAACCGGCGCGCCGTCGAACGTCCCCTTCACCGAGTGGCGGGCTTTGCTGCCGGTCCAGTCCCAGGTGACGGTCGCCCCGACCGGAACCTGGAGTGCGCCGGGAGTGAACTTATTGTCCTGAATGCTGATCGTGGTGAGCCTGGCGGGGATTCCGCCCTGCGAGGTCGCCCCCGACGTCGTTGTCTTTGCTGGCGGCGAATCGTCGTCGTCGCCACAGGCCGTGAAGAGAAGCGCAGCCGCGAGCGATGTGGCTGCAATGATGGAGATGGTTCGCAACATGACTACCCCCGAGACCGCGAAAGATGCCATTCGCGGCGCCAGATCATTCTACTGAGGCGACAAAGGGGTAGAGCGGCTGACCACCGCTGACCACCTCGAGCGTGGAACCGGGGAAGCGGCGTGCGATTTCGTCGGTTGCAGCCTGGAGCGTGTCGTCCGGCATGCCTTCGCCACCGTAGAGGGTGACCAGTGACCCTTTGGCCGGGCCTGCGCGTTCGAGTCCGAATACGAGTGCTGCGATCGGTGTGTCCACCGCAGCCTGCAGCACGCCGTCGAGCAGGACGATTGCCTGCCCGGCACGGACGGCAATCCCGTCCGAGGTCCGGTGGGCGCTGGCGACCGTGACTTCGACGGTTCGAATACTGGCGGCTGCCGCGACCATGGTTGTGACGTTCGCCGCCGGCGTTTCGGACGGATTGAAGGCCATTGCGGCGGCAACCCCCTGGGGCAGCGTGGTTGTCGGCACGATGTGGAGGGTTGCGCGGGAGAGCGACCGGGCCTGCTCGGCGGCGAGCAGGACGTTCTTGTGGTTCGCGAGCACGACGACATCGGGCACGCCGAGAGCATCGGCGGCGCCCGCAATGTGGCCTGCCGCGGGCTTCTCAACCACTCCGAGGTCGCTCACCTGCGCTCCGAGACCTTCGAAGATGGCATCGAACCCGGCGCCACGGCTGAGTGCGAGGAGTCCGGTCTTCACGCCGGCGCCGCTGCCGTGTTCGCGGTACCTGGCGTTCTGCGCCGACATGTCTTCGATCTTCACGCGGGAGAGGCGCCCGAGACGTTCGGCAGAATCGAGGAGGCCATGCGGGTGAGCCGTGTGGACGTGAACGCGCAGAAGAGATCCGTCGCCCACCACGACGACCGATTGGTTCCCGGGGGCGCTGGCCAGGGCCGTCACGGCCGAACGGTCGAGTAGCCCGTCGCGGGGTTCGACGAGGAACTCGGTGCAGAACCCAAATCCCCCGTGAGCGTGGTCCGGTGAGAGAGCGACGGTACGCTCTGCGGGGTGGGTCCGGACCGCTGGCGCCGTGCCGGTTATCGCCCCGAGCAGGCCATGAAGGATGACGCAGACGCCCTCGCCACCGGCATCGGGCACGCCAGCCTCCTTGAGTGCCGGGAGTTGTTCGATGGTTGCTGCTTCAGCCCGTTCAGCTGCGTCCAGGGCTGACCTAAGCGCGACAACGAGGGTCGGTGGCCGACCCGACGAGGCGGCCTCGACGGCTGTTGCCACTGCTGCCGAAGCAGCTTCGCGCAGGACAGTGAGCATGGTGCCCTCCTGCGGTCGCCCGACTGCCCGGTAGGCCTGTTCAGCGGCGCGCTGCAAACCCCGGACGAATGCGGCGCCATCGAGCCGGTGCGCCGTCCCGACGCCGTCGGCGAAACCACGCACGGCCTGCGACAGGATCACGCCGGAGTTGCCGCGACCTCCGTACAACGCACCGCGCGCCAGCGCCTGGAGTACGTCGGTGACCGATGCGGCGTCGTCGAGAGCGAGAGTATGTTCGACCGCTTCATTCAACGTGGCCGCCATATTCGAACCGGTGTCACCGTCGGGAACGGGGTAGACGTTGATAGCGTCGATGGCCTTCGCGGAGTCGCGAAGGTGGCGTGCGGCTACAGCGAACGCATCGCGGACGGCGGCGCCGTCGAGCGCGTCTTCGTACGCAACAGGGGCTGTCACAGGTGGACTCGGGAGGAAGCGGTTTGGCCGTTACCGAACCGGGGTGCTAGCATGTGGGTTCCGATTCTCGCACGTAAGGAAACATGACGCATGGCAAGTGGCGCCTGCGACGTTTGCGCTAAGACGACAATGTTTGGCCGGCACATCCGCCATACGCATGGTGGACGCTGGGAGCGCAAGGCCGTCAAGAAATCCCGCACGTTCAAGCCGAACGTGAACAAGCAACGCATCCATATTGGCGGCGAATCGATCCGCCTGAACATCTGCACACGCTGCCTGCGGACGCTGGTCAAATCCTAGCTCGTAGACGCTGGCATCATTGACTCGAACCGGCTCCCGAAAGGGAGCCTTCGTGTTTCCCGGGAGCGCGCGGCGAACGCAGGTACTCGGTTTCCCTCCCCCGGCTGAGGGAATCAGGACGCGCGCACGGGGTTTCTCCCGATAACTCCACCAGAGCAGCCTCGCCAGAATGGTCACAACTCCAGGTGGCGCGAGGCCGTTCTGATGATCCAACTGACACGCATCGATGGGACGGTGTTCTACCTGAACCCGGATCTTATCGAACTGATGGAATCGTCCCACGACACCCACGTGACCCTGACGAACGGGCACCGCTACGTCTGCGCGGAGAAGCCGGACGTGCTGGTGGAGCGCATCGCTGAGTTCCGGCGCATGAGCATGGGCGCCATTCGGAGGAGCGCCTGATGGACCTGGCAACCGTCATTGGGTTGGCGCTCGCGTTCGGTGGCATCATCGGTGGCAACATCCTCGAAGGTGGCAACCCGGCCGCACTGTTCAACGTCCCGGGTCTCATGATCGTGTTCGTCGGATCGTTCGGGGCGATGATGATTTCGCAGCCGCTGAGCGTGATGATCGGGCTTCCGAAGTTCATCCTGAAGGCGGTCCTGGGCGGGAGCGCGCACAACTCGGCGGAAACGGTTGACCTGTTCGTAACGATGGCAGACAAGGCGCGCCGCGAGGGACTCCTGGCCCTCGAAGCGGATGTCGACAAGATCCATGACACCTTCACGCGGAAGGGCGTGCAGCTCATGATTGACGGTACCGACCCGGAACTGCTGCGCGAGATCATGGAGATCGAGGCGGATGCGATGAAGCATCGCCACGAAGGGAACTTCGCGGCGCTTGAGTTCCTCGGCGGCATCGCGCCGACAATCGGGGTGCTGGGCGCGGTTATGGGCCTCATGGGCGTTATGGCCCACCTCGATGAGCCGGAACATATCGGCCCTGGTATCGCGACGGCGTTCGTCGCCACGTTCTACGGCGTGTTCACCGCGAACGTGCTCTACCTGCCACTGGCCAAGAAGCTTTCCAACAACTCGAAGCACGAACTCCATGCGCTCAACGTCGTCATCGAAGGGCTCATGTCCATCCAGTCCGGTGACAACCCTCGCATCGTCCGGGAGAAGCTCGAAGGCTTCCTCCAGCCGTCGGAGCGCCAGAAGAAGGACGACTCGATGCGGGAGGCCGCATGAGCAAGAAGAAGGCGCCGGATCCGCCGGCGCCAGAGAACCACGAAAGGTGGATCGTCTCCTACGCGGACATGCTCACGCTGCTGTTCGCGCTTTTCGTGGTGCTCTACGCCACGAGCGACGCGAACCCGCAGAAACTCCAGGCCGTGCATCACTCGATCGACGCCGCATTCAGCATTGGTGTGCTCACCGGGTCGAACGGCTCGTCGGCGGTGCTGAATAACGGCGGGGGCATCACACCGAGCCTCGCCGAGATCAAGTCGAACAACATGGCGGCGCTTACGAATACGCTGAACGCGTTTGCCAACGCAAACGGCCTGGACGGCAAAATCCAGATTCACAGCGACGCCACGAGCATCACGATCTCGCTGGCGGACAACCTGCTGTTCGATTCCGCCAGCGCCGACCTGAAGCCCGGCGCGCAGGATGTCCTTCTGCAGGTGGCGGATGCGTTGCGCGGACTGCCGAACGAGATGCGCATCGAGGGCCACACCGACAACGTGCCGGTGAATAGCCCCGACTTCGCCACGAACTGGGAGCTTTCGGGCGCACGGGCCTCACACGTCCTTCGATTCCTTCGTGAGCAGGGCCAACTTACGGCGAACGACCTGTTCTTTGCCGGTTATGCCGACACTCACCCGGTTGCGTCGAACGATACCGCGGAAGGGCGCGCGCTCAATCGCCGCGCCGACATTGTGATCCTCTACCCGACGATCGAGGAACTGAACAAATCGCTGCAGGGCGCGAAGGGGAACTAGGCTATGTTCAAAGACAAGAAGATCCTCGCCGGCGGAGCCGTCCTGTTCATCGCCGCGTTCTGGTTCTACATCAAGCCGAACTACATGGACGCCAAGCCCGCGCCGCCGATTACGCAGGCGCAGATCGATGAGTCGCCGCATCCGACGGTGATGCTCGGGCGAACGGTCACACTCGAAGAGGCGAAAGGCAATGCGCCCGAGGGACTCGTCCTGAACCTGAAGGCGCCGGCGAACGCACCCCGCTACGTGAAGGTCATCATGGCGCTCGAGTTTGAGAAGCCAGAGAAGCCATGGATTGGCGTA
This sequence comes from uncultured Anaerolineaceae bacterium, assembly GCA_964470735.1. Classification (GTDB taxonomy): domain Bacteria; phylum Chloroflexota; class Dehalococcoidia; order Tepidiformales; family Tepidiformaceae; genus Amarobacter. The sequence continues at coordinate 21,026 of CAYYDX010000007.1, forward strand.
ACGGGCGCGGCGCTGACGGCAAAGAACATCGAGTTCACTCACCACCTCGAGCACGAGATGCCGAAGATTCTCGACGCCGTCGCTACCGTTTTCGCTTCGAAAGGGCCCGAAGAGATAGCGACCGTTGAGGGACGAGAGTCGCTCAAACATTCGCTGATCGAGGCCATCAACGAACACCTGCCCGAAGAGAAGGTCGAGACCATCTACTTCGAAACGCTCATCACGCAGTGAGGCCAACCCATGCCGACACCCCATGAGATCCTGAGTCAACTGCTCTCTGGAGCGCAGGCCGATACGCTCGACGCCACCGGCGCCGAAGGATGGGCGGCAGCCGCGGCGGCACTGGAGGCTTTCCAGGGCGCCGCCCCGACGGTGAGCGAGGTGGACGCCCACCTTGTCATGCCCGACGAAATCACGGGGCGTTTCGGCGACCCACACCTGGCGGTCACGCTCGAACTTTCCACGAACCAGGACCAGACCGGCACCGCATACCTGGTTGTGCCGACAGCCATCGCTGCAATGTTCCTCGATTCACAGGCCGACAACCCGGAGGACGAAGAGCAGCAGACGATCGTCATCGCTTCGACCGTACTCGGACAGGTGATCCAGGCACTCAACGGGCAACTGTTCGGGCGAAGCGACTCAGGGCTGGTGGTCGCGGTCGACGATGTGCTGGCGAACTCCATGCCCGAGACGCTCGGAGGCATGGATGAGCCGTGCATGCTGCTGACGGCGACCGTCGGTGGCGCCCGCATCTTGCCGTTCAGCCTCGTCCTGCCCGGGACATTCCTCGACATCATGGCGGGCGCCATGCAGGGCGCTATCTCGGCTGCTGAAGCCCCGGTGGCGGTCGCTTCGGAACCGGCGCCGGCTGCGGCGCCGGCGGCGTTTTCCTTCGAACTAACACAGGAAGAGCTCGAAGCGGCGGAACTCATCGAAGAAGTCGAGCCAGAGCCGGTGCTTGCAATGGCGGGAGCAGGCGCCCGTGCGAGCGCAGCGAACCAGCGCCCTGAGCCTGCGCGTCCGACGCCTATCAGCCAGACCGCGAGCCGGGCACGGTTCGCGCCGCTGCCAGAACCTGATGGCCCGGCGCACCGCTCCGGCATCGATCTGCTGGCCGGCCTGCAGATGAACGTCTCGGTCGAACTCGGCCGTACCGAACTCACGGTCTCCGAAGTGCTCGGCCTCGGGCCGGGGTCGGTGATTGAACTCGACCGGCTTGCCGGGGAACCGGTGGATATCCTCGTCAACGAGCGGCTGATCGCGCGGGGCGAAGTTGTGGTGGTCGATGAGAACTTCGGCGTCCGTGTCGTCGAAGTGGTGCGGCGTGGCGCAGACCAGGAAGAGCGTGCGGGATGAGCGACCCGCGTGCGAGGAAGAAGCTGCTGTGGGCGGCGGCACTTGGCGGCGCGCTCCTTTGCTCGCTCATCTTCATCTCATTCGCGGCGCCCTCCGGGTCATCGAGTCTCCAAAGTCCGCGCATCACGACGACAGATACCGGCGCGCTCGTTCTCGGTTCGTCAACGCCCACCACTGACAGCCAGCGTGCGGCGTCCGAGCCCGAACCCGGTGGGTTCAGCCTCGGCGGTGGCCAGCTGTTCTCACTCGCCTGGCGGCTGGCGCTGGTGATTATCATCATCGCCGTTTCGGTCGCCGGGCTTCGCTGGTGGGGCAAGCGAACAACTGGACCGAGGAGCACAACCGGGTTCCTCCGCGTGCTCGATACGCTTGCAATCAGCAATGGAAGGGCTATTCACCTCGTCGCTCTCGGCGAGCGGGTGATCGCGGTGGGCGCGACGGCCCAGCAGCTCACGTTGCTGAACGAGCTTTCGGACGATGAGGCGGCGAAGGTGCAGGAGCAGGTGGCAAAGCCCGATGAGCAACCGCTGAGCCAGTTCGCCGCCCAGCTGTTCGAACAGATGAAGCGGACAACGAACCGAACGCCGAACCGGCGCGCCGACACGGTTATCGGCGAGGACTACCGCCCGTAGTCGACACTGGAAAGAGTTCGCTTCCACAATCGGCTATGGCTCATCCTTCCCTGAAAGCACAGCAATCCGAGCGGACGAAGGCTGCGCTGGTGGCGTCGGGGCGCGAGCTTTTTGCCAGGCACGGCTACGGAGGTGTCTCGGCCGAAGAAGTCGCAAGAGCAGCGGACGTTACGACCGGGGCGGTCTACCACCAGTTCGGCAGCAAGCGCGGGCTGTTTGTGGCGGTGTTCGAAGCAGTTGAAGCTGACCTGACGGCGAAGATCGCCGGTGCGGCGGCAGGTGCACAGGATCCGTGGGCGGGCCTGGCGGCAGCAGCGGGAGCGTTTATCGCGGCGGCGACGGAGCCGGACGTCCGCCAGGTGGTGCTCATCGATGGACGGTCGGTGCTCGGCTGGGACGAGTGGCAGGACGTGATGGCGCGATATGGGCTCGGCCTGACTCGAGCGGTTGTGCAGCAGATGGCGGACGCGGGCCTGCTCAGGAACGTCCCAATCGATGCATTCGCCGCGACCCTCTTCGGTGCGCTGAGTGAACTGGCCCTGTTCGTCGCAACCGCGAGCGATGGGGCGGCGGCCGCCGCCGAAGCCCGGGACGCGCTGAGCGCGCTACTCGATTCGCTTCGGAGCTGACATCTGAACCGGTCTGGCGGCCTGATGAGGCGTAGGCCGAATTGCCGACCGGCCGAGGGATGCGGAAATCGTTCCTCGGCCGGTCGCGCTTCACGAATCAGGCCCTGTTCGTGGCCGGGTCAGGGTTTCGTCCGGGGCGCGAAGGGAGTCCCCCAATACTGGCCGGATATCCGTCTTCCTAGAGTGAACCGACAACACCTCGCGGGGTTACTCGGTGGGCTTCAGGCGGGTTCTCTCGGCGTCCAGGCGCAGGCGCGTGTTCCTCGTCCTCGCGATGCTCTCCGTCGCGATGGTCACGCTGACCGGCTGTGTCGCGGCAACCGCGCCAACTGCCCAGGCCGCGCCGCAAGCGGCGGGCCGCATCGACACGCAAAACCCGCAGAACGTGTCGACGGCCATCCAGTTGCTCCTGCTCGTCACGGTGCTTTCGATGGCCCCGGCCATCCTGGTGATGGTGACCTCGTTCACGCGGATCATCATCGTGCTGTCGCTGGTGCGGAACGCGATCGGCATCCCTCAGCTGCCGCCGAACCAGGTGATGATCGGGCTCGCACTCTTCCTCACGGCGTTCGTGATGGCCCCCGCGATCAAGCAGATCAACAACGAGGCGGTCCAGCCGTACCTCAACGGGACACTGACTCAGCAGGAAGCGTTTGACCGCGGCGAGACGCCACTGCGGACGTTCATGCTGAAGCAGACACGTGAACAGGACCTCGGACTCTTCCTCAAGCTCAGCGGGTCGGAGAAGCCCGAAACGGTCGATGACGTGCCGACCTACGTGCTTGTTCCGGCGTTCACCATCTCGGAACTGAAGACAGCGTTCCAGATGGGCTTCGTCATGTTCGTGCCCTTCCTGATCATCGACCTCATCGTGTCTTCGGCGCTCCTGAGCATGGGCATGATGATGCTGCCGCCAGTCATCGTGTCGTTACCGTTCAAGATCCTGCTGTTCGTCCTTGTGGATGGCTGGTATCTCATCATCGGCTCCCTTGTGGGCAGTTTCGCGAAGTAGGGGGCGGACGATGAACGAAGCCGTTGTCATCGGTCTGATGCGTGAAGCGCTCACGACGTCACTCCTCGTTGGCGCGCCGATTCTCGCGACCACGCTGGTCATTGGCGTGGTGGTCAGCCTGATCCAGGCGGTCACGCAGGTGAACGAAGCGACGCTGACGTTCGTGCCAAAACTCATTGGCGTGTTCGTCGCGATGCTGATCTTCGGTCCCTGGATGATGGAGACGCTGTTGAGCTTTTCCGCGGGCCTTTTCGCAAACGCCGCGAGCTACGGGCGCTGACATGGATGCTTTCGCGCTATCGCCGGAGTTCACCTACACGTTCTTCCTGATGCTTCTGCGCACCAGTTCGATGCTGGTGGCGGCGCCTTTGCTGAGCCACAAAGGCATCCCGGCATACACCAAGATCGGGTTCGCTATCTTCTTTTCCCTTGTGCTCGTGCCGATGCAGAAGGACACCCCGCCGCCTGCACCGGCCACGTTCGCGCCGCTCATTGACGACGCAGCGCGCGAGGTCGTCTTCGGGCTTGCACTGGGCATGGTGATGAACATCGTCTTCATCGGCGTGCAGATGGCCTCGCGGATCATCGGGTTGCAAATGGGGTTCGGGCTTGGCGCGGTGTACGACCCGATCACCGGCGCGGAATTCGGCGCGTTCGAACAGTTCTACAGCCTGCTCGTCACGCTCGTCTTCTTCTCCATCAACGGGCACTACCTTGTCGTGCAAACCCTGGCCGAGACCACGCGCGCCGTGCCGCTCGGGACCTTCGACCCGTTCGTCGTCACTCCGGACGGGATGACGAGCCTGATCGCGGGCCTGACGGTGACGGCGGTGAGGCTCGCAATGCCAGTGATGGCAGCACTCGTGCTCACGGACCTCGGCATGGGCCTTGCCTCGCGGACGGTGCCGCAGATGCAGGTCCTCATCGTGGGCGCTCCGATCAAAATCCTTGTCGGCGTGCTCGTGCTCGGTGCGGCGCTTCCCGCGACGGTCACCCTCTTGCACGGCGTGATTGGAACGTCGCTCGCTGGTTCGAGCCGCGTCCTCCTTGGGAGCGCGAACTAGATGGCCGGCGAACGGACAGAGGCGCCGACTCCGAAGCGGCTGAAGGACGCCCGCCAGAAGGGCAACGTCGCGAAGAGCGAAGAGTTGGTCACTGTCGGCGTGCTCTTCCTCGCGGTAGCCGGGCTCAAAATGCTCGGGCCGCAGTTGTGGGGCGATATGGAGAGCCTGCTGCGGGACGGGCTCTCTCACCCGGTTCAGGGCGAACTGACGAGCCAGAACGCATTCAAGATGGGCCAGGGCTGGGCCTGGCAACTCATCTCCGCAATGTTGCCGCTGCTCGGTTTGCTGGCGATCGGTGCTGTGGTCCTGAACGTCACGCAGACGGGACTCCTGCTCAGCGGCGCAGGCCTGAAGCCGAACATGAATCGTCTGAACCCGGGCGCCGGGCTCAAGCGACTGTTCTCGATGGATGGACTGATGCGGCTTGGAAAGTCGCTGTTCAAGTTCGCTGTGGTCTCGATCGTGGTCTACCTGACGCTCAAGGGGCAGATGAACGAGCTATCGAGCCTGTCGCAGGTGTCGGTCGGCGAGGGCGCCGGGCGGATGGTCTCTCTCGGCTTCGATATCGCGTTCAAGGCGGCCGGCGCGCTGCTCGTCATGGCCGTGGCGGACTATGCCTGGCAGCGCCGCCGCCACATTAAGCAGTTGATGATGACGCGGGATGAACTGAAGCAGGAGATGAAGGAGAGCGACGGCGACCCACAGGTGAAGGCCGGCATCCGGCGGCGCCGCCAGCAGATGATGAACCGGATGATGTCGGCGGTGAAGACCGCGGACGTCGTTGTCACCAACCCCACCCACTTCGCCGTGGCGTTGAAGTACGACCCGGTGAGCATGCAGGCGCCCATGGTGGTGGCGAAGGGAGCGGACCACCTGGCGAAGAGGATCCGCGAAGTCGCGATGAAGACCGGGGTGCCTGTGCTCGAAGAGCCGCCGCTGGCTCGCGCGCTGCATTCGGCGGTTCCCGTTGGCGCATACATTCCGGCGAACCTGTTCCATGCGGTTGCCGAGGTGCTGGCCTGGGTCTACGCGCTTCGGAACAAGTCGGCGGAGGCGCGCCGGCGCTTCGTGACCGCAACTCCAGGGGGTAACGCATGACCGTCCAGGCTCAGGCTCGCCCGGCATCGAACATGGGTATCGGCCGCCTGCTTGGCCAGACCGACATCCTCCTGGCGGCAGGCATCATCACCATCGTCGGGATGATGATCATCCCTCTCCCGACGGCGCTGCTCGACATGCTGCTGACGGTGAACATCGCCGCTTCGGTCATCATCTTGCTGGTGGCGGTGTACACCGAGGAACCGCTGAAGTTCTCGGTCTTCCCATCGTTGTTGCTCGTGACCACGCTCTTCCGGCTGGCACTCAACGTCTCGACCTCGCGGCTCATCCTCCTGCACGGCGACGCGGGGTCGGTCGTGCATTCATTCGGAAGCTTCGTCGTTGGCGGCAACCTGGTTGTCGGACTCGTGGTGTTCCTGATCCTCGTGGTCATCCAGTTCGTGGTAATCACCAATGGCGCCGGCCGCGTTGCCGAAGTGGCGGCCAGGTTCACGCTGGATGCCATGCCGGGTAAGCAGATGGCGATTGACGCCGACCTCAATGCCGGGATTATCGATGAGACGCAGGCGCGCGAGCGGCGCCGCACCATCGGGATGGAGTCGGACTTCTACGGCGCGATGGATGGCGCTTCGAAGTTCGTGAAGGGCGATGCGGTGGCCGGGATCGTCATCATCCTGGTCAACATCATCGGCGGTCTCAGCATCGGTGTGCTCCAGCAGGGTGGCAGTCCATCCGAGGCACTCCACCTCTACGCGAACCTCACCGTCGGCGATGGCCTCGTCTCGCAGTTGCCGGCCCTGCTGATTTCCACGGCGACAGGCATCATCGTCACGCGAGCCGCGAGCGATACGAACCTCGGCACGCAGATGTTCTCTCAGATGACGGCGCAGTCGAGGCCGCTCTACATCGCGGCGGCGATGCTCGGACTCTTTGGCGTGATGCCGGGCCTGCCAAAGCTCCCGTTTTTCATGATCGCCGCCATCTGCGCTGGCGCTGGTTGGTTTATCTCACGAAGCAAGAAACAGCAGGCCGAAATGGCGGCATCGCTTGTACCGATCGCTGAACCAGAGCCTGAGACGCTTGGCCCGCAGCAGGTTATCCAGATGATGAACATCGATCCGCTCGAGGTTGAGGTGGGCTACGGCCTTATCCCGATCGTCGATGAGCAGGCCGGCGGCGGGCTGCTGCGGCGGATAACGATGATCCGGCGCCAGATCGCGCTCGACCTCGGCATCGTGCTGCCCACCGTGCGGGTTCGCGACAACCTCCAGCACGCGCCGAACGCATACGTCGTGAAGCTGCGTGGCGTCGAAATCGCGCGGGGCACACTGCAGCCAGGCCAGTTCCTCGCGATGGATCCGGGGACGGCTGAGGGTGAAGTGCCGGGAATCGAGACGCAAGAACCGGCATTTGGTTTGCCCGCGAAGTGGATCACACCCGCCTATAAGGAGCGCGCGGAACTGCTCGGGTACACGGTGGTCGACGCCGAGTCGGTGCTGGCTACCCACCTGACCGAACTTGTGAAGCGGTTCGCGCCCGACCTGCTGAGCCGCCAGGACGCGCAGAACCTGCTCGAAAACCTGAGGGCCGAGTACCCCGCGCTCGTGGAAGACCTCGTCCCGGCGACGCTCACGGTGGGCGAAGTGCAGGAGGTCTTGCAGAACCTGCTGAACGAGCGAGTGTCCATCCGCGACCTCGTCACTATCTGCGAAACGCTGGCGACGCAGGCACGGGTCTCGCGCGACATCGATCTGCTCACCGAATACTCGCGCGCCGCACTGGCGCGGCAGATCAGCCGCCAGTACGCACCCGACGGGACACTGCATGTCATCACCGTCGGGCCGCGAACAGAGGATGAGATTGCCCAGTCCATCCAGCAGGGCGACCGGGGCAACCAGGTGGCGATGGCGCCATGGGCGATGCAGCGCCTGCTCGGCGTGGTCGCGACGGAAATGGAGAAAGTCGCCGCGACCGGGCGTGACCCGCTCATTCTCTGTTCGTCACGCATCCGGCTGGCCATGCGGCGCATGCTCGAGCGCCGCCTCCCGAACGTCGTTGTCCTCTCCTTCGCGGAAGTCACACCCCAGACCCAGGTCGAAGCGGTCGGAAACATCGAGGTGAACGTTGGAAACGAAGCGATTCATCGGTAACGACATGACGCGCATCTTTGCTCGGGTACGGCGGGAACTCGGCGCTGACGCGGTCATCGTGCAGACGCGGTCACTCTTGCGTGAAGGCGGGGATCCGCTGATCGAGGTGCTCGCGGCGCCCACGGGAGGCGGAGAAGACGCCCTCACACTGGCTCTCCAGCGAGTGATGGTTGAAAGCACACTGTCACGCGTCGAAGCGCCGGCAAGCGCCCGGCTGACCATTGGTGATCTGGAAGACATCGCCGCGCGCGAGGAGGCGGACCTGAGCGCATTCGCCGAACTCGATGCGGCGTTTGCGGCGGGTGACGCCGGGGCGCCAATCCCCGACTGGCTCGAAGGATTCGTCTCGACCGACGGGGAGGATTCGCACGATGGCCATGGGGAGGTTCGGGCGCTCTTCGAAGATTTCGAAACCGAAGACGCGCTGCCCCCGTTCCAGGCGCCGACGGTTGTGCCGCCGCCACCGGTTCAGTGGAGCCCGCGGCCACGCATCGTGACGCCGCCAACCACCGCGACGCCCGATAGGCGTGAACAGGAGGCTCCTGCCGCGACCATTCGGCCCTTCACGCCGGCGCAACCGGGTGTCGCGGGTGTGCTCATCAGTGCAGGCCTGAGCGCGACGGCAGCCGCCGTGGTGGCGCGCCAGGCAGCCACCGGGGCGTCTGCCCAGCAGGCGCTCGAAGCGTGGCTCGGAGATGCCCCGGTCGCCTACCCGGCTGAGGGACGGACGGCAATCATCACGATCCAGGGGGCGGAAGGCGCCGGCCGAACGAGTGCACTCATGCGCATGGCGCTCGACTGCGCGGATTCGGGACGCGCCGCGGTGCTGGTCGCAGCGGACTCGTCGCATGCTGGTGGACGCGCGCAGGTTCATGCGTACGGCGAGGCTATCGGCTTGCCCGTGCTCGACGCCTTCGGGCCACAGGACATCGTCCACGCGGTGACGCGGGCTTCGAAGGGGGCATGCATCTTCGTCGATGTGCCGGCTGGTCGCTGGAGCCCACCGCCGCTGCCGGGAGTGGAGCACTTCATCTACCTGGCGGTCCCGGCGCACTGGCAGACCACCGCAACCGCGGGCGCCCTGGAAGCCTTCGACAGGCGAAGCTGCTCGGGCGTTGTGATTACCGGCGTTGACCTTGCCACGACATTGACCCCGGCTATTTCCCTGGTTGTCGAGGCCGGACTCGGTGTGGCGTTCTTATCCTCAGGGCGAGACATCGCGACCGGGATCGGCATCGCCGAGCCGTTCACGCTCGCATCAGGGGTCTTCACTACGAGTACACGGGAGACGACCGATGGGCGGCTTGCCGTTACGGCGTAAGAATCCCTTCATGGCTCAAGGTCTGCTCCCCGGCTTGACGCTGCGACTCGACGTGTCCCTCGGTGGCGCGGAGGAGAGCCACGTCACGCGAGTCGAGGACGTCGGCGACGAGCACATCGCAATCCTCGTGCCCATGCGTGGGCTGCGGCCCCGTCCGTTCGCCTCGGGCACGCTGATGCACGCGCACTACGTCCACCAACAGAAGCGGTGGATGTTCGTCACCGAAGTGGCTGGCCATAGCGATGACGGCATGTTCGAGTACCTTCGCCTGCCGGGCGCCATCGAGAGCACCGAGCGGCGGCGGAACTTCCGGCTCCCGGCTGCCATCCGGCCCGAGGCGCTGTACCGCATGGTGGTCGATGCCGAAGCGGAGGAGAGCGACCCCCTCGAAGGGACGATTGTTGACCTGAGTGAGGGCGGATGCTGCGTGAGCACCCGGAGCTTCGCCCAGGCGGGCGAGCGTCTCGGCCTCGTGGCCGAACTACCGGAGGCGGGGGAGATCCAGGCGAGGATGCGGGTGAACTCGGTGCGAGAACCCTCGCCCGGGAACCGCAACCGCCGGCTCCACTGCGAGTTCACCGATATCAGCCGGGCCGGACGTGACACGATCGCCCGCTACATGATGCGGCGGCAACTCGAGATGCGGCGGAGGGGCCAACTGTGACGCTACGTCCCTACACCGTCGCGCGCATCGGGGTTTACGTCGCCGCGGCGATGGCGCTTCTCAGCGTGTGGCTCGGGATGCGCAGTGGCGCGGCGTTCGATTTTGCCCTGCTCCGGGCAGTGTTCTTTTTCGTGATTGTCGCGGCGCTGGGTTTCGGCGCCGAGGCGGTTCTGCTTCTCACACCGATCCCGCCACCGTCGCCGAGAGAGGATGACGAGGCGCTCGAAAGTCATGACTAACGCGATGAAGGGGTGGCTCCATGGCCGTGGCCAGTAATCTCCGGGCGAGCAATCCCGCTTCCGAACGGGACGCGGCGATTCAGCAGTACGCGCCGCTGGTGAAGTACGTCGTTGGCCGCCTGGCCATCGGCTTGCCGGCGATCCTCGATTACGAAGATATCCTCAGCTACGGCACGATCGGCCTGATCGAAGCGCTCGACCGGTACGACGGCAGCAAGGGCGTGAAGTTCGAAACCTACGCCATCAGCCGGATCCGGGGGGCCATCATTGACGCGCTCCGGTCGCTCGACCGGTTGCCGCGCTCGGTGAGGCAGAAGGCGAAGAAGCTCGAACAGATCCACGTGAGCTTCGCGCAGGACAACGGCCGTGAACCGACCGATGAAGAGGTCGCGCAGGCGATGGGTCTGACCATCGAACAGTACAACCAGACCCTTGTGGACTGCAGCTGGGTGACTGTTTCCCTCGATGGCCTGCTCGACCGGGACAACAACGATGATGGCGCAGCCCCGACCGAATTGCCCGCCGACCCGAACGAAGAAGACTTCACCCAGCGCCTCGAAAAGCGCCAGCTCATCGATGCCCTGACCGCCTCGGTGAAGCAACTCCCGGAGCGCGAGTGGCTGATCGTCAGCCTCTACTACCGCGATGAAATGACGATGAAGGAGATCGCCCAGATCCTGGAGATTTCCGAATCCCGCGTGTGCCAGTTGCACGGGCGCGCGCTCAGCCGGCTGCGCGCGCGGCTCGCCCGCGAGCGCACGGCCTAGGAGGGGATCATGAACGACGCAATTGCCCTGCTCGCCATCTCGCAGTTGGTGTGTCTCGGCGCCATCTTCTACCTGTACACGCAGCTCCAGGAGCTGAAGGGCGCGGCGCGACGCCGCCCGCAACAGTCGACCCGCGTCCACCGCATGCCGGGCCCGGCCGAGGTCGGGGGCCATTCGACCGCACGTGCGGCGCGTGCAGCCTACGCCCAACCGGCCGCCGAACCCGTGGTGCAGCCGGCCGCACCGCTGCGTGGCGACCTTGCCAGCCTCGTGGCGCGAAGCAACGGTGTGGTCGATATCGCGATGCTGGCGCGACGGCTCCGCAAGAGCGAGGACGAGGTGCGGCTGTTGCTTCGCCGCCAGGGGATAGCGAGTTGATGCGGCGCAGTCTCATCGCGGCCCTGGCGCTCCTCGTCGTGTCGCTTGGTTCGGCCACAGCCGGCCTGGATCGTGCCGCTGCGAACGGCGTGCCGCAGCTGGTGAAACTCACCTACCTGGACGGCGTTTCGAACTATGGCCCGAAGGACGCGGAGGGCGTCCTCGAGTTCAGCTTTGCCGAGGCGTACGTCCACGTCGATGTGAAGAACCTGAAACCGGCCGACGGGTATGCCTTCGAAGGCTGGTTGCTCGGGCCGGGGACGCCGCTCTTTGTTGGCAAGATCACGCCGAATGCTTCGGGAATCGGAGCGATGGACGCGAAGCTCACTGGCCTCGCGAGGTTCGACTACGACAGGTTCGTCGTCGCAGCGCGGACGAGCGCGACGGCCGAGGGCCAACTCCCGGCGGACATCTCCATTGCCGGGCGATTCACGGTCATCGGCGACGACGGTTCGACGCAATCAGGCGGTGACCTGCGGCCGGGCACGCTGCCCGACACCGGCGAGAAGCCCGCAATGACCACTCGCGAACGGGTGGGGCGCACGGTGACGGTGGCGTGTGCCGCTGCCGGGGTCGCGCTCCTGTTCCTGCGCTACTGGCGCGGCCGGAGGACACTCGCATGATCAAAGGGCTCTACAGCGCATTCACCGCGATGGAGGCTGCCTGGCGGTACCAGGACGTCCTTGCGAACAACATCGCCAATGCGAACACGGCGGGCTTCAAGCGCGAGTTCGCAACGCAGCAGCCATTCGCCGACGTTCTGCTCTCGCAGCAAGCGCCGGTTCCAGCGCCGCTCACGGCACGGATTCAGCAGGTCGTCGGGCAGATTGGCACGGGTACGTTTATCGCTGACTTTGCTACGGACTTCGGCGCTGGCATCCTCCGGGAGACTGGCAATGAACTCGACCTGGCGCTCACGGACGGATTCTTCCAGGTCGAGGGCCCGGATGGGACGACTTACCTGACACGCGATGGCCGGTTCGGCCGTGACGCCGCCGGCGACCTGGTCACCAGCCAGGGCTACTACGTTCTCGACGAGGCGGGCCAACACATCAACCTTCCGCAGGAGGCCGTGACTGTCGGCATCGACGGTACGGTCTTCGCACAGGGCGCGGAAATCGCACGGCTGGCCATCGCCGACTACACGCCGAACCAGTTGAAGCGCGCTGGCGAGGCGTACTTCACGGCCACTGAGCCGGGACAGCCGCCCGTCGGCGGGGCAGGACTCCGCCAGGGCTTCCTTGAGGGTTCGAATTCGAACCTTGTCGAGGAGATGACGTCGTTGCTGGCGGTTCAGCGGACCTACCAGGCGAACCAGGCCGTCCTCGCGCGGCTCGATGGGACGCTGGACCAGGCCGCGGGCGAACTGGGGAGGCTGTAAGCGATGCCAACGATCCTCGGCGCCGCCGCCAGCGGTATGACCCACAACCAGAACGTCCTCGACGTTATCGGGCACAACGTGGCGAATGCGAACAGCATGGCCTACAAGAAGTTCCGTCCGCTGCACGAAGGTCTGCCGAACCCGCAGGCCGAGCCCGAAGGCGGCCGCCTCGGTGTAGCCGAGACCACGCGCGACCTCGTGTTCTCGCAGGCGTCGACGATCGTCACCGAGAACCCGCTCCACTTCGCCATCGAAGACGGCGCCTTCATGCGCGTGCGGGACTTCGATGGCCGGATCGTGTACACGCGTTACGGTGGGCTCGAGTCTGATGTTGAGGGCAACATCCTCGCCTTTAAGGGGCGCCAACTCGAGCCGCCGGTGCAAGTCCCGGAAGGCTGGACCCAGCCGGCGGTCGACCAGTTCGGCGTAATCAGTGCCATCGACGACGCAGGCGAGCGCCAGGATATCGGCCAACTGTCGTTCGCCAGGTTTCGCAACGCCCAGGGCCTGGAAACGCTCGGCGACGGACTGTACGGCGACACCGCGAACACCGGAGAGATCACGGTGGGCGCAGCGGGATCCGAGGGTTTCGCCGCATTGCGGCCGGGCAGCCTCGAAGGCTCCAATGTCGACATGGCGGAGGAGTTCACGAACATGATCATCGCGCAGCGCGCCTACACCGCCTGCGCGAAGACGTTCTCCGTCGGCGATGAAATGCTCGCGCTGGCGACGAAGATCACGCAGTAGGAGAGCACGAATGGCGCGAATCGATGGCCTGAACCTTTCGGGAGCGAGCCTCAATCCAGCAGGCGCGGCCGGCGCCTCGGCTGCCGGTGGCTCGACCGAGTCCGAGGCGGCGAACAAGGCGCGCGGCCGCCAGGACGTGATCAACCTCTCCAGCCGCGGCCGCATCGTGGCTGAGGCGGCGCGCGCCGTGCACACCTCGAGCGACGTGCGCGAGGCGAAGGTCGCGGCGCTCAAGGCCGCGATCGCCAACGGCAGCTACAGCTCGAACGCGCGCGAAATCGCCGAGCGACTGATCGCGAATGGACTCGGGAGCTAGAGCCGTGAATGTGCCGGCCGATGTGCTCGAACAGGCGCTGGACCTGCTGCTCGAAGAGGAGCGCCAGCTTTCGACCTTGCTCGACCTCGCGCTGCAGGAACAGTCGGCACTGATTGCTTCTGACTTCGAACGCATCGCGATGGTCAGCGAGAGCATGCAGGCTGCGTCAGCGCGTATCGAAGCAGTCGAAGAGAGCCGTTTGAATCTCCTTAGAACATTCGGCGCTGAGACGCTTACGCTCCAAGAATTGGCGCCGCTTGCCGATGATCTGGGCGTCGACGGCTTCGCCGCGGCCCGTGGCCAACTCCTGGCCCGGGCAAAGGAACTTCGCGACGCGCAGGAACTCAATGCGCGCCTGCTCCTGAATGCGATGAAAGTGCGAGACCGGTGGGCGAACCTTCTCGGCGGGTTCGCGGCGCCGGGCTACAGCAGCGACGGCCGCCGGCAATCCAGCGCCACGCGCGGCGCAATCTCGCGTAGCGCCTAGGAGCTCATCGTGGGTCTTTCCATCGGCCTCGACACCGCCGTCAAGGCGTTACGCGCTCACCAGCTTGCGGTGGACGTTGCTTCGCACAATATCGCGAATGCGCAGTCGCCGGGCTATTCGCGCCAGCGCGTCCTGTTGCGGCCGGTCGGGCTCGATGGCTCGGACCATTTCTCCCGCGACAACCTCCTCGGCCGGCCGGGTTTCGGTGTGGATGCGAAGGATGTGAACCGGATCCGCGACATGTTCCTCGACTTCCAGGCGCGCCAGAGCATGTCGGGCCAGGCACAGTACCAGGCGCTCTCGACACCCATCGAGAACGCCGAGGTGGTGTTCAACGATCCTTCGGACGATGGGATTTCGGCGCTGCTGGCGAAGTTCTGGGCATCGTGGCACGACGTGGTCAACGAACCGGAGTCGTCTGCCGCACGGGTCGCCCTGGTGCACGCGACCACCACGTTCACGACGCGTCTTCGGGCGGCGCACGACCAGCTGACGCAGCAACGCGTCGACCTCAACCAATCGGTCTCGAGCATCGCCGACCAGATCAATGCCAAAGCATCGGAGCTTGCGAGCCTCAACCTGCAGGTCCAGCAGGTGGAACTCAACGGCGACATGGCGAACGACCTGCGCGACCGGCGAGACCTCCTGTTGGATGACCTTTCCAAGCTGGGCAACATTAGCTACAGCGAGGACGACTCGGGTTCCCAGACGGTGTACCTGGGCACGCATGAGTTGGTCGTCGGCACGTCGGCGCGGCGCATCAATACTGTCGATGACCCGTTGAACCCGGGCATGGTCAAACTCCAGTTCGCCATCGACAACGACGACGTGAGCGTGTCGGCGGGGCAACTCAAGGGCGTGCTGGATGCGCGCGATACGGCGCTCCCGGAACTGATCGGCAAGCTCAACTCGTTCGCGAGCGGGCTGATTAACTCGGTGAACTCCATCCACCAGGCAGGCTACGGACTCGACAACGCGACCGGCCTCGCGTTCTTCAGCGGGACGGACGCTTCGAACATCGCCGTGAACGCGACGCTGGCCGGAAATCCACAGTCGATCGCCGCCGCAACCGGCGCCAGCCAGCCCGGCAACCCATCGAACGCGCTTGCCATCGCGAACCTGCAGCAGGCGACGAACATGCTCTCGGGATTCGGTGCATCGAACCTCGTCGTCAATGAGTCACTGAGCGCC
This sequence comes from uncultured Anaerolineaceae bacterium, assembly GCA_964470735.1. Classification (GTDB taxonomy): domain Bacteria; phylum Chloroflexota; class Dehalococcoidia; order Tepidiformales; family Tepidiformaceae; genus Amarobacter. The sequence continues at coordinate 36,422 of CAYYDX010000007.1, forward strand.
GGGAACACCGCGGCCGGGATCACGCTTGGGCGGACGCTTCAGCCGGGGACGTACAGCCTGGTGGCCGCAGGTCCGAACGTGGAGCTTCGCTACGGCTCGCCAACCGGCCCGGTCGTGGGTACCGCCACCCTCGGGGCTATCGCGCCGCCGGGTGGAACGATCGCGTTCATGAATGGGCCGGACACGGTCGCGTCGATCCGGGTGGAGGTCGCGGGGCCGTACACGGCGGGCCAGCAACTCACCGACCTGACCTCCGCCGGGAACAACACCCTGCAGGTCGAGGCGTCGCCGAGCACGTACTACGGCAACATCGTTTCGGTGCTTGGCGCCGATGTGAACCGTGCGAAGGGGCTGTCCGACTCCGCCCAGCTGCTCGTGGACCATCTCGATGGGCTGCGGCAGTCAGTTCAGGGCGTGAGCATCGACGAGGAAGTGACGAACCTGAACGCCTCGCAGCACGCCTACAACGCGGCGGCGAAGGTGATCTCGACGATCGACGAGATGCTCGACACGCTTATCAACCGGACGGGGGTCGGCTAAGCCATGAGACTGAGTGAACAGGCCCGGGTCGATAACCAGGTGCGGTTCATGAACTCCGCGTCGGAGCGGATGGATCGCGTCCAGCGGCAGCTTTCGACGAACCGCCGGATTGACCGTGCAAGCGATGACCCGGCTGGTGCGGCACTGGCGATGCAGCACCGGAAGAACATTGCATTCGAAGCCCAGATGCGCCGGAACCTGGAAAACGGCACCGCGTTTCTCAACGTGACCGAATCCGCGCTCGACGGCGCGACGGATCTGCTCCAGCGCGCGCGCGAGCTGACGGTCCAGGGCGCGACGGGAACTCTGGGACCAAACGAAAAGGCGAATATCGCCATCGAGATGGACCAGATCATCCAGCAGTTGGCGCAGGTGGCGAACACGAATTTCGGCGGCGCCTACATCTTCAGCGGCCATCAGACCCAGACGCCTGCCTATGCAGTTGGCGGGAATCCGCCGACCGCCATCACGTGGCAGGGCGACAACGGCCAGCGCATGCGCCAGATTTCGGCGCAGGACGCCGTGGCCGTCAACGTTATCGGCAACGACGTGTTCGGAACGATGTTCCAGGATCTGATGACGCTGCGGGACAACCTCAAGACGAACGCATCGACAACGATGATTAACGGCTCCCTGGCCGACATCGACAAGGCGTTGAGCGGCGTGCTCGATGCGAGGGCTGACGTTGGCTCGCGGGTCAACCGGTTCGAAGCGACGACGGCGCGCTCAGAGGACACCGACACGAACCTGCAGGAACTGCGCGCGAACATCGAGGACATCGACATCGCGGAGACGATCATCCAGTTCACGGCGGCGCAGAATGCGCTGGAGGCGGCGCTGGGGGCCATCGGCCGCACCAGCAACATGACGCTGCTGAACTATCTGCGGTAGCGGTCAGGCCGTGGCGCAGTCGGTAAGGGCAGCTTCGAGCGCCGTTTCGCGGACGCCGCGAACTTCGAGCGCCGCCTTCAGCCAGTCCGGGCGCGCCCGTCCGCAGACGTAGATCGGTGTGGTCAACTGCGAGTTCTCGGCGGCCAGTTCGGCGAATCGTGCGACATAATCCGGTGGACGGATATCCGAGGCGAGTTCGACCAGGGCGAACGGGTCGGGCGCAGCGGGCCTGCCGGGCACACCGCGAACCATGACCGGGCCCGGCCGCTGTCCACCGCCGGCGAGCCCCGCCCCGTCGAGGAGGATTGCGCCGCGCACCAGTTCGGGGCGCGCGCCGGCAATCAACAGGGCGATGTAGGCGCCGAGTCCGCGCCCCGCGACCGTCGCCGGACCAGTCATCGAGAGGGCTGCGTCGACGTCGGCCATGAGGACTTCGGCGGTGTAGCCGCCGCCACCGGGGATTGTCGACGCGCCGTGACCGGTGAAGTCGAGTGCGAACACTGCGCCCGGCCACGAAGCGAAATCAGCCGGAACTGCCGGCGGTGACTTTTCGCCGAGCGCGTGAAGCAGGAGCAGTCGCGGGCCAGGAACCTCGCGCAGGCTGTGCAGCGCGAGTTTCACGCGATTATGGGTGATGAACACCGTCATGAGAGGAACTCCAACACCAGGTCGGCGACCTCACGGGGGTGCTCGATGTGGATGAAGTGGCCGGTGTCTTCGAAGGGCACGAGCCTGGCGCCGGGCGGGAGGTAAGGCAGCAGGGCGCGGTGGTTCGTACCCCAGCCCATCTCCTCCTCCACTGTCGCCGTCAGGCCGAGCATAGGAATCGGGAGATTGCGCAGGCGCTCGAGAGACCAGTCGGGGCGCCACGGCCCGAAGCCGCCCATGCGGATGGCCGGGTCGAGCTTCCATCGCCATCCATCGGGGTCTTTGCGGGCGCCGATACTGGCAAGGTAAAGCAGCCATTCGTCGGAGAGGCGCGGGTTCATCCGTTTGCGCCGCTTTGCGAGTTCCTCGAGGGTGCCAGGTTTGCGGAAGTTCGAAGCGGAGGCGCGGCGATGGTCGAGCCATTCAGCGAGGTTCTTCGCGCTGAAACGGCGCTGTTCGTGGTCGGAGACGTCAGGGTGAGGGTCGTCGGAGGGGAGACCGTCGATGACGACGAGTTGCGACATGCGCATGGGGAGCGCTTCGGCGAGTTGGAGCATCATGCCGCCGCCCTTCGAGTGCGCGATGACGGCGACGGGGTCGGGGGTGATCGCATCGAGCACCGAAAGGGCGTCGCGAACGTCGGCGTCCCAGCTGTAGAGCGGTGCATGGTCCGAATCGCCATGCCCGCGGTGGTCCCAAGCGATGACGCGCCAGCCCTCGGCTGCGAGGAGCGGGGCGAAGACGTCGAATGTTCCGGCGAAGTCGGAACCCCCGTGGACGAGGAAAAGTGGGCGGCCATCAGCGTCACCCCATTCGCAGACGGCGATGCGGACGCCATAGGAATCGACCCAGTGATGGCGGGCCGGACGGTGAGCGCCGGGGTAAGCAATGAACGGCGAAGCCTCGATGGCCGGGCTCGGCATGGCGTGGCCTCCGTGAGCAGTCAGTTGGTAGCAGGAAGGAGTTGGAGCGGGCGGCGGGAATCGAACCCGCGCCTCAACCTTGGAAGGGTCGCGCGCTACCATTACGCCACGCCCGCCCCCGAAAACGGCGCATTTTCGCGCCTGAGCGGGGATCGTACCATCCCGCGGCGGTTCGTTCTCGCGTGAGGGCCGGTAGGATTGAGGCGATGGACTCACCGCGTCGTGTGCTGCTGATCGCGCCCTTTGGTGGCGCACGCTGGCGCAGCATCTCGGCCTACGCTCAGTCGCTGCGCGAGATGCTCGAAGCAGCAGGAATTGAAGTCGAAGCGGCAGAAGCGCCGTGGTTTAACCCGCCATCGCTCGCGCACGGGATGCGTAAACGCTGGTGGCGTCAGCCACAAATCATGGCGGCGCAGGAAGGCCGTTACGATGTCGTGCACCTGGTGGACCATGGCCTTGCGCAACACGCGAGACGATTTCGTCAGCACGCAGCGGTCGTGACGACCTGCCACGACGTCATGCCGTTCACTGTGCCGGGTTACTACGCGTCGCGGCGGGAAGCAACGTTGAAGCGTGCATTCTTACGGCGTTCCTACCGCAGCCTCGGTGGCGCCGATATCGTTGTGGCTGTTTCGAGCTATGCGGCCGGTGAGTGTGAGCGCGTATTCGCGCCGGGCGCGCCATGGGTGGTCGTCCCGAACACCGTGCGCGCCGGCTTCGCAGGTGGACCGGCTGCCGCGAAACCTCCCGAACGCATGCGGGTGCTCTCGGTCGGCAACGACCGCGCCTACAAGAACACTGGAGCGCTCATCGAAGCCATGGCGCGGCCGGCGTTGGCTCATGCCGAGTTGGTTCGGATCGGTCCGCTTGCCCCCGGGACGAAAGCGCTGGCGGAGAGGCTGGGTGTCGCGCGGCGCACCAGCTACCCTTCGGCGCCGGACGATGCCAGCCTGGCGGCTGTGTATGGGAGTTGCAGCGTCCTCGCGCAGCCGAGCCTCGCCGAAGGTTTCGGCATCCCGGTGATCGAAGCGATGGCGTGCGGGCTTCCGGTGGTGACGTCGGATGGTGGCGCTCTGCCGGAGGTGGCTGGCGACGCGGGAATCATCGTCCCGCTCGCATCCGAAGACTTCGCCGGCGACCTCGCGGCAGCCTTGGGCCGTGCCGCCAACGATCGCGCACGTCTCGGCGCGGCAGGACGGGAACGAGCGCGGACGTTCTCTGCGGCAGCTGTGACCCCGGTCTTGTTGGAAGCTTACCGGCAGGCGATGAGCGCCCGCGCCGCCCGCGAGTGAGTCGCGCCTCGCGGATTCCGGGATAGTATGGCCATGTGAGGATTGCCACGGGGAGCCTCGTCGCTCTGCTGTTCCGGCTGAACGACATCGTGCTCTGGGGACTCATCGGCGTCCTGACCGCGCGCACCCTCAGTGTCGAAGAGCGAGGCGTGTACTCGACCGCCATCATCCTGACCTCGGCGGTCGGTGGGATATCGAGCCTCGCCTCGGCCACTGGCTACTTCGTTTCGAACCAGAAGCGCGACCCGAACGAGGTCGGCGCGAACGCCTACGCCGTAGTGCTCCCGGTAGCCGCGGTCATCGCGGTTGTTGGGCTTGGTGTCGCGCTCCTCGGTGGAGGCAGCGACAACCGGGTGGTCGCGCTGACGATTCTCTCCATCGCGCCAGCCATCATCCGGGGGACGTCACTCGGGGTGGTCATCGGCCAGAACCAGATCGTGAAGTACAACATCGGCGGGGATATTGCCGTTGTGCTGGCGATGGGCCTGCTCGGGCTCTGGCTGGGAGTGCTCGACCACCGCACGGCTGAGGGCGGGCTGCAGGCATGGTGCGCCGCGCAGTACCTCTCGCTCGTGCCGTTCGCGGTGTGGGGACGGCACTGGCTGGGCTGGCTGGTTCGCCACCGGCCGAATCGTCAGCTGATCGGCTCGATGGTGCGCTTCTCCGCGGTTACCGGGACGGGTGGCCTCGTGGGCCTGCTGAACTACCGGCTCGACCAGTTCCTGGTCTTCCAACTGGATGGACGCGAAGGGGCTGGCATTTACTCGTCCGCGATTGCTGGCGCCGAGGCACTCTGGTTGTTTTCGTCGGCAATCACGCTGGCTTCGTTCGCCCGGGTTGGCCGGGGTGACCCACATGAGGCGGCGACACTGACCGCAACGGGTATCCGGCATACCGTGCTCGTGGTCATCGGTGGCGGGCTGACGGCGGCGATGATCGGGCCATTCGTCATCGAAGCACTCTTCGGACACGCCTACAGCGCGGCCGGGCAGCCGTTCCGGATCCTTTGCCTTGGGACCGCTCTGTTCGCGCCCCAGGGGATGATCAACCTCTACTTCGTGAACCACGTGGGCATGCCGCGGTTCCCGTTGCTCGTCGGCTTGCTCATGCTGGGGTGCTCGCTGCTGGGCGGTGTCCTGCTCATCCCGGTGTTCGGAACGTCTGGAGCAGCGACAGCGACAACGATGAGCTATGGCATCGCTTCGATGGTGTCGGTGACTGTGTTCTTGCGGCGAACGAAGCTACGGTCGTCGCAGTTGTGGCGCGTGCGACTCGATGACCTGCGCGCGTACTGGGACCTGGGCTGGTACCTGGTGAACCGGGTCGTGGGGTCGGTTCGACGCTCGCCGCTGCCCGATCAGGCGCGAGCCGACGACCGTTTGCGCTGACGGGGCGCGAACTTCGGGCCGGAGTCCTGTCGCGCGCGCATGCCACCGAACTTCGCCGCGTCACGCCCGCGCCAGCCGAGGTAAACCGCGAGCAGCGTGCCGAACCACATGACGGCGGTGAACCACTCGGCCGGATGGTCGAGTCCCCACGACCGGGCCAGCGTGATCTGCCAGTTCAGAGCGAGGATGGGCAAGAAGGCGAGCAGGGAGTAGGCGATGACTCCGGCCATCAGGTAGCGCGCGTTGGTGAGCGCGGCGAACGGTAGGATCCAGATGATGTACCACGGGTGGTATGCAGGGCTCATAAAAAGGAACACGGACATAACCAGGGCGACGCCGCGAACGAGGTCGACCTTCGTCGTGAGCGGGTGGAACGCCATGACGAGGCCGATCGCTACGAGGTAGCACACATACCCGAGCACCGTGATGACGTCGCGGCCGTGCCGCCCGGTGTCGAACCAAAGTTCGATCCAGCGCCAGGGTGTGGTCTGGATGACGGCGCCAGCGGGCCCGAGTGTGCCGTTCTGGATAGGCCCAACGTCGAGGATGTAGAGCACGAGAACGCCACCGGCGCCGAGAACCGTCAACGCTGTGAGTGCGTAACGCCAGCGCGGCCACCACCACACTGCCACGACCGGAGAGGCGAGGACGAACGCGTACTTACATAACGCTGAGATGAGCCACGCAAGGACGCCGCCGCCGCGATGCAGCCACGGTCGCTCCATCACCAGCCAGAGTGCGAGCACCCCGAAGAAGGCCATCATGGCGTCGTTGTGCCCGTCGCCGGGGTACTGCCAGGTCATCATCGGGTTGAGGCCGATGATCCCGGCCACCAGTGCCCCGTTCTGCCCAAGGCGTTTGGCAAGCCTTCCGGCTGCACCGGCGGTTCCGAGAAGGAAGAGCAGGCCCATTATCTTCTGGCCCACGAGATTCGCCGTGAAGCCGTCGCCAACAAACGGCAATGGAGCCCCGCCGAGGGCGTAGGCGACGGGTCCGTAACCGCTGGGCAGGGTGCGGAACACGCGAACCTCGTTCGCCACCGGGTCATCGACTTTGTCGGGTGTGCCGGAGAAACTGGCGGGCCACTTGTGGTGAATCCAGAACGTCCGGACATCAGCGGCAAGGTGGACAGCGTCGGGTGAGGTGAGCGGCATCGCCGGGAACATCGCGGCGCCGGCGAGGGTGATGCCGACCATCGTGGCCGCAAAGCTGTGGGGGAAGCCCTTCCGCAACGCCCAGAGCGCGACGAAGTAGGCGGCGATGGCGACGAGGAGGAGGAGAGTCGTGTCGCGGAAGTCGGAGATCCCTGCGCGTAGCACGCGGGAGAGACCGCCGCGGGCCACCGTGTCGATGTCGTTTCCCAGGGAGACACGCAGGGCGAAACCGAAGAGCCAGATCGCCGACATCAGCGTGACGGCGCCCGCGAAGATCAGCGCTGTGCGGGTGGGACCGTCGATGGTGGCTGTGTTCGGCGACGCCGGCCGTCTATTGGACATTCGTTGCTCCCTCGGTCGAACTGCGGGGCGTCGGCGCCCACGCGCGAACACGAGCGGTGATCATCGCCCACGCGCCGATGGGGAACCAGAGCAGGCCAAGCATGGTGGAACGCAGGGCAAGGCTCAGGCTACCCGTCGATAGCCGGAGCAGGCGTTCACGCCAGGCGATCCATGAGGGAATGAGCCACTCTCCCGCGAGAGCGGGCCACACCAGCCAGCCAGGAAGTGCCAGCGGCGAGGAGGCGAGCGTGAGGACAGCCGAGGTAGTCACGCCAAGCCGAGTCAGGACGCGTGTTGGGAGGACGAGGTAGATGGCGAGGTCACGGGCGTGGGGATTGCCGCTGAGGGCGGTTCGAATCAGTGGCAGCCACCGCCCGTGAACCACACCGATGTGCCCTCTGACCCAGCGTGACCGCTGCTGAACCGACGTGCGGAAGTCGCGCGGTTCGCCCATCGCCACCTGCGCCGCCGAGACGTAGCGAACCATGTGACCCTCCGCGACGAGCCGCGCGGTGAGTTCGAGGTCCTCGGTCATCGTCCACTGCCCGGCGCGGTAGTGGTGGAGGAGGCCCGGGCGGATGAACCAGCCACTGCCCGTGATAGTGGTGGTGATACCGAGGGCCTCGCGTGGCCGCCACCAAAACGTGTTGCGCGCCCGCCGCGCGAATCCATAGCCTTCGGCGAGCCAGTCGGCATCCGCGATGGGGACGGTCTCGGCTTGAATGCACTCGGCGCCGTCCGAGTTCCGGGCCACGGTTGCGAGGAGGTTCGGCCCGACTCGCGCATCGGCGTCGAACACACCGACGTAGTCGTAGTCGTCGAACTGGTCGGCGCCGGCCTGGACGGCGAAGGATTTGCCGGCGCCTTCGGTGTTCAACTCGAGGACACGGGCGCCGGCCCTCGTGGCCACACTCGCGGTCGCATCGGTGCAGTTGTGGGCGACAACGAGGACATCGCGGAGTTCGACCGGGTACTCCTGCGCGACGAGGTCGCGCACGATGCGTTCGATGACGGGTTCTTCGTTCCGGGCACAGACAATGAGTCCGAAGCGGGGGAGTGACGCTGGCATCCGTTCGGGGATGCCCCGCTGGCGGCGCCGGTACCCGATGGTGGAGATGCTGGTCTGGTAGAGCGAGACGAGCACGACGATAAGTTGCGCCGCGATGAAGGCGTACTTCCCCAGGCGCACCATTCGCTGCATCGGTGCTCATTATTCGGGGAGGCCGGCAAAGGTGCATCCGCCAGAGACGGAGAAGGCCCGCGTTGCCGCGGGCCTTCCGAAGGTCTCGAGAGTCGGGCTTAGCCGCGCGGGAGGCCGAGGCCGCGCGTGGCGATGATGCCCTTCTGGATTTCGGTGGTGCCACCGGCGATGGTCGAGCTGACGGCCGACATGTAGCCGATGGAGGCGCGATTGCGGACGTTGCCGTGCATGCCGTAGAGGTGCATCGAGAGGTTCGCGATGCGCTGGCTCAGTTCGCTCGAGAACATCTTGCACATGCTCGCTTCGTAGTTCGGGATGAGGTTCTTCACCTGCATGCTGACGACGCGATAGCTGAGCATCTTGGCGACTTCGCACTCGATCCAGCGGTCGACGAACTCGGCCTTCACCTTCGGGTTGCGGCTGAAGGAGGCCTCGCCCTTTTCGGACTTGGCCTGGCGGATCAGCGATTCCAGCTGCTTGCGCACGCCGATGGCCGAACCAATGGAGCTGCGCTCGAAGTCGAGGGTGGTGGTGCCCACGTACCAGCCGCGGTTCTCTTCGCCGATCCGGTTCTTGACCGGGACGCGAACGTCTTCGAAGAAGACTTCGTTGAAGCCCTGCGCGCCCGAAAGCTGTGTCAGCGGGCGAACCGTCACACCCGGGGCCTTCATGTCGACGAGGAGGTACGTGATGCCGCGGTGCTTCGGCGCATCCGGGTCGGTGCGGACGAGCATGTACATCATGTCCGAGTACTGCGCGCCGGTCGTCCAGATCTTCTGGCCGTTGATGATGTAATCGTCCCCATCGCGGACCGCGCGCGTCTGGAGGCTGGCGAGGTCGGAGCCTGCGCCGGGTTCGCTATATCCCTGGCACCAGATGACCTCACCCTTGAGGATCTTCGTAAGGTGCTCTTCCTTCTGCTCCTCGGTGCCGTGCTCGATGATGGTGGGACCAATCATCATGACGCCGAAGCCACCGACGTTGCCGGGGACGCCGGACTCGGCGAACTCCTCGTTCATGATGAACTGGTCGACAACGGACATATCGGCGCCGCCGTACTTTGTCGGCCACGAAGGTGCGATCCAGCCCTTGGCTGCGACTTTTTCGCGCCATTCCTTGATCGCGCCGAGACGTCCGAAGAGCGTGCCCTCGCCTTCATCGCTTGCGCCGGCGCGAAGGGCCGCGGGCGCTTCCTGTTCAATGAAGGTACGGACTTCCTTGCGCCACTCGGCCTCGCGCGCGGTGTCACCCAGGGTGATGGTCATGTGTTGATCCTGCTTTCGAATAAATGCTTCGCCCACCGGCAGCGCCGGCATATGTGACGATTGTGCGGGAGCAGTCAAGCGTACTGCAAGCGAATGAAGTTCGGGTTTCGCCCAATCCTCGCATCGGATACTTCGATGGCTCCGAGGATTACGGTCGGCGGGCCATTTGTGATAGGATTCACATGTCCCACCGGAGCACGCGAGCGCCCGGTTTGTCCCTTCTCCTACTGCTCTGCTTCCATTGCCCTCGGGCGCTCGCTGCTCCAACCCCTCCGCTTTCCGTCGGCTCCGCTCAGCTCCCGCTCGCCGGGTTTGCTACGAACCGCGCGATCTGCGTGGCGTGCTCCGTGGTGTGGCCGGTGAAGCCGGTGATCAGCCACGCGTGCGGCTGCCCGGCGTACCGGTGGGCTGCTGGCAGCAAGCGAGCCGCCAGCGATTCGGTCATGTTCCGGAAGCTTTCCGTGATGCGGTCGTCGCAGTAGTCGATGTAGCCGAGGATTTCTGTTTTCGACCAGGGTTCGGCCATGCGCTCGACATCGCGCCAGTGCGCGTGGCCCTCAAACGGGGCCGGTGGCGCCCACGGTGCGAACTCGCCAGTCAGGTCGTAGTCGATGCACTCGAGCACATGCCAGGCGACGCTCCAGGGCGCCGCGCGGCGCTGCCGGGGTTCGGCGCTGGCCGGTGAGGTGCCGGCGCCGCTCTCGGGTGGCACAACCCACATGGGCCTCTCCCAGATCGAATCCGGGCAGTCACTTACGGCGCTTGCGAGCGTTCGCAGCGCGTCATGGATGCTACGTTCGACGCTTTGTGCCCAGACGGACTCCATGCGCGGACTTTACGCCGCGGTTGAGCCCGCGCTACTGCGTGCTCGCCGGTTCCCCCGGTTACCTCGTTCCGCAACGGTTTCCTGTTACCATGCGGAGCGATGAGCAGACCGTCGCGCGCGCCACGGCCCACCCTCCAGCAACGCTGGGTCGAAGCCCAGGCGCGCTTCGCCGAGGTGCAGGAGCGCTGGGAAGAGAAGAAGCCGGCGCCCTTTCGCTCGGCCATCGAAGTGCTCCCCGGGCTGTACCAGGTGCGCACTCGCGGTTCGAAGGCGTACCTCATCCTCGATGACGAGATCACGCTGATCGACACTGGCTCCGTCGGCTCGGGGACACGGGTGTTGCGTGCGCTCGACGAACTCGGGCGGTCTCCGGCCGATATCAAGCACATCGTCATCACCCACTACCACATGGATCACGTTGGGGGCCTGCCGGAGATCCAGGAGCATGTTTCGGCGAAGACCGGCGTGCACCTGGCCGAGGCGCCCCACGTCGAGAGCGAAGTGCCGCTGCCGAATCCTTTCCAGCACCCGTTGCTGGCGAAGATCTGCGAACCGTACCTGCGCTGGAACGACCCCGGCGCCGCGCGGGTGGATGTCGTGCTGGATGACGGCGATGAACTGCCGGCGCTCGGTGGGATGCGTATCGTCCATGCGCCAGGCCACACGGCCGGGAGCATTTCGCTCTACTTCCCCAACCGTGGCGTGCTCCTGGTGGGAGACGCTATGCAATACAAGTTCGGGAGGCTCATGTTGCCCAGCCGTCTGTTCACGCAGGATATGGACGAGGCCGCAGCTTCCATCCGGAAGCTCGCCGACCTGGACTTCGAAACGCTCTGCTTCAGCCACTTCCGGCCAATTCTGGGTGGCGCCGACCAGCGTGTGCGCGAATTCGCGCGGACCCTGCCGCAGAAATGAACACCCTCACCGACATGCTGGAACGCTCCGCCGCCGATTTCCCGGATCGGACGGCGCTCACCATGCGCCTCGGTGTGCGCACTATCAAATACAACTACACGCGGCTCGAAGAGCGCGCCCACGCCTACGCGAAGTTCATGCGTGAGCAGCGCGTTGGCAAAGGTGATCGCGTGGTCATCTGGGCGGCCAACCAGCCGGACTGGGTGGCCGCGATGTTCGGCGGGTATCTCAATGGGTCGGTGGTCGTCCCGCTCGATGTGCGCTCATCACGTGACTTTGTCGAACGTGTGGTTTCGCAGACGGAGCCCGTGCTGGCGTTCGCCGGCAAAGCGCAGGCCGAGGTTCTGCGCGAACTGGAAGTGCCTACGCACGTGTTGGAGACGATGAACCTGCCGATCAACGGTAAGGTCGCGCCGGAGCCGATTACGGCGGACGACCTCGCGGAGATCATTTTTACGTCGGGGACCACCGGGGACCCAAAGGGTGTGATGCTCACGCACGGGAACATTGTGACGAATGTGCGCGCGGGCGTTGCCGTGATCCCCATCGATTCAGAGACACGGATGCTCTCGCTCCTGCCGCTCAGTCACATGTTCGAGCAGGTCGGGGGGTGCTTTGCGCCGATCTACACGGGGGCAGCCGTCTGCTATCCGTCGAGCCGCCAGCCGGCCTCGCTCTCGCGCACCATGCAGGAGTGGAAGCCGACGTTCATCATGGGCGTGCCACAGGTGCTGACGCTCTTCATGGCGGGCATCGAACGGGAGGCGACAGCGCGCGGGCGGATGGGACTCCTTCGGCGGCTGCGGAAAGTAGCGACACCACTCCCGGAAAAGGCGCGCCGGAAGCTGTTCCGGACCGTACTCACGCGGTTCGGTGGCAAGCTCGACTTTATCGCCAGCGGAGGCGCGGCTATCGACCCCGAGGTGCAACTGAAGTGGGAACAGATGGGCATCGCAGTCGTGGAGGGTTACGGCGCCACGGAGTGTGCGCCCATCGTGACCATTAACCCGCGCAACGACCGCAGAGTGCGCAGTGTCGGCAAGCCGCTGCCAGGCCAGCAGGTCCGCATCGCGGTCGACGGCGAAGTGCTGACGCGGGGCCCGAACGTCTTCAAGGGATACTGGCGGAACGAGTCCGCCACGAACGCTGTGTTCGAAGACGACTGGTACCGCACCGGCGACCTTGGCTACATCGAGGATGGCTACCTCTACCTCAAGGGCCGGAAGAAGGACCTCATCGTTCTGTCGGACGGCCAGAATGTGTATCCGGAGGACATCGAGGAGGTGCTGCGCCACCAGCCCGGGATCACCGATGCGGTGGTTCTCGGTGTGCCCGAGGGGAGCGATATCCGGCTCCACGCCGTGCTGCTCGAGGCTGAGGAGGGAGCGGGGGCGGCGGCGCTTCGAACTGCGAACGCGAAGCTGGATGACCGCCAGCAACTCTTCCGTTGGAGCGCTTGGCCGGAAGAGGACTTCCCCCGGACGCATACGCTGAAGGTGAAGCGGAACCTCGTGCTCGACTACATAACCGACCAGTCGCATCGCGGGCCAACGGTGGCACAACTCGTGACCGATGACCCCTTGCTGAAGTTGGTGGCCTCGGTGACGAAGGCCGAGGCTGCGCCGGCTGAGAACTCAACGCTGGGTCTCGACCTTGGCCTCGATTCACTTGGGCGCGTAGAACTACTGTCAGCGATCGAGGACGAGATCGGCGTCTACGTGGATGATACGGAGGTAGGGCCGCAAACAACGGTGGCCCAACTGCGCGCGATGGTCGACAGGGGCGAGCGAAAGGTGAAGGTCCGGAAGTTCCCGACCTGGCCGCGATGGCGGCCGGTGCGGTTGCTGCGGCGTGCCCTCATGACGGGCATGGTTTTCCCGCTGCTCCGCATCGGGTACTCGGTGGAGGTGCGTGGTCGCGAGAACTTCGCGGCACTCAAGCAGCCGGCGCTGATCATCAGCAACCACAACATGCACCTGGACCAGTCGATGCTGCTGAGCAGCATGCCGCACGGGTTCCGCCAGCGGGTGGCGATCGCGGCGGCTGCGAGCGACATCTTCGGGAACCGGCTGCGCGGTTTCGGCGCCAGCCTCCTCGGTAATGCATTCCCGTTTGCAAAGGAGGGTTCGGGCGTGCGCGAGAGCCTCGAGTACGTTGCGCGCATGCTCGATGACGGCTGGCACGTGCTGATCTTCCCGGAGGGAAAGCTCACAGTGATCGGTCCGATGCAGCCGTTCAAGAGCGGCACCGGACTCCTCGCTGTGGAAACGAGCGCGCCGGTACTGCCGATGCGCATCGATGTCGTGCGGCCCGGGTTCTATGAAGGGAAGTGGCTCCCCCACCCGAGGGCGCGTGTGCGTGTCTCGATCGGTGAGCCGATCGTGTTTGCACCCGGGACGAGCTATAGCGAGGCGACGGCGAAGCTGGAAGAGGCGGTGCGCACCGCGTAGCCGCCGCTCCACGCGGGTAAGTGAAACGGGCGCCCGATAGGGCGCCCGTCTTCGTGTTGGAGCCGATTGGCCTGTGGCTAGTTCTTCATCGCCAGGGTCTGCGCGAGGTCGAGGTGGATGCCGGGGCCCATCGTGGTCGTCAGCGTAGCGCTGCGGATGTACTGTCCCTTAGCTTCCTTCGGTTTGGCGGCGTTCACCGCTTCGATGAAGGTGGCCATGTTCTCGCGAAGCTTCGTCTCGTCGAAGCTCACCTTGCCGAGCGGCACGTGAATGTTCGCCAGGCGGTCGAGACGGAACTCGACTCGGCCCTGCTTGGCGTCGTTCACGGTCTTGGCGATGTCTTCGGCGCCAACGACCGTCCCGGAACGCGGGTTCGGCATGAGGCCGCGCGGACCGAGGACACGACCCAGGCGGCCGACTTTGCCCATCATTTCGCGCGTGGCGATCGCGACGTCGAAGTCGGTCCAACCACCTTCGATCTGCTTGATCAGGTCGTCGCTGCCGACGAAGTCGGCGCCTGCTTCGCGTGCGACCGAGACGGCTTCGCCTTCGGTGAAGACGAGGACGCGGAGCACCTTGCCCAGGCCGTGCGGGAGCACCGTGCTGCCGCGAATCTGCTGTTCGGCGTGGCGCGGGTCGAGGCCCGTCTTGATATGGAGTTCGACGGTTTCGTCGAACTTGGCCGGGTGGATCTCCTTCGCGAGCGCGATGGCTTCTTCCACGGCGTAGAACTTCGTCTTGTCGACCTTCGCGGCCGCTTCGATGTACTTCTTGCCCTTCTTCGCCATGGCTAGGAGACCTCGATGCCCATGCTGCGAGCGGTGCCCTCGATGATTCTCATCGCCTCTTCGACGCTGTTTGCGTTGAGGTCGGGCATTTTCGTTTCGGCAATCTTGCGGATGTCGTCGCTCGAAACCTTGCCGATCTTGGCGAGGCGCGGGTTGCCGCTTCCCTTATCGATCCCGGCTGCCTTGCGGAGCATGTCGGCTGCGGGCGGAGTCTTGAGGATGAAGGTGAACGAGCGGTCTTCGAAGATGGTGAGCTGGGCCGGGATAATCTGGCCCACCTTGTCCTGGGTGCGCGCGTTGTAGTCCTTGCAGAACTCCATGATGTTCACGCCGTGCTGGCCGAGCGCAGGGCCAACGGGCGGGGCCGGGTTTGCTTTGCCGGCCGGAAGTTGCAGTGTCACCACTGCACGGACTTTCTTCGCCAAACTGTGTCTCCTTGTGTACGAACGGCATGCTCGTTGGCATGCCTCCACGGGTTGCGTGCAGCCAGGAACGCGGCGCGCACGAACGCTCATTGTCGCTGAGGATGCGTTCGATGGCAATTCCGGCCGCCAGTTGCGCCGCGTCTCCGGTGCGTGATGCCGGGCGAGAGTTTCCCTAACCGAGACCTTCCCCAGAGTCCCCGCGTGCGTATACTCCGCGAGTCACCGTCCGGTTGATGTGATGAATCGAAAACGGTGAAGGAATCCAAGGGGGAATTTGTGACCGAAGTCAACTACTGGAAGCGCCGAGCTCTCGGCACAGGACTTAGCCGCCGCCGGCTTCTCGGTGGCGCGGCCGTCACCGGCGTAGGTGCGGCCTCGCTGGCACTGGTCGGCTGCGGCGATGATGACGACGATACGCCTTCAGGTGGGAATACTCCCGCTGCCAGTGCCGCCAGTGGTAGCCCCACGGCCGCAGCGGCCTCGCCCAGCGCTGTTGCGAAGGCGAAGGGTGGCACGGCGCGTTTCATCAGCTCGAACAACACCTACGACACCTTCGACGTCGACCGCAGCCGCTTCAGCCCGATTGCAACGCTGTTCGGCTTCACGAACCTCGGCGTCATGCAGTGGGACAACTACGCCGGCGGCAAGATCGGCGGCGGAATGGCCGAGAAGGTTGAGCAGCCGGACAAGCAGACGTTCGTCTTCTCCGTCCGCCCGAACCTCTTCTGGCACAACAAGGCGCCGGTAAACGGCCGCGCCGCCACCGCCGATGACATCGCCCAGTTCATCCTGCGCAACAAGGGCGGCAAGACGCTCGACGGGGTCGAGGACCCGAACTTCTACCGCAAGTCGTCGTTCCAGACGGTCGACAAGGTCGAAGTGGTCGACGCCAAGACCGTGAAGGTCACGACCAACAAGCCCGATCCGTTCTTGCTGAACGTGCTTGCGGGCGCCTATGCCAAGGTCCAGGCGCCCGAGGCGATCAAGGCGTTCGAAAAGGACTACGCGAACCTCAACGCCGATAAGATCATCGGCACGGGCGCCTTCGTCCTGCAGGAGTTCGCGGCGGAAGGCAAGCTCACGCTCGTGCGGAACGACAAGTTCTACACGCAGGTGAATGCGGATGGTGTGAAGTACCTTCCGCTGTTCACCGACCAGGCGGCCCAGCAGGCGGCCTTCGAGCAGAAGCAGGTCGACGCCTTTGCCCCGACGCAGAACAAGGTCCTCGAGGATCTGAAGAAGCAGTACGACGGCAAGATCAACGAAATCAAGCAGTTCTCGGCGAACCCGCAGGCGGGCACCTACTACGGCGGCGCGAAGCCGTGGAACGACCCGAACCTGATCGGCGCCATCTTCCGCGCGTTCGACCGCCGGGCGCTCGTGAACTCGCTGCTCCAGGGTAAGGCAGCGCTCGCGGGCAACGTGCCACCAACGCAGTCGGCGTTCGGTATCAACGAGAAGGAACTGATCACGTTCCCGGGATACATGGAAGACCGGGCGAAGGAAGAGGCTGAGGCTAAGAAGATGTGGGAGGCGGGCGGTGGCCCGGCCCTCGGCGAAATCATCGTCGACATCCCCGACATCTGGGAGGGTCTCTACTCCGGGGGTTCCGCGCTCATCACGAACCAGCTCAAGAAGGTGCTCGGCAACACCTTCACGGCCAAGATCCAGCCGTATTCCACGATCACCGGCAAGATCGTGAAGCAGCAGTACGGGAATGGTTCGAACAACATCTGGTACGGCTGGATCACTGACATCACCGACCCGGAGCCAACGCAGCTTAACTACGTGCAGTACAACTCGGCCCAGCCACAGTTCGCACAGTTCGGCGTGAAGATCGACAAGGTCGACCAGTTGACGAACAGCCTCGTCACCGAGTTCGACCTCGCCAAGCGGCAGGAAGGCAACAAGGAAGTTGAGCGCGAACTCCTGAAGGCCTACGGCGCTGGCATTCCCTACAGCCTGATCGGGGTGAACTCGACCCTCATCTGGAACTACTACAAACCGGCCGAGTCTGCCCCGTTCGTCACGGCTCAGCAGTTCGGCACCCAAGCGTGGTTCGACCAGAAGGATCCGACGTGGTCCGGGCGGCCGGCCTAACACCTCAATCCGCCGCCGGGGCGTCATCAGCAGTGGTGGCGCCCCGGTAGGGGCAGTTTCGAGAGGGGGAGCTGTGAGGAACTACATTCTGCGCCGGGTGGTTGTGAATATCCCGGTCATCTGGCTCGTTGCAACCCTGGTCTTCCTGGCCACCAGCGTGCTTCCGGGCGACTTCGTGGCCCAGCGCATCGCCGCACAGGACCCGACCTCTACCGACCCTGCCCTTCGGGCCAAGCAGATTGAGGCCGTTCGCAAGGACCTTGGCCTCGATAAGCCTGTGGCCCAGCGCTACGTTACGTACCTGGGCAACCTCATCACCGGTGACTTCGGTGTTTCGTACCAGACTCGCGAACCCGCCCTTAAGGGAATGCGCGACGGCCTGCCGTACTCGCTGCAACTGGCAGTGATGTCGCTCATCATCGGGCTCTGCACGGCGTTCCCCATCGGCATTATCAGCGCTATCCGGCAGGACAGCATGACCGACTACTTCCTGCGCGTGCTGGCCATCCTGTTCCTTGCGATGCCCAGTTTCTGGGTCGGGACGATGCTGCTGTTGTATGTCGTGAAGGGAGTCTCGGTTTTCGGGCTCTTCGATATCGGGTGGACGATCAATCTCACCGACCCGAAGCTCCTCTGGGAGGATCCCGGGTCGAGCTTCCGGCTGTTCATCCTGCCGTCGATTGCGGGTGGCCTCGCTTCGGCCGCAGGCGTGATGCGTCTCCTCCGCTCGCAGATGCTCGAAGTGCTCCGCCAGGATTACATCCGAACCGCCTGGTCGAAAGGTTTGCGTGAGCGCGTCGTCATCCTGCGCCACGCAATGAAGAACGCGATGGTGCCCGTTGTGACGGTGATGGGTATTACGCTCTCGGGCCTGCTCAGCGGCAATGTGGTGTTTGAGAACCTGTTCGGCATCCCCGGGGTGGGCCGCCGCATCCTGACGGCCATCCAGGCACGCGACGTGCCGGTCGTCCAGGCGTTTGTGCTCGTCATCGCGACCTTCATCGTCTTCGTCAACCTTGGGATCGACCTCCTGTACGGTGTGCTCGACCCGCGAATCCGGTACTCGTAGGGGGCGCCGAGATGGCACAAGACCAGGCAGTCATCGATCGTCCGGCGCCCTCACAGGTGCGCCGAAGCCTTAGTGACCGGCCAATGCTCGCGCGGTGGTCCGTCCACTTCGGCCGGTTCTTCCGGTCGAAGCCGCTCGGCGGGTTCGGTGTCGTCATCATCGGCCTGTGCGTGTTCGCCGGCATCTTTGGCAACGCCATCGACCGGTATGACCCGGAACAGATATTCACGCAGGTCAACCCGGCGTTCGATGAAGCGCTCTACGAGAAGAGCCTCACCGAACCTACGGTGCGGCTGACGGCCAAGCCGGAGCAACTCCAGAAGGGCGAAGCGCCGATGCTCTTCAGCGACCCGTCGAGCCAGCACTGGCTGGGAACCGACGGGCTCGGGCGAGACCTGTACTCGCGCATCATCCACGGCTCGTCCACGGCGCTCTACGTAGGTCTCGGCGCCGCCCTGATCGCGACGATCAGCGGGATCATCATCGGCCTGGCAAGTGCGTACTTCGCCGGGACGGTGGACTTCATCATTCAGCGCATCATGGACACTCTGCAGGCGTTCCCACCGCTCGTACTGCTGCTTTTGTTCGGGCAGGTGGTGTCGAACCCAACGCTAACGGTGAACACAATATCGCTGGGTATCCTGGGTGTGGCGAGTTCGACGCGCGTTGTCCGCAGCGCGGTGCTGGCCGCGCGCGAAGAGGTGTACGTCCTCGCGGCGCAAACCATTGGCGCGAGTGACATCCGCATCATGGCACGCCACATCTTCCCGAACGTTACGGCCCCGATCATCGTCATCTTCACGAGTTCTATCGGCGTCTACATCCTCGTGGAGGCGACACTCGCGTTCCTCGGTCTTGGGGATCCGACGCGTATTTCCTGGGGCAAGATGATCGAAGAGGGCCGCCGCAATGGCACCTCGGACCCGTGGATGGCGCTCGCCGTTGGCGGCGCGCTCACCGTCACTGTGCTGGGCTTCAACCTGGCCGGCGACGCGCTGCGCGACGTTCTCGACCCGCGGTTGCGGGGGCGTGGCGGACGGGCTGGCTTCTAGGCTATACTGCGCATGACAAAACTGCCCTCCGTTTCGGCGGAGGGCAGTCCCCTTGGAGCAGGACCGGTACGCCCCGGTCCTGCCCTCTTTGTGCAATACGATTTCCGAGTGGTGTTCGGATTTCACCAAGGAACGCGGTTGCTCGGCCGCGCCTGGGCGCTTTGAGAGCCTGTTAGAGCTTTTCGACCTGCAAGAAGTCCAGTTCGACGGGTGTCTCGCGGCCGAACATGTTGACCACGACCTTCACGCGGCCCTTCTCGGTGTTGATCTCGTCGACGGTGCCGACGAAGTCTTCGAACGGACCATCGACGATGCGCACGCTTTGCCCCTGGATGAAGCCAACGCGCATGCGGGGCTGCTCCATCCTCATGGCGCGAAGGATGTGGTTCACCTCATCGGTTGAGAGCGGAACGGGGCGTGTGCCGGAGCTTACGAAGCCGGTGACGCCGGTGGTGTTCCGGATCATGTGCCACGCCTCGTCGGAGTCGGGGTCGCCTTCCTTGAGTTCGAGCGTCTGGACGAGGACATAGCCCGGGTAGAGCTTTCGCTTTACGGTGCGCCGCTGACCGTCCTTGATCTCGATCTCATCTTCGGTCGGGACCACGACGTGGTGGACTTTATCGCGGGCGTCCATCTGTTCGACGGTGGCGCGGATTGCGCTACGCACCTTGTTCTCGTGGCCGCTGTAGGTGTGGACGAAGTACCAGCGCCGTCCGGCCGCGTTGATTTCGTCGTCGGTGAGTTGTTCTTGTTCGAGGGCGTCCTCATCCTTGCGCCGCCGGGGAGCCCGCTTGGGCTTCTCGGGAGGCCGGACGTCGGAGAGCGCCGTGAGCGGCGCTGGTTCATTAGTCATGGTTTTAAAAGAACACCCTTTCGACCGCCCAGGCGAAGGCCAGGTCGAGCGTGCCGAGGAACGCGCCCATGGCGACGGCGACAATGGCGACGACGATCGTGAGGTAGCGGGTCTCGGCGAACGTGGGCCAGGTGACCTTCCGTGTTTCCGAGATGATGTCGGCGACGAAGCGGGGTTCGAATCGCTTGAGGAAGCCGAACGGGTTCTTCCGCTTGCGCGGCTCGGGGCGGGCGATCCCGGCGGAGACCGGTCCACTTGCCGGGCGCGGCAGACTGTCCCGCGTGCGGGTAGCCTGGGCGCCGGCCTGGTCGGCCGTGGCGGCGGGCGCACTGGCGGCGCGCCGCCGTTGTGTTCGTGCCATTGCGGTTATCGTGTCTCCCGGTGGGCTTTGTGGACGCGGCAACGTGGGCAGAATT
The DNA here is from genome assembly GCA_964470735.1 of uncultured Anaerolineaceae bacterium. Lineage (GTDB taxonomy): Bacteria > Chloroflexota > Dehalococcoidia > Tepidiformales > Tepidiformaceae > Amarobacter. Next base: position 56,960 of record CAYYDX010000007.1, read on the forward strand.
TATTCAGTTCCAGGCGGTCCGTGTCGTGCCGCCGGTTCTTCTGCGTTGTGTACGTCCGCTCGCGGCACTCGGTGCACGCGAGGTGGATGATGATGCGGTCGCCTTTTGCCTTGGCCATGTCTGAAAAACCTTTGCGAATCGCCTAGGCGAGGATTTTGGTGACGACGCCAGCGCCGACGGTGCGGCCGC
>CAYYDX010000008.1:0-55753 GCA_964470735.1 uncultured Anaerolineaceae bacterium
ACCCCGCCACCGGAGACCCGGCTTCTTGGGGTGACTACCGCGCGCGGGCCCAGGGCGAAGACGTCGTTTCCGGCTCCCACCGCGTGAGTGGCCTCGAATCGCTGGCAGCGCAACTCCCGGCGGTTCACTCCGAACTGCTCGCAACCTGCCACCGGCTCGAACAGCACTACCGCGACATGTGCGACATCGAGTTCACGGTGAGCAGCGGGAAACTCTACATGCTCCAGGCGCGCGTGGGACGGCGCAGCCCACTGGCGGCCGTCCGCGTCGCCGTGCAGATGGCCGAAGACCCGGACTTTCCACTTTCGAAAGCCGAAGCCCTCGAGCGAACCGGCGAAGAAACCCTGCGCGAACTGGCCGCTCTCGGCCGCGTCGCGCCGGGGCACACGCCGATCGGCAGTGGCCTCGCGGTCTCCCCTGGAGTCGGCGCGGGTGTGCTCTGCTGCGACGCCGATCGCGCCGCCGAACTCGCCGCATCGGGCGTCGCAGTGGTTCTCGCACGGCCCGAGACCTCTCCCGCTGACGTGCACGGCATGGTCGCGGCCGCCGGGTTGGTGACCACGCTCGGCGGCATGGTCAGCCACGCCGCGGTGGTCGCGCGTGGCTGGGCCATTCCGGCGGTCTGCAGCCTCATCGGCGCATCGATCGAAGCCGACGGGCTGCGCACCTCAACAGGCTTCTACCGCGAAGGCGAACTCGTCACAGTCGATGGCTCCACCGGTTCGCTCTACGCCGGCGACGTCCGAGAAGACGCCGGTCTCGACCTCCCCGAAGCGCGGACGCTGCGCGCCTGGGCGCTCGAAGCCGGCACAAGGTCGGAAGCCGGCAGGGAAGCCGACGCTCGCGAGCTTTCGGCGCTTGACCTGCTCCGCACCCTCCAGATGAAAGGCCTCTGCCCGGTCGAACGGCTGGCCGGCATCCTCAAAGTCTCGCTGGACGCAGTGACGTCAGCACTCGCCTGCCACGAGTCGCTCGTCAAGGAGACTCCTCGCGGCTACGCACTCAACCCCGCGGGCCGCGCCTGGGTGCTCGAACAGGTTCGCGACGAAGCGGCCGCGCTCGCGACCGGCGCCCTCGAACTCGAGTGGGAGCGCTTCCTCGCGCTCAACCGGGGATTCAAGGCACTCGTGACCACCTCGCAGCATTCCGCCATCACCGGGCCTGGCCACGAACGCTGGCCATGGCTCCTCACCGAAATGGAGACGCTCCACCGCGAGTTCCGCCCGCTCGTCGACGCTGTGGCTGCGAAGGCGCCACGCCTCGCCGCCTACGGGCCGCGCTTCGACGCCGCCTTCGCCGCACTCACGGCTGGCGACCACTCAATGCTGGCGTCGCCCTTGAAGGACAGCTACCACACCCTCTGGTTTGAATACCACGAAGAACTCATCGACCTCACCGGCCGCGACCGCGCCACTGAGGAGGCGAAGGAGTAACCTCAGCGCCGCGGGCTTCGTGGGCCGAAGCGGGGCTCGACAGTGATAGGATCGAGCGACTCATCGCGTCAGGCATGATCGGCACGCCCGGAACGTCGCCATTCATCTGAAACAGTGCCCCAGGAGTAGCAGCATGCGGTTCGCCTTCGAAGCCACCGAGGAAGAGTTCCGTAGCAGGGTGCGTACCTTTCTCGACGCGAACGTTAGCGGCCCTTCGAGCGAAGAGGCGCCCGACCGCACGCTCGAACACAAGCTCGCCGACCATGGCTGGCTGACGATGGCGTGGCCGAAGGAGTACGGCGGGGGCGGCGCGACCCATATGGAACAACTCATCTTTAAGGAAGAACTGTTCCGCGTCGGCGCGGCCTTCGACCAGCTTTCGATCAACCTCGTCGGGCCGACAATCATGGTTCACGGCACGGAAGAACAGAAACGCGAACACCTCCCGTACATTGCGCGCGCCGAACGCCGCTGGTGCCAGGGGTTCTCTGAACCCGGCGCCGGGAGCGACCTCGCGAGCCTGCAAACGCGCGCCGTCCGCGATGGCGACGACTTCATCGTCAACGGCCAGAAAATCTGGACCTCCAACGCCCAGAACGCCGACTGGATCTTGCTGCTCACCCGCACCGACCCCGATGCGCCGAAGCACCGCGGCATTTCGATGTTCCTCGTCGATCTCCGGACGCCCGGCATCGAAGTCCGGCCGCTTACGCAACTCACCGGCGTGGCCGGCTTCAACGAGGTCTACTTCGAGGATGTCCGTGTGCCGGCGGCCAACATCGTCGGTGAGGAGAACCGCGGGTGGTACGTCGCCACCACGACGCTCGACTTCGAACGCAGCGGGATCGAACGCAACCTCACCGCCGAATCGGACTGGCGCGCGATCCACGCCGCGCTCCTGGCGCCGGCGAACCGGACCGCGCTCGGTGCGTCGGGCGATAACTGGCGGCGGAAGCTAGCCGACTTGCGCATCGAGGTCGAGGTTGGCCGCTGGATGGCGCGCCGCGTCGCCTACATGCAGAGCAAGGGCCTCGTCCCCAACGCCGAAGCGTCGATGTCGAAGGGCTACAACTCCGAGGTGGGCCAGCGGGTCGACGAATTCGGCGCGAATGTCTTTGGCTTGCATGGCCAGGTGCGCGAAGGCGCCCGTGCTGCGATGGGCGGCAGGGCCGCGTTCCGTTACCTGGACTCCCGCCGGCTGACCGTCGGCCAGGGTACGGCGGAGATCCAGCGCAACATCATCGCGACGCGCGGCCTGGGGCTGCCGCGCGCCTGATCCGCCTGCTCACGGGGGGCTGGACCCCGGGCCAGCTTCCTGCCCGGGGCTGTCGGGACGGAAGACGAGGTGTGGGAGGTGGCTCTTCAGCCGACCGCCACCTCCGCGAACGCTTCGTCGAGGATTGTGTGCACCTCGTCGTCGGCAATGGCGATAACGCGGCCATCGTCGTAGAGGTCCATCACCATGTCGAGGGCGCGCATGAGCCGGGGGTCACGCTTGTCGAGGCCCGCAGCCTCGGATGGCCGGTGCGTCTGCATCCACATCAGCAGTCCAGCAGCGCCGCTCTTGTCGGTGATGGCTACCCCGGGCGGGCGGTTGAGCAGGCGGGTGGTGTCAAACGGGTTGTAGATCTCCTCGTCCTTGATCATCCCATCGGCGTGGATGCCTGCGCGCGTGACATTGAAGTTCGAACCCACGAACGGCAGTCGCTGGTCTACCGTCTCCCCAATCTCGCGGTAGTAGTCGGCGATCTCCGAGATAACGGTGGTATCGAAACCGTGGAGGTCGCCCGTGAGGCCGATGAGCCAGAACACCAGCGCCTCGATCGGGGTGTTTCCGCTCCGTTCGCCGATGCCGAGCAGCGTGCCGTTGTTCGAACTGGCGCCGTACATCCAGGCCGAAACCGCATTCGGAATGATCGCGTTCAGGTCGTTCTGGCCGTGGAACTCGAGCGCTTCGCTGGGCACGCCGCCTTCCGTGTGGAGCAGGTGGGTGAGCCGGGGAATGCCGCGTGGCAACGCTGCGTAGGGGTCGCTGACCCCCACGCCCATCGTGTCCGGGTAGCGAACCTTCACCTGGATACCAGCCTGGCGGCCACGCTCCATCAGTGTCTGCACGAACGGCAGAACCACGTGGTAGAAGTCGGCGCGCGTGCTGTCTTCGATGTGGCAGCGCGGCGTGACACCGTCAGCCAGGGCGGCGTCAACCACCTTCAGGTAGCCATTGATGACATCGTCGCGGTTCGAGCCCAGCTTCTTGAAGATGTGGTAATCGGAGATCGACGTGAGGATGCCGGTCTCCTTCAGCCCGGCGCTGCGCACGAGTTCGTAGTCGCCGAGCGTGCCGCGAATCCATCCCGTGATCTCGGGGAAGCGATAGCCCAGTTCCTGGCAGCGTTCGACTGCCTCACGGTCCTTCTTTGTATACAGGAAGAACTCCGACTGGCGGATCATCCCCCTGGCGCCGCCCAGCCGGCTGAGGAGCGAATAGAGGTGCACGATCTGGTCAACCGAGTACGGCGCGCGGGATTGCTGGCCGTCGCGGAAGGTTGTGTCGGTGATCCAGATGTCGTGAGTTGGATTCAACGGCACGGCTTCTCGTTCGAACTGGACGAGCGGCGGGAGCGTGTAGGGGAACTGGTCGCGGTAGAAGTCCGGGCCAGTGGTGGAAGCGTGGGCGGTGGAGTCAGCGTAGGTGAGCCAGGAAGCGGACATGGCAGTGGGTGTCCTTCTCTGTGAATTTGCTTTGTATACAATCGCAGATCGGGACACGGATGTGCTACGCTTGGCGCTCAATATCTCGGCGTCGAGCTATAGCCGCGCGAACCTCCATGGTTCGCGCGGTCAGCAGGCTTTTCTACGCCTCGGAGAGCGTCAGGATGACGACCGACTGCTCCTTCGCAGCGAGGTCGTGCGGGACCTTCGGCTGCAGGAACGCGAGTTGCCCGGCACGCAGTTCGTGCGACTGCCCGCCCGCGTTCAGTTCGATCATCCCGCGGAACAGGTGAACCGAGACCGCGCTCGGGGCGGTGTGTTCCTTGATCACGTCACCCGCTTCCATGGCCATCATGACCACTGACGTACCGGCCTCGCGTGCCAGCGTCTCAGTGTGACGGCGGCGGCCTTGCATCTTCGCGATCATCTGGTCGGCCGCGAGTTCGAGGTCGAGGACGTGGACTGGCGCGGACGCCGGGTAGTTGCCGGTCGGGATATGCGGAGGCAGGGACATGATCCACTCCTTGGGGTGTCGGTGGCTCCACCGTAACCTCCCGGAGCAGGCCCCGCAATGGAGCCACCGCGCTGCGGCACGGGTGGCGGCCGCTTCGCCGGCTACTTGCCGATGAAGACCGGGGTGCGCTTCTCCATGAACGCCTGTCGCGCCTCTTTCGCGTCCTGGCTGGCAAACGCCTTGCCGATGCTCACAAGTTCCAGCCGCGTCTGCGCTTCGAGGTCGATGGCCGTTGTCGCCTTCACCACCGTGCGCTTGGTCATCCGCATCGTGATCGGCGATACCACCCGGCAGAGCGTCTGGCAGTACTCCGAAAGCCGTTCATCCCACTTCTCGTCGTCCACCACCTCGCCCACGAGGCCGAGGCGCAGCGCTTCCTCCGCGTCGACCGTCTTGCTTTCGAGCAGGAAGCGCATGGTCTGTTCGTAACCGAGCGCCTGGGAGAGCGTGAACGTCATCCCGCCGTCGGGCGAGCCACCGATGCGCGGGTAGCCCGCGAGGATGCGCGCACTCCGCTTCATCAGCCGGATATCAGTGGCCAGCGCGAGCGATAGCCCTGCGCCCACGGCCACGCCGTTGATACCACCGACGATCGGCTTCTCGCACTTCTCGCGGAGGGTAAGCAGGAACTGCGACACCCAGCCGAGGTCGTCGAGTTGGGTCGTCATCGGCGTGTACGGGCTAAACGGCTCCGAACCGCGCAGATCGAGGCCGGAGCAGAACGAGTCGCCGCTCCCGGTGAGGCAGATGAGCCAGACGTTGTCGTCCTTCATCGCATCCTCAATCGCGCCAACAACCCCCCACGCGAGTTCCTGGCTCACCGCGTTCTTCACGTCGGGGCGGTTCAGGCGGATGGTGCGGACGTGACCGTCATCGGCAACGAGTACGACAGACATTGGCAACTCCAGGTGCGCTGCAGCGCGAGTGGCCGAATTATAGGGCAAGTTTCGTCGTGCTACCCAGTGCGAGCCGCGAACGTGCCGCGTGCGCCTACTCGTGCGGAACGCGGGCGTCCGGCGCCGAATCATATCCCGGCAGGTACGGCTTCACGTCGAGAACAGGCGTGCCGTCGATGGCGTCAAGCCCGCGAACAACAAGCACCGCGCCGTCGCGCCGCAGCAGTGCGACCACCGAAGCGCCGAGGTGGTTCGGCCGCAGCTGGCTGCGTGTCGCGAAAATGCCGTAGGTGTTCCCGCTGGCCAGGGTGAGCGTCTCCGGTTTCTCCGGCGCACCCTCCGCCACATCGAGATAGGTCACCACGATGAGGTGGCTGTACGCTTCGATCCCTTCGAGCCTCCGTTCGTTCCCCTGCACAAACTCGACACGGCTCTCCACCTTCTCCCAGCCGTGGGGACGCGGCTTCACCACATCGTTCCGAACGAAGGCCACCGCGTGAAGCGTCACCTCCGCGGGTGGCGCCGGGCGCTGCCATGTTTCCCTGCGCTTGCGCCAGAACATTGGGCTCTACGGCGCGGCGCGCTGCGCGGCGAAGGTCGCCGGGTCAATGCCGAACGCACCGGCTATCCGCTCGCCCATCTCCATCATCGAGCGTCCGGCCGTCAGGCCACCGTCGACGGTGATCGCCTGGCCGGTGACATACGCGGCGTCGGCGCTGGCAAGCCAGAGCGCGGCCCCGGCGATATCGCCCGGCTGGCCGGTTCGGCCCATCGGCGCCCAGTTCGCCAGGGCAGCGTCGACCTTCGGGAGTAGCGCCTCCTGCATCTCCGGCGGCAACCCGAACGCGTTCGTGAAGATGTTCGTGGCGATCACCCCGGGGCAGATCGCGTTCACGCGTATTCCGAACGGGGCGAGCTCGACCGCAAGGCAGCGGCTGAAGTGCGCGACAGCAGCTTTCGCGGCGCTGTAGACCAGCGGCCCGAATCCAGCCTGCAGCCCGGCCACGCTGGCGGTGTTAATGATCACGCCGCTGCCCTGTGCCTTCATCTGGCGAGTGGCGTGCTTCGCGCCCATGAATACGCCCTTCAGAAGCACGTTCATCGTCTCGTCGTAGGCGGTCATGTCGAGGTCCTCGATCGGCCCGCCAACGCCGCCAAATCCGGCGTTGTTGAACATCACATCGAGGCGCCCCCAGCGTTCGACGGCCGTCGAAACCGCCCGCGCCACATCTTCTTCCGAAGCCACGTTCGTGTGGACGAACGTGGCGCTCGGGCCGAGTTCCTCCGCCAGCGCGCCGCCACGTGCATCCTGCACGTCGGCGATGACGACCTTCGCGCCCTCGGCGACGTAGAGCCGGGCGGTTCCCTCGCCGATTCCGCTCGCCGCCCCGGTAATCACGGCGACCTGGTTGTCGAGTCGAGCCATGGACTCACGCTCCTTCGCGTTGTTGCTACAGCCGGGAGTCTACGCGAACCGCGGCTTCGGGCGGCATCTCCATCCCCAACCACCCGCCGCCGGGCGATCTACACTGGCTGTATGGCACTGCGACATCCCGAACGCCCGCCCTGGCTCAAGGTGCGCTTTCCCGCCGGCGGTAATTACGCGCGGCTCCAGGGACTGATGCGCGAACAGGGTCTCCATACCGTCTGCGAAGAGGCCCGCTGTCCGAACATCGGTGACTGCTGGAGCCGCGGCACCGCGACCTTCATGATCCTCGGCGACACCTGCACGCGCTCATGCGGATTCTGCGCCGTGAAGACCGGCCGACCGGGAACGATCGACCCTGGCGAGCCACGTCGCGTCGCTCTCGCCATCCAGCGCATGGAGCTACGCCACGCCGTCATCACGAGCGTGAACCGCGACGAACTGCCCGGCGGCGGCGCCGGGGTATTCGCCGAAACCATCCGCTGGACGCGCAAACTCTCGCCGGGCACGACGATTGAGGTGCTGATCCCCGACTTCAAAGGCGACCCGGACGCCCTTCGCATCGTCCTCGATGCGCAGCCAGAGATCCTCAACCACAACACCGAGACGGTTCCGAGGCTCTACTCGACCGTGCGGCCGCAGGCTCGCTACGAGCGCTCGCTCGAAGTCCTGCGCCGTGCGCGAGAACTCGACCCGGGCACGCTCACGAAGAGCGGACTGATGGTCGGGCTCGGTGAGACGCGCGAGGAACTGATCACCGTCTTCGAAGACCTGCGAGCAGTCGATGTCGATATCCTCACGGTGGGCCAGTACCTCCAGCCAACGCCGGCGCACCTGCCGGTCGTGCGCTACTGGACACCGGACGAGTTCGCCAGCCTGAAGGAATCGGCCCTGGCACTTGGCTTCCGCCATGTCGAATCGGGCCCGCTGGTGCGCAGTTCCTACCACGCCGAGGAGCAGGTGCATGGAGCATCTCCACTGCTCCATACACGCGGCGGCGAACCGAGTATTATCCCGCTCACGGCGCTCGATCGCTGAAACATTGGGGAACTCCCTAGGGCGTTCGCCCGATTGTTACGTTCAGCTGGCGCCGATACCTTCACCGGGTGGCGGCCACGACAATGCAGCCCGATGTGGACCGAGAGCAGGGTGAAGCCTACCGGCGTGAAGCCATGGGCGCATTTGCCCACGAAATCCGAACGCCGCTCACCTCCATCAAGATGGTCATCGAACTCGCCCGCCGGCAATCCGAAGGCGATGAACTCCGGCTCGATGGAGAGCTCGCCGACATGTTGCGAACCTCGGTCGATGACCTCCAACTGCTGGCCGATGACCTGCAGGAGGCGTCGCGTTTGGAGCGCGGCCGGGTCACCCTGTCTCCCGGCCCGTGCGACCTCGCGGCGGCCATCAACGCCGCCGGCGAAATGCTTCGCGGCATCCAACTTTCGAACGCCACCGCCGTTGATATCGAAGGCCCGTGGGATGCGCCCCGGCTCGTGCGCGCCATTGCCGGCTTCGCCGAGAGCGCCAACCGCATCGGCGACGGTTCCGGCCTCGTGACACTCGATGTCACACTAGCAGCCGGCGCCGTCGAGCTGCGGTTCTGCAGCGGCCACCCCCAGGGCGACGAACGGCCGATCGCCGCGGACGCAGGCTACTCGTTCTTTCGTTCACGCCAGCTTGTATTAGCGATGGGCGGCTCCGTACACTGCCGAAGGGCCGAGCGATTCGCGACATTCGTTGTCGCGCTCCCCCTCGGCCAACGCGGAAGCGCGCCATGACCAAGCAACTCAAAATTCTCCTCGCAGAAGACGAGCGGACGATCTCGCGGCTCATCCGCCAGGTCCTCACCAACGCCGGTCACGAAGTCACCGGCGTCCAGAGCGCCGCCGAAGCCGTTGAACACCTGGAAACCACCGCCTTCGACCTCGTCCTGCTTGACCTCAATCTCTCCGATGGAGATGGCATGCGCGTCGTGGCCGCGCTCGAAAACCACGCCGGCCCGACGCCGCCAGTCGTGCTCATGACCGGCGAAGGCAACCTCGACGCGGACGACCCGCGCACCCGGCGCGTTGCCCGCGTCCTGCCGAAACCATTCGAACTCGACGAACTCGAGGACCTGGTCAACTTCTTCGTCGCCTGAGCGGTCCCGTACGCAAAACGGGATGGCGGTGGGCCAACTTCTCCCTTTCCCGGTTATCCGTATGATCCGCTCCCACCTCAAGGGGGGCATCTGTGTCGAACTGGGAACTCACCACCCTCGCTAACGGCCTGCGCATCGTCACCGCGCCCATGCCGGGCACGCAGGCTGCCTCGGTCAACATCTTCGTGGGGGTCGGCTCGCGCTCCGAGCCAGCGCGCCTGAACGGCATCACCCACTTCCTCGAGCACATGGTCTTCAAGGGCACTGAGAAGCGCCCCGACGCCATCCTCATCGCACAGGAGATCGAGGGCGCCGGCGGCACGCTCAACGCCTACACGAACAAAGAGTTCACCTGCTACTGGAACATCGTCCCCTTCGACCGCTTCCCCACTGCCCTCGACGTTGCCGCCGACATGCTGCTGCATTCGAAGCTCGAACAGGAGGAGATCGACCGCGAGTGCCCGGTCGTCCAGCAGGAACTGAAGCGTAACCACGACAATCCCGGAGCGTGGGCCGGACGCCTCATCGGAACCTCGGTCTACGGCGAGCAGCCGGCCGGCTGGGACGTCGGTGGGCCAGTCGAACTGATCCCAACCTGGAAGCGCCCCGACTTCATTGGCCACATCAGCGAGTGGTACAAGCCTTCGAACATCGTGCTCTCGGTCGCTGGGAATGTGACCCACCGGCAGGTGGTCGACCTGGCGACACCGCTCTTCCGTGATATGGAGGACGGCCCCATTCCCACCGTCGTCCCCTACGACGCCTCGATTGCCGGCCCCCGCGTCGCGACCGATACACGGCCAATCGACCAGTGCACTATGTACCTCGGCCTTCCCATGTTCGGGCGCGACGACCCGGACCGCTTTGCTATCCGGATCATGAACGACGTCCTCGGGGCTGGCATGTCGTCGCGGCTCTTTCGCGAAGTGCGCGAACGCCGCGGGCTCGCCTACTCGGTCGGCTCGGGCTACGGCTACCTCTCCGACGCGGGCGTCTTCACCATCTCCGCGGGGGTGAATCGCGACAAGCTACGCGAAACCATCTCGGTCTGCCTGGAAGAAGCGGAGAAACTTGCCACCGGCCTCGTACCGGCCGACGAACTGCGTAAGGCGAAGGACCACAATATCGGCCGCTTCCGCCTCTCCCTCGAGACCGCATTCTCCGTCGGCCAGCGCAACGGCGAACTGCTGCTCACGAAGGGCGTCATCGAATCGGTCGACGACGTGGTCGCCCAGATTGAAGCCGTTACCGCCGATCAGGTTCGCGAGGTTGCGAAGCGTGTAATCCTGCGGGATCGCCTGCACTGTTCCGTCGTCGGCCCGAACCTCGACGACACCGAGATCGCGTCGGCGATGGCGTAGGCGTTTCGTAAAGACGGGATGCGGCCCGGGACCTGTCGGGCTGAACCATCCGCCGTTTCGGGCTAGGATTGTGGCGCGGCGAACAACCGCGTCCAACGACTATGGCAAGCCTCAGCATCTACCTCTTCTGGGCCGGCTTCGTCACCGCCGGTATCGCGTCGGCGCTCTATATCGCCTACGTGGCCAGCGCCTCGCTCGCCGTGCGGCGGATGACCGCGCAGACCAGCGCCGGGACGGTCACCATCAACACCGCGAGCGGCGTGCCGAACGCCGGCGTTGGTCGGCTGGCATCCACGTTCACGGCGTTCACCGTGTTGTTCCTGGGAGCGCAGGTTGCCACCCGCTGGAGCGCGACCGGCCATGCACCCATTTCGAACCTCTACGAGTTCACCGCCGCCTTTGGCTTCGGAATCGCGGCCGCCTACCTCGCTTTCGAGGCGTACACGCGCAACCGCCGCTTCGGCCTGCTCGGCCTGCCCATCGTCACGGCCATGCTCGCCATCGCCTCGACGTTCCCGACCGAGATCAACCCGCTCGTCCCGGCGCTCCAGAACGGCCCGCTCCTCACCATCCATGTGAGCGTCATGATGATCTCGTACGCCGTGCTCACTGTGTCCTTTTGTGGCGCGGCGGTCTACCTGCTCCAGGGTGGCGAGGGCCGGCGAAGGTTCGCCTCGCTGCCAAGTGCCGACGCCGCAGGCGACCTCGCGCACAAGGCCGTAATGGTTGGCTTCCCGCTGCTCGGTCTCGGCATCGCGCTTGGCGCCTGGTGGGCGAACAGCGCCTGGGGCCGCTACTGGGGCTGGGATCCGAAGGAAACCAGCGCGCTGGTCACCTGGCTCTCCATCGCCGCCTACTTCCACGCTCGCGCTGGTACGGGTTCCGTGGCGAGTGCGCCCGGGATCCGCAAAGTTATCCCCGCGAAGGTGCGCCGTGGCTGGCGCCCCGACCCGATGTGGTGGCTCATCGTGATGTGGGCGCTCGTGATGTTCACCTACTTTGCCGTGAACCTCTGGGTCACCGGCCTCCACAGCTACGCCGGCGTCTGATTGCCGTTCAGCGGAACCTCGCAAGCCAGATGATGTAGTCCAGGTCGGCCGGTTTGCGCCCGGCCCGCGCGATCCCCGCGCTGATACCCGCGCGGTGCTGCACCGAATGCGTCGCGACCTGGAGCAGCGCCTGTTCGAACGTGAACGAACGCTCGAACCATGCAACCTCGATTCGCTCCGCAAGCCGTGCTTCGAACCCCGGGAGCGCCGCAAGGTACGCCTCGTCCGACTCGCGCAGCGCCGCCGCAACATCCCCGTACGGGCGCCCATCGGCCCGCGGCGGACGCCCCGTACCCGCCAAGAGACCAAAGAAGTTCGCCTGCACCCGCTCGAGGTGGCTCAACAATTCGAGCGTCGAACCGCCAAGTTCCGGCATCGGCGCATCGAGCGCTTCCACGCTCATCTGGTCGGTCTCCGCGAGGACGAGGCTGTTCGCCCACTGGTTGTATTCGAAAAGGTCGTGCAAGTGGCTCATTCCTTCGCCCCCAGGATTTCGACGACGTCGCCAGTCCGGATGACGCCCGTAGAGAGCACGCGTGTGTAGGCGCGGCTCCAACCCGGGTGCGTCACGTGGTGGATACGGTTGAAGTCGCCGCCGATGAACGAGCCCCGGATCGTCGCGCAGGGCGTGGTGAACCGCGTCACCTCGAGCAGAACCTCCGAACCGACACGAATCCGGGCGCCGGGTTGTACAAGCTCCCAATCGAGACCCCGGATGGTGAGGTTCTCGCCAGCAGTTCCGGGCGCGATCGGATGGCCCTCGGCCGCGAGTGACTCAATCCGCTCGAGCGCGTAGATGCAGAGCGCGCGCTCAGGCCCACCATGGATTTCCGGGTGCATCACATCGTCGCCTTCGATGCCAAGTTGGGTTACCTGCGCTTCGGACAGCGGGAGTTTCGGCACGCCGCCATTCGAGGCGTTGAGTTGATATACGCGGGCCTGGGCCATCCATGCACTCCTGGTGAGGTGGGTTCAGTGTAGCGGCCGCTCCCGCGTGTTCGAGCGCCCCGACCGGGTATCCTACGCATGATGGCGAAACCCCGGCCCTCGCGAACCAAGGCCGACCTTGTCTACGAGGCTCTGCAATCATCGATTATGTCGGGCAACATCCGCGCGGGTGAGCACCTGCGCCAGGAAGAAGTCGCCGCACGCCTCGGCGTCAGCCAGACTCCGGTGCGCGAGGCCTTCCGGCGGCTCGAAAGCGAAGGGCTCGTCGAGCACGCTCCCAACCGCGGCATCATCGTCCGCGGCATCCCGTGGACACCGCCGCCATCACCGCTCGACGTCATCGCCCGGCGTTGGGGCGAATTGGTCAACGACCCCGACAGCATCCCCGGTAGCGACTTCCCGTAGCTCACGCGCGGACGTGACTTCCCGGCTGGCGCCGCTCTACTTCGCCTTCCAGGTCGTCCCTTCCGGCCCATCCTTGATTTCGACCCCCAGTTCAAGCAGGCCGTCACGAACGCGGTCGGAAAGCTGCCACTGCTTCGCCGCCCGGAGTTCGGCCCGAACCGCGACGAGAAGGTCGATGAAGGGCGCAGCCTGCTGCGAACCTCCTTCGGCCGCGGCAAGTGTGAAGCCCAGCACGCCGCAGAGTTCGCGAAGCAGCGCCCGCGCCTCAGCCGTGTCGCCGCCCGAAGCCGCCGACCGGTTGATGTCGCGTGTGAGGTCGAACAGCGCAGCGAGCGCACGCGGTGTGTTCAAGTCGTCGTCCATCGCCTCGGTGAAGCGGGCGCGAACGTCGCCCGGGTCGAGCTTCTCGCCCTTGCCACCCTCGGAGAACGCGGCGTTGCGCAGACGCTCCACGCCGGAACGCGCCGCGTCGAGTGCGTCGTCGGTGTAGCTCGACGGGCTGCGGTAGTGGCTCGAAATGACGAACATACGCAGCGCATCGGCCCCGTACTGCTCGAGTGCCTCGGCGATGGTCACGAGGTTGCCCAGCGACTTCGACATCTTGTCGCCGCTGAGTTGAAGCAGGGCGTTGTGCATCCAGATGCGCGCGAAGGGCGCTTTGCCGGTGTAAGCCTCGGTCTGGGCGATTTCGTTCGTGTGGTGGGGGAAAATCAGGTCCGCGCCGCCGCCGTGCACGTCGATCTGCTCGCCGAGCGCGTGCAGTGCCATCGCCGAGCACTCGATGTGCCAGCCCGGCCGGCCGGGGCCCCACGGGCTCTCCCAGCTCGGTTCGTCCGGTTTCGCGCCCTTCCAGAGCGCGAAATCCAGCGGGTCGGATTTCAGCTCCGTCGGGTCGACGCGGGCCCCCGAGAGCAGGTCATCGATATTCCGCTTCGAAAGCGCACCGTACGCATCCGCGCCAAATTCGCGGACCTTGTAGTACACATCCCCACCCGAAGCGTAGGCGAAGCCCTTGTCGATCAGGCCCTGGATGAAGCTGATGATCTGGGGGACCACCTCCGTGACGCGCGGATAGACGTGCGCGGGCAGGACGTTCATCTGGTTGAGCTGGCGGTGGTAGTCCTCGATGTTCTGTTCGGCGAGTTCGTGCATCGGCACGCCGAGCCGGTTCGCACGGTCGATGAGCTTGTCGTCGATGTCGGTGAAGTTCTGGACGTGCTTAACCGGGATACCGCGCCAATCGAGATACCGCCGGAAGACATCGAAAACAATCGCATGCAGCGCATGGCCCACGTGACTCTCGGAGTACGGGGTGACTCCACAGACGTACAGGCGCACCACGTCGTCTTCGGCGAGCGCGGGAAGGAGCTCGCGGCGGGTGTTGCTGAGGGTGTCGTGGAGCTGCATGTGCCGTCCTGGATGAGGGTCTGGAGGAACCATCTTACCTGTTCGGTGTTATGAGGATCAGGGCATGACGATGCGCCGGTTCGGGTATTTCTAACGCCTGCAAAGCACTCCAGGCATTGCCCAAGGGCGTCTCCTGTGGCACCCTGACGGCCACCTCTTGGCGGGGTGATCGGTTCGTACGCTACCGACCATTGGTTGGTGCGCCCTGCGTGCGGACCACTTTGAACTATGAGTAAAACCTCACGCGAGGAAACCCCCGCGTGACGACTCGGCTCCCCGATGAGCCGGTGCGCGTCACGAGCTGGCTGGCTGGCTGGGTGGACTATGTGTTCGCCATCGCCCTGGTAGCTGGCCGCTGGCTGCGCTTGCCGATCAGCCAACCCGAACCGGACCCCGGTTTCCGAACCGCCTTCGCACCGACGATGGGCGACACCTTCGCACCCCACTGGCACGATAGCGAACCCTCCCAGAAGAGCGGTCCCCTCGTACGCGTGGCCGAGATCGTGATGCTCTCGATCTCCTTCTTCCTCGCCGCCCATCTGCTCTCGGGCGGAACGAGTACGGCCGTTGCGCCGAACCTGAATCGCCTCCTCGGCGACCGCGCTTACGCCCAGACAACCGTCGTTGCGGGTCAACCGGCATCCGAAATTCTCGTCCCCGAAACGGTCTATGCAGGCGTGATTCCCGCGGAGGTCGCTCCCGAGTCAGTCGCCGCCGAACAGGCGGCGCTCCAGCCGCCAGCGGCCGACTCTGCTGCCGCCGCTGCGGTGGAAGAGGCTGCCCCGGCCACCACGCCCGCGCCAGCCCCAACCCAGGCGCCGGCCGTCGAAACAGCTCCGCCTCCGCCCGCTGCCATCGCTCCGCCGCAGCCCCAGCCGACTGTCGCGCCCGCTCCCACGGGCCGCTACCTCACTGGCGCCGAAATCCGCGCGGCGGCAGTCGCTGCTGGCTGGCCCTCGGCGCTCGTCGATGACGTCGTCAACGTCGCCTGGTGCGAAAGCCGCTTCCACAGTGGCGCGCAGTACGGCGGCGCGCTCGGCCTCATGCAGATGATGCCGTTCTGGTTCGCCGAGGCGGGCCTCGATGGCGCCAACTGGGCCGACCCCGTGACCAACATGAAAGCTGCCCTCTTCGCTTTCCAGGAGCACGAACGCGCCCACGTCGACCCGTGGGGCCCGTGGACCTGCAAGCCGGACCACGGACTGGACATGCCCGAATAGCACCGGCGAGACCGTGCCGCCGAGGCGCGAGAGAATAGCCAGGCCGTGCGGATCTTCCTCATCATCCTCGGCGCACTCCTCGCGCTCCTCGGGTTCGCCTGTGGGAGCGCCAGCGTGGCCGCCTACCGCTCGGTGGGCAGCGATGGCTACGTCGAAGGCGGTGGCCGCATGACCACAGCCACAGCCGCCTTCGTCACCGACACCGCCACATTCGAGAAGGTCGACGACAACGCCGCCACGAAGGCGGGCAGGGTTCACCTCCGTATCTCCGCCGAGAGCGCGAACGGCAAGCCCGTCTTCATCGCGGTCGGTACGGAAGCAGCCGTTTCCGCGTTCCTCGCGAACGGCAGTTCGGCCATCGTTCGCGACCTCGACTTCGGGCCGTTCGATTACGCATCTGTCGCCCAGGGGGGAACGAGAGACCTTCCCACGCCCGAAAACTCCCTCTTCGCGGTCTCGGCGTCCGGCGCCGGGAGGCAGCAGATCGTCTGGCCGGTGCAGGCGGGCAAGTGGCGCGCAATCATCCTCAACGCCGACGGTTCCGCGGGTGTCGATGTCGACGCGCGCTTCGCGGTACGGTTCCCGTGGGTACGCGGCTTCGCCATCGCCGGCATGGTCGTTGGCGGCGTCTTATTGCTCATCGGCGTGCTTCTGGTTGTGCTGGCAGCACGGCGAAAGCGCCCGCCAGCGCCACCACCGGCGGCACTGCCCGTCGAACCGGCCTCCGGCAGCGAGCCTTAGCCTTCGCCGTCGTCCGAGCGTGAAGCGAAGTCCGGTGTCGCGTCCGGTTCGAAGCCATGCGTGAGCGGCTGATGGCCGGCCTGCCCGGCGGCGCCCGGCGAAGCGAACGCACCGACCACGTTCGCCAGCGCCTCGCGGGATTGCGCCGGCGGCTTCGGCGAAGCGCCAAGCCAGCCGTCCAGCCGCACCGACGATGCAGGCGCGGACAGTTCGACCCCGAGCGACTGGGCCAGGCGCAGGATGTCGAGGTTCAGGATGTGCTTGGCACGCAACTCCGCGGCCCAATCAGGCGCGGCGAAGAAGCAGTAGAGCAGAATCTCGAGGGTCGAATCGCCGATGCGCTCGAGTTCGCAGAAGAAGTAGTCCTGGCGGACGCGTTCATTCGCGTGCAGCAGGGCACGCACGCCCTCGCAAAACGCCTGCACGGTCTCCGTAGGCGTCGAAAGCGGCAGGTGCAGCGTCGTGTCGTACCGGCGATAGGGGCGCACGCCCATATTGTCCACAATGTGGTCGGCGAGGTGGCCGTTCGGCACCGTCACGAGCGATTCTTTGAACGTGCGGATACGCATCGAGCGGAAGCCGACCTTCTCGACCGTGCCTTCGGTGTCTCCCACCACAATCCAGTCCCCGACCTGGAATGGCCGGTCGGCGAGCACCGTGATGCCGCCGAGCAGGTTCTTGATCGTGTCCTGCGCAGCCAGCGCCACCGCCAGGCCGCCAATACCGAGACCGGCAATGAGCGCACCAACGTCAACATCGAGGTTCGAGAGCACGAAGAGCGCCCCGACAAGCACCACGAACACGTTCGCTGTCTGCCTGACGAGCGGGACAAGTTGGTCATCGAGCCGCGTCTCGGTCAGACCCGCTTTCTCCAGCAGGTAGTCGCCAACGATGGCGATGCCGCGCAGCAGGAGCAGTCCTCCGCAGACGGCGCCGAGAACGCGGGCAGCGATGACGACGGTATCGTGAAGCTCGGGATCGAGGTCGAGGAACGGCAGGCCGATGAGCACGGCGGCGGCGATCAACAGTCCGAAGACCACGCTGTCAAGCCGCCGCCGCTCGCGCCGCCAGTATGCCCGGCGCGCAGGGTGGTTGTGCGAACGGATGAACAGCACCGCCGCGATGATGTAGACGGCCTGTGCTGCCAGCGCGGAAAGCGCGATGACGCCGAGTCCTGCGTACTGGTGGGGCGTCAGGTCGAGCGCCCCGTCGTTGAAAACCGAGAGGAAAGCGTGCACACGCGGAATCTACTGGCCAGCGGAATAAAGACAACTCCGTCCCCACTCACCCGCTGGACGCAAAGCGTACTCCGTTGCTTCACACTACTGACTGCCCGTACAGTGGCGCCAAGAGGAGGCACATCATGACCGCACCGGTGAACGAGAACGAGCGTATCCGAGGCTACCTCATCGCCCAGGCGAACAAGCTGAGCGTTCCCGACCTCGTGGCGAAGGTGCGCACGGATTGCGCCCCGCTGCGCGACGCCGGCGCCTCCGTGCCCGCGGGCCGTTTCGCGGAACGGCCAGCCGAAGGCGAATGGTCCGCCGCCGAAGTCTGGACCCACGTCCTCGAGATGAGCGAACACGGCGCCCGCTCGATCACCGGCATCCTCGACTCCGGCGTTCTCCCCGAACGCGTGCGCGACCAGATTTCGGGCGCCACGCGCGGGTTCGGCTCCTCCGAGGAGTACTGGCAGGCTTACACCGCTATCCGCGAGCCGTTCTACGAACGCGTCCTCAAGGCTTCCGGCGACGAACACCTCGACGTGAAGATGACCCACCCCATGTTCGGCGACTTCAGCTGGCGCGAATGGCTCCTCTTCATGCGCGTCCACGACCTCGACCACATGCGCCAGTTGCAGGCGATTGCGGGAGCGTTCGCCACATAAGCATTCGCCTTTTCCGCGTGTATGCCCGCTATACTCGGTGGGATGCCTACGCCTGCGGTCACCTTTGACCACGTCGTGAAGTCCTTCGGGCGGAATGTGGTCCTCAAGGACATCTGCGAAGAAGTCACCTCGGGCGAGACGGTCGTCATCATCGGCCCGTCCGGTTCGGGAAAGAGCACGCTTCTCCGCACCGTGAACCGCCTCGAGTCGATCGACTCCGGCGCGGTGTTGGTCAACGGCGTCTCGGTCCACGCGAAGGAGACCGATGTGAACGCCCTACGTTCTCATGTCGGGATGGTGCAGCAGGCGTTCAACCTCTTCCCACAGATGACCGTGCTCGACAACATCACGCTCGGGCCGCGCAAGGTGCGGAAAGAGTCGCGCCAGTCCGCCGAAGAGCGTGCGCTGAGCCTGCTCGAGCGCGTGGGCATTCCCGAAAAAGCGAAGAGCTTCCCCGGGCAACTCTCCGGGGGCCAGCAGCAGCGCGTCGCGATCGCGCGAGCGCTCGCGATGGAGCCCGAGGTCATGCTCTTCGACGAACCAACGAGCGCCCTCGACCCTGAGATGATCAAAGAGGTGCTCGATGTCATGCGCGACCTCTCGCGCGAAGGCATGACCATGCTGGTGGTCAGCCACGAAATGGGGTTTGCCCGCGAGGCCGCCCACCGTGTGTTCTTCATGGTGGATGGCCGCGTGGAGGAACAGGGCAGCCCGGCCGACGTTTTCGAACGGCCGAGAAGCGAACGGACGCAGCGATTCCTGGGGAGAATCCTCGTCCACTAGCCATCCGCGGCGGTTCGCGCCGCGATACAACGGAGCCAGCCGGCTCCACCACTCGAGGAGGACACGTGAAGCGTTACACCATGTTCCTGCTGGCGATGATCGCTCTCATCGCCACCATGGCCCTCGTCGCCGCATGCGGCGATGACGACGACGACAACGGTGGTTCGAACAAGCCGACCACGGCGCCAACCCAGGCGGCTGCACCCACCTTCGCCGCCGATTCGACGATGGGCAAAATCGTCGCCAAGGGAAAACTCACCGTCGGCGTGAAGTTCGACCAACCCGGCTTCGGCCTCAAGGACCCGGTCACCGGCAAGGTCGACGGCTTCGACGTCCAGGTGGCCAAGGAGATCGGCAAGGCCCTCGGCCTGAAGGAAGACCAGATCGAGTTCGTCGAAGCCGTTTCCGCGAACCGCATCCCCTTCCTCCAGGAGGATAAGGTCGACCTCGTCATCGCCACGATGACCATCAACGCCGACCGCAAGACCCAGATCGACTTCTCCCGCCCATATTACCTGGCCGGCCAGTCGATCCTGGTCAAGAAGGACAACACGACCATCAAGACCGTCGACGACCTGAACGGCAAGAACGTCTGCTCCGTCCAGGGTTCGACGTCGGAGAAGAACGTGAAGGCGAAGGCGCCCCAGGCCAACCTGCTCTCGCTCACCGGCTACGCCGCCTGTGTGGACGCGATGAAGAGCGGGCGTGTTGAGGCGGTCTCCACCGACGACATCATCCTCGCCGGCTTCGCCGCCAGCGATAACACACTGAAGCTCGTCGGCGGGCAGTTCACCCAGGAGCCGTATGGCATCGGCGTGAAGAAGGGCAAGACCGACTTCGTGCAGTTCATCGATGCGCTCCTTGCGAAGGAACTGAGCGACGGCACGTGGGACAAGATCTACGACAAGTACCTTGGCAAGGTCGAAGGCCTGCCCAAGGCCGCTGACGCAAGGGCCAAGCTCCCGGCAACCAACTAACCACACCATGTTGGAGCCTCGCCCCGCTTATCGCGGGGCGGGGCAGAAAGCTTTCGCTTGGGCCTCACCGCACTGCTGATCTGGGGGTACCTCCTGGTCGCGCTCCCGTTCTGGGTCGCGGTAGAGGTCGTCGCAACGCGCCCGGGACGCCGGGCGAGCTGGTTCCAGCCCCTTTTCTGGGCTGGACGCGGCCTGGCTCTCGCTGGCGTTGCCTGGGCGCTCTTCGGCGCAACCTATGGCGCCCGCGACTTCTGGCACGACGTCTGGACGCAGCTACGCGAAAACTACCCGGCGCTCCTTCGCGGCTACCGGATGACCATCATTCTCACGCTGCTTTCGTTCGCGCTGGCGATGCTCCTGGGCGGCGTGCTCGCACTTTTGCGCACGGCCGAGTGGCGCGCCTTCCGCGTAGCCGGCGCCGCCTACGTCGAGTGGTTCCGGAACACCCCGCTGCTGGTTCAGCTGTTCTTTCTCTTCTTCGCACTGCCGAAACTCACTCTCCCTGGTATCGGCCGCCCCGACTGGTTCCTACTGTCGCCGTTCAAGGCGGGCCTCATCGGGCTCACCATGTACACCGCCGCCTACACCGCCGAGGCCCTTCGCAGCGGCCTGCTCTCGGTCGACCGCGGCCAGACCGAAGCCGCCCGCTCACTCGGCCTGAACTACCTGCAGGCGCGTGTCTACGTCGTCATCCCGCAGGCCTTGCGCATCTCCGTTCCGCTGCTGACGAGCATTTTTAGCGCGCTCTTCCGCAACTCCGCGCTCGTCTCGGCGATCGGCGTGCGCGAACTCCTCCAGACCGCTGACAACATCCAGCAGAACAACTTCCAGACGTTCGAACTGTTCGCGCTTGCCGGCGTGCTCTACCTGAGTCTCACCGTGCCGCTGGCCATCGCATCCCACCGCCTCGAACGGCGCGTCGCGAGGGCACGCTGATGGACGCACTCTGGGGTGGCTTCCTTGACCTTCTGCCGGGCAACTGGGCGCTCTTCAAGGAATGGCCGTACTGGCGATTCCTGCTCGAAGGGCTCTGGATCAGTGTCCAGATCGCGATGGCGGGCATCGCCCTGGCGCTGGTCGTAGGCATTCTCATGGCAGTGGGGAGGCTCTCGCCCATCCCCATCGTGCGCGTCATCAGCACTACCTACGTCGAAACCTTCCGCGCGACACCATTGCTGTTGCTGATCTTCTTCGTCTTCTTCGGCGCCGGGCGTGCGAACACATCCGCCGCGAAGGACTTCCCGATCATCGACTGGTTCCTCGACGACACATCCGGCGACCTCACACCAAAAGCGTCTGCCATCCTCGCGCTCGCGCTCTACAACAGCGCCGTCGTCGCCGAGATCATGCGCGCCGGCATCCTCTCCATCCCGAAGGGGGTGGTCGAAGCCAGCCGCACCATCGGCCTCACCTACCTCCAGTCGATGCGGTTCGTGGCCGTACCGATGGCGTTGCGCCGCATGGCGCCCGGCCTCGTCAGCCAGCTCATCACGCTCTACAAAGACACATCGCTGGCAGCCCTCATCGCCATCGAAGAACTCCTGCGGCGCGGCAAAATCCTGTACGAATCGCCGGCCTTCGGGAACCCCACGATCGAAGTGCTCACGGTCGTGGCACTCCTGTACTTCATCCCGAACTACGCGCTCTCATTGCTGGCGGGGCGTCTCGAACGCGGGCCAGAAGGGCGCGCCCGCGACGGCCAGGCGGTTGCCGGGCTCGAAAACCTGTAGGCTACCCGCGGCGGGTTCCCGGCAATGGCGCGGGCTCGAACTTTCCGGAGGAGACGGTCACCCTGGCAACGCAAACGGAACGGCGGCTGCACGTGCGCTCCTGCGACATCGATTCGCAGCAGGTGGTCAATAACGCCCGCTACTTCGAGTACTTCCAGGACGTGCGGCTCGACCACCTCTTCAGCATCATTCCCCACACGCTCTGGCCCGAAGGGCAGTCCTTCATGCTCGCCCAGACGTCGTGTTCGTATAAGAGCCCACTGCGCTTCCGCGAGGAAGCCGTCTCATGCGCGTGGACGTCCGAGGTGCGCACGCGCAGCTTCAGCCTGAATTACAGCATCAGCCGCCCGGACGGTTCACCCGTGGCCGAGGGGAACTCCGTTCAGGTCTGGCTCGGCGCCGATGGGAAGCCAACACCGCTCCCCGACAACGTCCGTCTCGCGCTCGAACAATCGATGGCCTGACCGCTCGCCTTCGGTGGGCTGCTCATGCTTGAATGCGCCCCACAGAGGAGGCGCCAGATGTCATCCGCGGCAGTGCCAGTTCACGCAGAGATTCCCCCACCGGCTATCCAGGAGGTGAGCAAGGGGATCTTCGCCTACATCCAACTCGATGGTTCGTGGTTCCTGAACAACGCCGGCTGCGTCGTCGGGAGCACGACGACGACCGTCATCGATTCCACCGGCACCGAAGCGCGTGCCCGCGCCTACCACGCGGCGCTTCGCCAGGTGACCCAACTGCCCGTCGCCGCGCTCGTCAACACCCACAGCCACGGCGACCACACGCACGGGAACTTCATGTTCGCCGACAGCGCAATCGTCGCCCACGAACTCTGCCGGCGCGAAATCATCGCCAGCGGCCACGCCGCCAACGCGCTCTTCCCGATGGTCGACTTCGGCGATTGCCCCGTCACGCCGCCGACGATCACGTTCGACGAGCGCCTCTCGCTCTACGTCGATGACCTGAAGATCGAACTGATCTTCGTCGGCCCGGCCCACACCACGAACGACATCGTCGCCTGGATCCCCGAGCGGAAGCTCCTCTTCACCGGCGACGTCATCTTCAACGGCGGGACCCCGTTCGCGCTTGGCGGCTCGGTTGGCGGCTGGCTGAAGGCGCTCGAACGAATCGAAGCCCTCGGCGCGGAGACGATCGTGCCGGGCCACGGCCCCGTCTGTGGGCCGGAAGCGATCACCGCCGTGCGCTCGTACCTGCGGTTCATCCAGGAAACCGCGAAGCGCGGCATGGAGGCCGGTACGCCACCGCTGGAACTCGCGCAGAGCCTCGACCTCGGCCAGTTCAAGGACCTGCACGACCCGGAGCGGCTGGTGCCGAACCTCCACCGCGCCTACTCGGAACTTCGCGGCGAAAAGTGGGGCAAGCCGCTCGACTACGTCCAACTCTTCAGCGAGATGCTCACCTACAACGGCAACAAGCCGTTGCGCTGCCTCGCGTAGGACCGTTACACGTCAAACGTCTCGCAGAGCTCGATGCTGCCGCCGTTCGCGAGTGCCGGGCAGCCCAGCGAGAGTTCGAGCGCGCGCTGCATACTGTCCGCGCTGATCACGCTGTACCCGGTCGCCGGGTTGGGGCCACCGTCCTCGGTCGTTCCCTCCGCGGTGATTGTCCAGTTGCGTCCCACCGGGTTACCGCCATCGACCACCGCCGGCCCGATTTGCGCGAACCAGTTCGTCCATGCCTCCATCTCCGAAGCCAGGACGGCCGGGTCCTCCGGCATCTCGCCGCCCCCGTGGTAAATCAACAGATAGTTCGCCATTGCAATCTCCTATGCCAGGGTTTGCCCCCTTGAGCGCAGCGGAGAGTACGGCAACGAACGTAAAGCTCCGATGAGGACGTGTCACTCGCGCTGGAGTTCAACCCTCGTCGATCACCGCGTCGGCTTCGATTTCAATAAGCATGCGCGGGTCGATGAGCGCGGTCACCTGCACCATCGTCGCCGCCGGTTTCACCCACTTGAAGAACTCGTGGTGCGCCTTTGCCACGTCTTCCCAGCGCGAAATGTCGGTCACGAACATGCGTGTCCGCACCACGTGCTCCATGGTCGCGCCCGCTTCGGCCAGCGCTTGCTCGATGATTTCGAAGCAACGCCTCGCCTGCAGGTAGATGTCGTTATCGCCGAAGACGGTGCCGTCAGGCTGCGCCGAAGTCGTACCCGAGACGTACACGTGGGCGCCGGTGCGAACAGCGCGCGAGTAGCCGGCGATGTCTTCGAACGGCCCGCCAGAGGAGATGAGCTGGCGTGTCATGGGTCAAGCGTAATGGATTCGGGCAAGCCATTCGCTCCGGCGTCGTCCGGTGCGTCCGCGGATGCGGGAGCGTCCCACAGCCCGGCCTGCGCCGAAGCCCGCTCTCCCGGATACGGAATGCCAAGGTGCGCGTAGGCGGCGGGCGTGGCGATCCGGCCGCGTGGCGTACGGTTCAGGAAGCCGCACTGCAACAGGAACGGTTCGTACACGTCCATAATCGTGTCCGACTCCTCCGAAATGGCTGCGGCGATGGTTTCGAGGCCAACCGGCCCGCCGCCGAACTTCTCGACGATGCAGCGCAACACCGCGCGGTCGGAGTCATCGAGGCCCAGGTCGTCCACTTCGAGCATGGCGAGCGCGGCCCGGGCGGCGTCGAGCGTGATTGCCCCGCCGTTGCGCACCTCTGCGTAGTCGCGCACGCGCCGCAGCAGCCGGTTGGCGATGCGCGGCGTCCCACGCGAACGGCGAGCGATCTCGAAGGCCGCGTCCTCCGGAATATCGGCGCCGAGGATGCTCGCCGAGCGCTTGATAATCGTCGTGAGTGTCGGTGCATCGTAGAAATCGAGCCGGAAGACCGACCCGAACCGGTCACGGAGGGGCGCGCTGATCATGGCGTAGCGGGTTGTGGCGCCGATGAGCGTGAACTTTGGCATGGCCAGCCGCACCGTCCTCGCTCCGGGACCCTTGCCAATGACCAGGTCCAGTGCGAAGTCCTCCATCGCCGGGTAGAGAATTTCTTCGACCGCGCGCGAGAGGCGGTGCACTTCGTCGATGAAGAGGATGTCGTGCTCTTTGAGGCCGGTCAGGATAGCGGCGAGGTCACCCGGCCGTTCGAACGCGGGGCCGCTGGTGGTGCGGATGGCCACGCCCATCTCGTTCGCTACGATATTCGCCAGCGTCGTCTTGCCGAGGCCCGGGGGACCGTAGAGGAGCAGGTGGTCGAGAGCTTCGCCGCGTGCCTTCGCCGCTTCGATGGCGATCGCGACGTTCTCCTTCGTCCGATCCTGGCCCGGGAAATCGAGCAGAAGTTGCGGCCGGAGCGTGCGCTCCTCCCCATCTTCGAGGCCAAGATCTGCAGCGACGATGCGGCCTTCGCCAGTCACGGCTGCGAGTATACCGCACGAATGTTCTAGTCGGCGCGACGAGCTTCAGCTCACCACGTGCGTCTGCTCCACCGCGGCCCGGACCGCCTCGCGCAACGTTGCGAGTTCGTACGGTTTCTGGATGAACGCGGCGAGTCCGGCGAACTTCCCCGTCGTGTCCTGCTCGGTGAAGCCGCTCATCAAGATGACGCGCACGCCCGGGTCGATGGCCTGCAGCGCCCGGAACGTCTCTTCGCCGTTCAGCCGTGGCATCGTCATGTCGAGCAGCACCGCGACGATGCGGTCGCGGTTCGCCGCGTAGGCATCCACACCTGCCTGGCCATCTTCCGCCTCCAGCGTTTCGAACCCGAATGCCCGCAGCGCCCGCACCGTTACGGCGCGCACCGTCGGTTCGTCGTCCACAACGAGCACAGCGCCCGTGCCCTTCCACGGCGCAGGCGCTACCTTCGCCTCGGCTGGCGGCGTGGCCGTGGCGCTCACAGGGAACAGCAGGCGGAAGGTTGTTCCTTCGCCGGGCACACTGTCGACCTTAATCGCTCCGTGGTGACCGCGGATGATACCGAGCACGGCCGCCAGCCCAAGCCCGCGCCCGGTGAATTTCGTCGTGAAGAATGGGTCGAAGATGCGCGCGAGTGTCTCCTCGTTCATGCCCATCCCGGAGTCTTCGACCTCAAGGAGCACGTAGTCTCCCGGAGTGAGTTCCGGCGCGAGGTACTGGTCGCGCAGCGCCTGCGTGTCGGCTGTGAACGAGCCGGTGCGCACGGTGATCGCGCCGTCGTTCGCGCCGATCGCGTCGGAGGCGTTGACCACGAGGTTCATGATCACCTGGCGCAACTGCGTGGCGTCGGCCTGGACAAGCGGCAGGTCGGTGGCAAGGTCCAGCCGGAGCGCAATGCGCTTGCCGATCGACACTTTGAGCAAGTGAGTCATCTCGCTTACGAGGTCGTTCAGGCTCGCATCCTGGACGACGATTTTGCCTCTGCCCGAGTAGGCGAGCATCTGGCGCGCCAGTTCGGCGGCGCGTTGGCCCGCGGTCTCGATCGCCCCGATCGTCTCCCGCGCCGGAGACGTGTCCGGAAGCTCCGAGAGCGCGATCCCCGCGTTACCGAGGATCCCGACGAGCAAGTTGTTGAAGTCGTGTGCGATGCCACCGGCCAGTACGGCGAGCGACTCGAGCTTCTGCGTACGCACGAGCGAATCGGCGGCTCGCTTCCGTTCGGTGATGTCGCGCCCGGTGACGAGCACCCCGCGAAGGCTTCCATCCTCAAGCTGAACCGCTGCGTACGAGACATCGAACGTCCGCTGCCGAGGTCCGATGAACGTCGTCCGCTCGAGAGACACTGTTTCGCCGGCTTTCGCACGTCGCAGCAGTTCCGGCAGCTCGGGCTTGCCGTCGGGAGGCATGACCTCGCTCCATGGCCGCCCGATGAAGTCTCCAGCCCCGTTGAGCGCTTCGAGGTCGTGTTGCGCGGCAGGGTTCAGCCGCAGCACCCGCCCATCGGTATCGAGCAGCACGAGCGCATCGTGCGAACTTGCGAAAACGGCGTCGAGGTCGGCGGTGCGTTCCCGGATCGCCGCCTCGGTGCGAAGCTGTTCCGTAATGTCGGTCGAGGCACTGGCGATCCCCACGACCACCCCGTCGCTATCCCGCAACGGAAAGGCCGAAACCAGCGCATCGAAGATGCTGCCATCACTCCGCCGGCGGTGTGTGCGCATCGACACGATCTGGTTTCCTGCGTAGACGCTATCGCGCTCAGCGTCGCCGCGCGCAAATGCATCGGGGTCATACCCGGGCGGGAAGAGGCTGGTAATGTGCTGGCCGAGCGCTTCCGTCGCCGGGTACCCGTAGATTCGCTCAGCACTCGCGTTCCAGAACACGACCCGGCGATCGAGGTCGAGACTGATGATTGCGTCGGATGTCGATTCCACGATGCGCGCCAGCCCCTCCGCACGTTCACGCGCGTTGCGCTCCTCGCGCTCGAGCCGTTTCCGCTCGGTGATGTTGCGCGAGGTTCCGATCAGGCGGTAGCACCTACCCTGCGCGTCGAGGAGCGGCGTGAGCGTGGTGAGAACCTCGGGCCTGTGAGCCCACGGGATGACCTCTTCGTACTCTATCGTGCGGCCTGCGGTGATAGCCTCCATGTAGCGGCGGACCGAGTTCTCGTAGATCTCCGCGTCCTTGAAGATATCCGCAACGAGGCGTCCCTGGATGCGCTCGGGGTCGAGCCCGGTGAGCTGCCCGAACGCTGCGTTGGCCATTGCGACCCGGAACGCGTACGTTCCCGGTTCGCCGCTCACGTCCAGGACGAAGAGCGCGTCCGGCGTGTTCTCGACGAGCGCCCGGTTGTACTTATCGGCCCGGCGCAGGGCACGTTCGGCGAGCCGTGCTCTCGTGATGTCGCGTGACACCCGGGCGACTCCAGCCACCTCTCCGTCCCCGCCACGAACCGGGTGGTAGTTGTACTCGGTCCAGCGCTCCTCACCCGTCTCCGGGTCATCGAAGCGGCCGGAAACGGTGACATGCTCGCCACGAAGGGCCTGCGCGAAGAGTTCCGTGAACTTCTCCCACTCCTGGGGCCGGATGTACGCCGACATATGCCGCCCCGCTTCCGGGCGGTTCCCCGTGAACAGCGCTGAACGCTCAAGCGCAAGCTGATTCGCTAGGACGAACCGCATATCGCGATCCATCAGCGTGATGCCTTCGTTGATGCTGGCGAACACCGCTGAGAGCGTCGCTTCCCGCTCGGCAACGTCGGCGAGGAGTTGGCGCTGCTCCGTCACATCCCGCCAGACGATGGCGACACCAACATGGCCACCATCATCGAGTTGCACCGGCGAGTAGGAGGATTCGAACCACGCCCATCCGCCTGCCAGCGATTGCTGCCGCCACTCCGTCACAAATCGTTCGCCGGCAAGCGCGCGCTCCACGTAGCCCTTGAATGCATCTCGCTCGTCCGGGGTCAGGCGCTGCTGGAAGTCCCTCCCTTCGGCCGGTGCGCCGCCGAAGAACATGCGCGCGTGCTCACGTGCCCGGGCATTCTCGAGAAGGATGTTCAGGTCGGCGTCGATGACGACGATGCCCTCACTCGAACTCTCGAACACCGCCGCCAACTGCGCCCGGGCCGCCGCCAACGCCTCATGTTCGCGCAGGAGTTGCCCCTCGAGACGGCGGATGCTGGTCACATCGCGGGCGATGCCCTGCACGCCCACAGGCACACCGTCTACGGTCAGCAAGCGCGAACTGGTCTCCAGCCGGCGCCGCTCACCGTCGGGACGCACAATCTCGAACTCGAAAATGGTCGAATCGGTCGCGCCGCTGCGTTTGCGAGCGGTCTGCTCCGTCACGTAGTCCAGGAAATCAGGCGCGATAACCGCCGCGATCGGCATGCCGATGAGGTCGCGACGGTGGTAGCCCGTGAGCGCCTCGGTCGCCGCGTTTGCCGAGGTAAATCGGCCCGCGAAGTCAATGCTGTAGATAGCGTCGTTGGCCTGTTCGAGCCGAACCGCCGCGGTCAGCCCCTCCTGCTGGCGACGGCGTTCGGCGATGGCCAGCCGCAGCACGAAACCGCCCGCGTTCCCGGCCGGGTAGACGTCATCGATCGGCAGGTGCAGTTCGGTGAACGCCGCCGCCTCAGCGGGAGAAAGTCCCGCGAGCGCCTGCACTGCCGGGTACGAACCCAGCGCGAGACGCCCAACACGCTCCGCGACCTCGGCCAGGGGGAAGCCGTCGAAGACGATGGCGTCGAACGGCTCAAGCGGGTGTTCGCCCGAGAGCAGTTGGACTACATGGCCGGCCGCGATTGCCGCGCGGAGAAGAATGTCGCCCTGTGCTGGATCCCGGGCGAAGAGGCCAACGTTCACGAAGTGGGTCGCGTCCTTGAGGAATCTCGCGCTTTGTGAACTATCCTAACCGGGAAAAATCCATACGCTCACTAGGTGTTATCCCGAATATGGCCGCCGTCACATCCCTGCGATCGGGTCACTGTTCCGGCGGCTGCGGCGGCGGCCCATGCTGCCCGCGCTGAACGGGTGTTGAACCACATTCACGTGCCGCCGGTTCTGGAGGAGGCGGGTCAGCCGCTTCAGGCTCTGGTTCACGAGCGGCCGGTGGTACCAGCGCTTCACTTCGAGCAGCGGAACCATCACCGTCACCTCGTGTGGCGCCCGCTTCAGGCGGTCGTCGACGTACCGCGCTATCGGGTCGGCAACTGTTCGGAAGGGCGAGTCGATCACGACAAGGGGTATACCCGGGAACTGGCGGTTCCAGCGCCCGGTCACCGTTGAGGGTGTGTCCGGGTCGACAAGCACGTGGATGGCGGTCACATCACGCGAGCGCTCGCAGGCGGCGCCCAGCGTCATCACCGTCGCCAGGTTCACATCCTCGACCGGTACGAGGATGGGGATGCGTGAATCGCCGTGCGGTGTCATGTCGAGCAGCGCCTCCGGCGAGACGTAGAGTTGACGGCCGAGCCGCTTATAGAACCGTCCGATGAGCCACAGGATCGTCGTGATAATCGGGATAGCGATGACGACCGCGACGCCACCCTCGGCGAACTTCGTAACCATGATGATGACGAAGACGACCGCCGTGACGCATGCACCGAACCCGTTGATCATCGCCGAACGCCGCCAGCCGGGAGTTCGCCTGCGGAACCAGAGGTAGACCATGCCGGTCTGCGCAAGTGTGAAGCAGAGGAACACCCCGAGCGCATACAGCGGGATCAGCCGTGTCGTGCTCGCCTGGAAACCGATGAGCAGCAGACCAGCGAAGCTGGTGAGCGCGAGGATGCCGTAGCTGAAGACGAGCCGGTTGCCGCGCTGGTGAAAGATGCGCGGGAGGTAGCCATCGCGCGCGAGGATGGACGCGAGGATGGGGAACCCGTTGTAGGCCGTGTTCGCAGCGAGGAAGAGGATCCCGGCGGTGAACCCCTGCAACAGGTAGTAGACGAGGTTCCGCCCGAAGACGTGCTCGCCAACCTGCGACAT
The DNA here is from genome assembly GCA_964470735.1 of uncultured Anaerolineaceae bacterium. Lineage (GTDB taxonomy): Bacteria > Chloroflexota > Dehalococcoidia > Tepidiformales > Tepidiformaceae > Amarobacter. Next base: position 29,990 of record CAYYDX010000008.1, read on the forward strand.
CACGGTCTCTTTGTCGCCGTGCTCGTAGACGATGCCGTAGTGGCGCGCCAGCAGTGTCGTCCCGAGGAAGAGGAAGCCGAGAAGGAAACCCATCGCAATCATCGTCAGGATGGCGTTCTTCCACTCGGGTGGTTTGAACGCCGAGACCCCGTTCGAGATCGCCTCGACACCGGTGAGTGCCGCGCACCCGGCCGAGAACGCCCGCAACACGAGGAAGAGCGTGAGCGCCTGCGTAGCGTGCTCCGCCGCTTTCGTTGGTTCACCTGTCTGCAGGATGTTCGGGTCGTTGCTCGTGAACACCTTCATCATCCCGAACAGGATCGTCCCCGCAAGCAGGAATACGAACCCGTAGGTCGGGATCGAGAACACCGTGCCCGACTCGCGGATGCCACGCAGGTTGCCCAGTGCGATCAGCCCGATGAGGCCGATTGCGAGATACACACGTACCGCATCGACATCCGGCGCCGCCGAGACAATGGCCTCGACGCAGGCTGCGATACTTACCGCTGCCGTCAGGGTGTAGTCGATGAGCAGCGCCGAGGCTGCGATCAGTCCGAATATCGCACCCAGGTTTTCGAGCGCCACCGTGTAGGCGCCGCCGCCCGCGGGATAAGCCCGGATAAGCTGGCTATACGAGATCACGACAATCGCCAGCAGTGCCGTGATGGCCATCGCAATTGGCAGGCTGAGGTGGATGCTGGCCGTGCCCGCGAGCACGAGGATGAGCAGAATCTCCTGCGTTGCGTAGGCCGTCGACGAGATGGCGTCGGACGAGAAGATGGCGAGCGCGACCTTCTTGCTCAGCCGCTCTTCCGCCAGGCGGCGGCTGTGCATCGTCGTGCCAATGAGCGAATCTTTGAAATCCTTGAGCCGGCCGGCCCAGCCGCTGCGCTTCTCCGCGAACTCGGTCGCTTCGAAGCGCCCTTCCTCGGTCTCGACGATACCGGCGTGGGGGAACTCCACCCGGTAGCGGGATACCCGGCCGCTGCTGTCGGCCACTGGTGTGTATTGCGGGCCCGAACCCGGCGAAGGCATTGCGGTAGGTTACGTCAGCGATCGGTTAAGGGTCAGCCACCCTCGCTGTCCCGTTTCGAATCCAGGCCTCGACCGGCGTCGATGGCGGGGTTAGCTCTCGAAATCCTGCTGCCACGCGAACCCGTACCGCGAGCGATCCCGGCGGCTGGCGGCGTTGCCGCGGGCGCGGTCGTCGCGGGTCAGTCCAGCGCGCTCGGCGAAGCGAAAACTCCGAAGCGTTTCGCGCTGGCGGGCGCGGGCGTACTCCTGCATGTCGAACAGTTCCATGGTGATTCTCCTCCCGGTCGTTCACGACCCTGCGCTTCCAGCGTGGCGCCGCCTCGCCCGGCGTGAACACGGCGCAACTCACACTCCGCCTCGTCCTTTCGTTGGAGCTTCAGGAAACGGTGTACGGCTACCCTCGAGAAGTGTGAGAATCACCACCCGGGAGGCCTGCATGGCAATGAACGACGACTCGAACGACGCTTTTATCCGTGATGTGCCGCTGCTTGCTCGCCTCTCCGACGAGGATGTCAGCCTGTTGGCGGCACGGGGCCGCGTTCGCCGCTACAACGCCGGCGCCACCATCTTTCACGAAGGCGACCCTGGCGACGCGCTCTATGTAGTCGCCGATGGCCGCGTCCGCATCAGCCGCCTCTCCGGTTCCGGCTCCGAAGCGACGCTCGCCATCGTCAGTAAGGGCGACTGCTTCGGCGAGTTTGCGCTGCTCGACAGCCGGCCACGCTCGGCTACCGCGACAGCCCAGGTAGCCACGCGCACCTTCGTGGTCGGCCGCGAGGACTTCCGCGACTGGGTGCGCCACCGCCCGGAGGCTTCGCTCGCCCTCCTCGAGACGCTCTCGCTGCGCCTCCGTCGCACCGACGAAGCCATTACCGACCTGATGTTCCTCGACCTGCCGCATCGCCTGGCCAAGGGACTGCTCGGTCTTGCCGCCTCAATGGGCGACACGCCGCCGGGACGCCGCACGCGCATCCAGGTCACCCAGGGTGAACTTGCCTCCATGCTCGGTGTCAGCCGCGAAAGCGTGAACAAGCAACTCACCCAGTTCTCGCGCGACGGGTGGATCACGCTCTCGCGTGGCGCCGTGACGCTGGATGACGCCGAATCGCTGCGGTTGATGGCGTAGTTAGCGCCGCCAGGGCACGAGCAGCCATTCGGCCGCCAGCAGCGCCCACGCCAGCACCACCCCGAGCACCGTGACGGCGATGATACCGGCATACATCGAGGTGAAATCGAATATCTGGTAGCTCGTCCAAATACGCGCCCCGAGGCCGTCGTTCGAAGCCAGGAACTCGGTGCCGACGATGACGATGAGTGCGAAGCCCATCGCTACGCGGAGCCCCGAGAAGACCGCCGGCGCGGCGCCCGGCAGCAGCACTGTCACGCCGAGTCGCAACCGACCGGCCCCGAACGCCCGTGCCGCGTCGATGAACCCGCGGTCGACCTGCTCGACGCCCGTGAGCGCGCTGAAGAACACGATGAAGAACACGCTGAACGCGACCATGAAGACACGCGCCTCGTCGTTGATGCCCATGGCGACGAGCACGAGCGGGAGCATCGCAATCCGCGGCACAACGTAGAGCGCCGTCGCGAGCGGGTAGGTCAGTTCGCGCACGGTGCGGGAAACCCCGGCTGCGACGCCAAGCGCGAGCCCCGGCAGTGCACCAAGCACGAACCCCCAGAGCAACCTCCCCGACGTGAGACGCGCGTCCGTGAAGAGACGGCCATCCTCCGCCTGGTTCCATGTCCGCTGCAGGACGTCCCACGGCGCCGGATAAAAGATGGGGTTGATCCATTCCTGCTTCGCTGCGACCTGCCAGAGGAGCAGCAACACGGCAGGCAACGCCAAACCAAGCCCAACCACGCGCGCGACTTTCACGGCTGGAGCGCCCGGTAGAGCCGTTCGAACAGCGCCGCGTATCCCGGCTGCGCCCGAACCGTCGCATAATCGCGTGGGCGCGGGAATGGCACCTCGATGCTGTCCCGCACGCGCCCGGGCCGTTCGCTCAGCACCGTCACACGGTCGCCCAACGAAAGCGCTTCATCGATGTCGTGGGTGACGTAGAGCACGGCGCACCGCCGCTCGCGCCAGAGCGCCAGCAATTCGTCCTGGACCGCGATCTTGGTCTGGAAATCGAGCGCCGAGAGTGGCTCATCCATCAGCATTAGCGGCGCCTCGACCGCGAACGCGCGCGCGATGGCCACTCGCTGCCGCATCCCCTCAGAGAGCTTCGCCGGGTAGGCGCGCGCAAACCCTTCGAGACCGAGGCTGCGCAGGAGTTCGCGTGAGCGCCGCGCGCGTTCGTCGCGCGGGACACCGCGCAGTTTGAGCCCGTAGGCCACGTTCTCTTCGGCGCGAAGCCAGGGGAAGCACGAATTGCCCTGCGGCACGTAGGCGACACTCCCATCACCGGGCAGTCCGACGGCGCCGGACGTTGCAGGAACGAGCCCCGCCAGGCACTTCAGCAGCGTCGATTTGCCGCACCCACTCGGGCCGAGGATGGCATGGAATGAGCCTGGTTCGACCTCGAGGTCGAGCCCTTCGAGCGCACAGAGGCCCGTAGCCCCACCGTACGAAACGGTGAGGCCGCGAATCGACAGGCCGCGTGTGGCTTCGAGCCCCCGCGCCTCCGTGCCTCCGTAGTGGACCATCCCGCCTATTTGGTGCGCATGAACAGGTTGAAGTCCAGTTCACCGTCGTAGGTCAGGAGTCCCTGGCTGCGAAAGAACGCCTCCTGCTTGCGGAAGCTTTCGAGGTTGAGCTTGCCCGACGGGTCGTTGTACGGCCGGTTGCTGCGCTTGATGACGTCGGCCGGCACCTGCGTGTACTTCTCGAGGATGGCGAGGATGCCCGCGTCCTGCCAGCCGCCGTTCTCGAGGTCGGCGACCGCCTTGAGATACGCACGAAGGAACCCGGCGGAAAGCTCGGGGTTCTTCTTCGCCCATTCGCGGTTCCAGTACACACCGGTCGGCATGTCGCCGTTCACGAAGTTGTCGCTGAGCACCGTGACGAGGCCCTGGTCCTTCCCGAGCGTTGCGAAGGGTTCGCCCAGCATCGCGCCGTCGATGCTCTTGTTCTGCAGCGCCGCCGCCACGTCCGGGAACCCGACCGTCACGAGGGTGACATCCTTGTAGGCGAGACCACCGCTGGCCAGCGCGCGGTCGAGCCAATACTCGGTGCTAGCGCCGCGCGCATTGATGGCGACCTTCTTGCCCTTCAGGTCACTCACCTTCGTCAGTTCACCGGAATCGTAGCGCGCCTTGCTGACGACGATGGGCGTGGTCACCGGCGGCTTTTCGAAGTGCAGCGGGGCCACGATTTCGAAGGGGACTTCACGCTTCTCCTTGATTGAAGCGCCCGCCGCGTTGAAGACCGCCGCGCCAATCCCTCCCGCGCCGACGTTGAAGTTCCCGGCCGCCGTCTGCACGAGCATGTCGGCGCCGCCCGCCAGCCGTTCGAGCTTCACGTTGATGCCCTCGGCCTTGAAGTACCCCTTTTCGATGCCGACGAAGAACGGCGCGTCGATCAGGATCGGGATGTAGCCGACGGTGACGTCCTTCAACTCCTTCGGCGCCTGCGTCGCGCCACCGGTCGCCGCAGAGGTCGCCACCGGCGAGGCAGCGTCCTTGTTGTCGTCGTCATCGCCACCACAGGCGACTGCCGCAAACAGCGCGGCGAGGGCGAGGAGCGCTATTGCCCACTTCTTCACTCGTTCCGTTCCTCCAGGGGACCCTTATCGTGTGAATGCACGATCCCGCGCCACGGCGTTGTGGGAAGTCAGCAACCGTACGTTCCGTAAGGATTCTTTGCTCGAAAATGAGCCTGTTGTGAGCGTCCTTCCAGCACCCGAAGAAAAAGCAGCCTCCGTCCGCGCGATGTTCGACCGGATCGCGCCGCGCTACGACCGTGTCAACCGGGTCATGACGTTCAACGCCGACCAGCGGTGGCGGCGCGAACTCGTCCGCCGCCTCGACATCGGCCACGGCGACCGCGTGCTCGACCTCGCCTGCGGGACAGGCGACTTCAGCGCGATCTGCCGCGCGGCGGGCGCAACAGCGGTCGGCCTCGATTTCTCGCGCGGCATGCTCGAAGTAGCCGCACAGCGAGAACCAACTGGCGCCTGGCTCCAGGGTGACGCGCTTCGCCTGCCGATCGCCGATGCCTCGTTCAATGCGGCGGTCTCTGGGTTCGCCCTGCGCAACTTCGTCAGCATTGCCCCGGTGCTCAACGAACTCGGCCGCATCCTGAGGCCCGGTGGGAGGCTCGGCCTGCTCGAAGTCGACCGTCCGTCGAACGCTCTCGTCCGCACAGGCCACTCCATCTACTTCAACCGCGTCGTGCCGCGAGTCGGCGGCTGGGTCGGTCGCGATTCGGCCTACCGGTATCTGCCGCAGTCGGCCGTCTACCTGCCCGAACAGCGCGAACTCGTCCGCATGCTCCAGGAAGCCGGGTTCCGCAACATCCGCAAGCGCTCACCGATGTTCGGCGCAATCCAATCGATCAGCGCGGTCAGGGCGTGACGGCGGCGGCAGTGCAGCGCCCCAGCGTGCTCCAGGCGTGGAAGATGGCAGTTCGCCTGCCCACACTCACGGCGGCCGTCGCGCCGGTCATCGCCGGTACCGCGCTCGCCTACCACGACCACGCCTTCGAACTGCTCCCCGCGCTCGCCGCGCTCATTGGCGCGCTCGCCCTGCAAGTCGGCGCGAACTTCGCGAACGACGTCTTCGATTTCGAACGCGGCGCCGACACTTCCGACCGGCTTGGTCCGCCGCGCGCCACCCAGCTCGGTCTCCTCAGCCCGGGAACGATGAAACTCGGGATGTGGTCGGCCTTCGGTGTCGCCGCCCTGGCCGGCGTGTACCTGATCGCCACCGCCGGCTGGCCGATCCTCGCCGTCGGCCTGGCGAGCATCGCTGGCGCGATCATCTACACCGGCGGCCCGTGGCCAATCGGCTATCACGCTCTCGGCGACCTGTTCACGTTCGTTTTCTTTGGGCTCGTGGCAACCATCGGGACGTACTTCGTGCAGGCCGGAGAAATCACGGGCCTCTCGGTACTCGCCGCCGTGCCGGTTGGCTGCACGGTGACCGCCATCCTCGTCGTCAACAACCTTCGCGACATCGAAACCGACCGCCAGGCAGGCAAACGTACGCTCGGCGTCGTCATGGGCGACGCTGGCACACGCCGCTGGTTTGTGTTCCTGCTGCTCGTCGCGTGGATCGCAATGTTGGCGGCAACCTTCGCAGGGGTCGAATTCGCCGTCGCCGCGGTGGTCGCCTCCGTCGCGCTGAGCCTGCGGCTACTGCGGCCGCTCCGCGCCGGGGTGTCCGGCCGGGCGCTCAACCCGGTGCTCAAAGCGACCGCCCGCTTTCACCTGCTCAGCAGCGTCGCCTGGGCGGCGGCCATCGTCGTCAGCCGGTAGTCTTTGGCCGTTCGCTCCTCCAACGCCGCACCGGCGGCCGGCTGACCTCAGCTCCATTACCGGCTATGACCAATGACTGACCACTCCGTGTAGGATTGGCCTCAGCCGCCAACCCATCGCCGGGACGGCGAGCCTTCGCACGCAGGGGATCCACGCCCGGATGAAGATAATCGACGGCATTTACCAGCTCCTCACGCCGTTCCCACAGTTCACCATCGAAGATGCGCGGATGCTCCGCCGCCAGTTGCAGGAGCACCCGAAGGTCACGAAGGGTCTGCCCTATGTACTGCCCTACCTCATCAAGGACGGCGGCGACACGGTTCTCGTGGACTGCGGCTGGAACACCGATTCGGCCTACTCCGCGCTCGAAACCGGCATGCAGGAGCATGGCTCGCACCCCTCTGAAATCAACAAGCTCGTCATCACCCACGTCCACCCGGACCACTACGGGATGGCCGGCCGCCTCAAGCAGATTTCCAGTTGCGAACTGGTTCTCCATGAGAAGGACGCCGACGTCATCACCGCGCGTTACTTCGCGCCGAAGGGCCTGCTCGACGACATGGCGAGCTTCATGGAGACCAACGGCGTGCCCCAGATGGAAAGCCCCGGCATGTCGCGCGGTTCGATGGGGATGATCGGCATGGTCGCCGCCGTGCCGCCCGACACCCAGGTCAAGGGCGGCGAATCATTCAAGGTCGGCGACTTCGACTTCGAAATCATCTGGACGCCGGGCCACTCGCCGGGCCACATCTGCCTGTACGAACCGAACCGGAAGATTCTGCTCACCGGTGACCACATCCTGCCGACCATCACGCCCAACGTGTCGATCAACACCCAGACGAACGGCAGCCCCCTCGGCGACTACATGCGCTCACTGCACCTCCTTATCGACCTCGATGTCGATATTGTCCTGCCCGCGCACGAGTTCGAAATCAACGACCTGAAGAAGCGCATCCACGAAATCGAAGGCCACCACGAAGAGCGCCTCGCCGAGATGGTTTCGTGCGTCGATGCCGGGGGTTCAACGGGCTGGGAGGTTGCGGGCCGCGTGAAGTGGGCCACGGGCAGGCTCGACGAATTCGAAGCGCACATGCAGCGCGCGGCCGTCGGCGAAACCCTCGCCCACCTCGAGTACCTCTGGGAGCAGGGACAGCTGGCGAAGGTGATGCGCGGCAAACACCTCTACTGGCTACCGGTCTGAGATTGCGCATGCCGGTAACGGGCGCCTGCCCGTAGAATCCGCCACGTGGAACGCGAAGAGATCCTGCACGAAGCGGCGAGCATAGCCGCCGGACAACCCGGTGGCACGCTCGCCACGACCCACGCCGAAGATGGCACGCCGTACGTCACCTTCGTTCTCTTCCACCTGCGCGAGACGGGTGAAGTGCTCTTCGGCAGCAACTCGCGGCCGCAGCACGCGCGCAACATCGCCGCCACGCCCGAAGCGTCCTTCCTCATCGACAACCGCGACGTGATTCGCAGCGATTGGACGGCGTTCAACCGCATCGTCATCGAAGGGCGCGCGGTCGAAGTCCCGAAGGACGACCCGGACTACGCGTCCCTGCTGGCGGAACTTTCGGGCAAGAACAGGATGGCAGCAGTCTTCACCGACTCGGGCATCCTCTTCCGCCTCCGGCCACGCCGCCTCGTGATGATGCGCGGCTTCGAACCCACCCGGCACACCGTCGACTTCGAATAGGCTCCCCGTCGCAACTCAACCACTGGGACACGGAGCCCATGGGTTCCTCCGTGGCCTCAACTCTTCGCGAGGTAGTCCGCCGCGCGCTTGATGCCGTTCGAACCAAAGCCAGAGATCACGCCGCGGCACAGGCCGGAGACCGGTGAATGCGTCTCACCGTCCCAGGCGCCGAGGCGAACCTCGATACACGCGCCCTGCCGCTCGCGTAGCGCCGCCGCCAGCGTGTCCAGGTCCTCCGCGTCGAGTCCGTCGGTGACGAGCACGGCGGGCGCATCGCTGGCGCGAAGCGCCACAGCCGCGTCGAACGCCGTCTGGAACGGCACAAGCATCGATTTGGCCGGCAACTCCGGGGGCGTGATCGCAAGTGGCAGGAGCACGAGGACGGCGTTCACAGCGCACTCCCGGCGGCGAACACCGGGCTTTCGCCGGTGACACCCTCGGCAACGAGTGCGTCGTAAGCGGCGCCTTCGATTCCGAGCAGTTCAGCAAACACCTCGCGGTTGTGCTCGGCGAACACCGGCGCGCCATGCCGCACCGTCGCCGGCGTTGCGGAGAATCGCCACGCGAACCCTGGATACGGTCGCGTTCCGGCCTCGGGGTGGCGAACGTTCACGAAGTAGCCACGGTCGTTCAGGTGGTTGTCCGCGATGATCTCCCAGTTCTGCATCACGGGGGCAGCGGGAACTCCGGCAGCCTGCAATGCGCCCGCCGCCGACTCGTGGTCGCGGGTCGCGAGCCACGCGCGCAGACCGTCTTCGCCCACGCCGCCAGTTACCCGGTCGACCGCCGCGCTGTCAGCAGCGTCGCGCACGGTCACGGCAAGCCAGCAATCCTTGCCAGCCGCCGGGTACGTGCCCTGGTAGAGGTAGCCTTCGCCCCACTGCGAGCCACGCGGCGTCGGAACCTCGCCGCTGGTGGTGTAGCGGAGGAAATCCTGTGCCAGGAATGGTTCGACCGCTTCGAGCAGCGCCATATCAATCCACTGGCCCTTGCCGGTCGTGCGTCGCGAGTGGAGCGCGGCGAGTATCGCGACGGCCGCGTGGTTGCCCGACACCGGGTCGGCATAAAAGCTCCCCGTTCCGAAGAACTGCCGGTCGTCGTAGCCCATGAGGCTGGCGAGGCCGCTCGATGTCTCGATGTTGCTGCCGTAAGCGCTGTAGTTGCGGTCGGGACCGGTAGCGCCGAAGCCCGAGAGCGAGCACATCACAATCGCCGGGTTGACCGCCGAAAGCGCTTCGTAATCGAGGCCAAGTTGGCTCATCACGCGGGCGGCGTTGTTTTCGAGGACGACATCGGCCTGCTTCACGAGTTCGAGGAAGAGTTGCTTGCCACGCGGTTTCGAAAGGTCGAGCGCGATCCCGCGCTTGTTCCGGTTAAGCTTGTTGAAGTAGGCCGAGCGGTTGAAGAAGTTCGGCCAGACATCGTCGTTCGGGGCGATGAGCGTCCGCGTGGCTGGCTTCGTCTGGAGTTCGACTTTCACCACGTCGGCGCCGAGGTCGGCGAAGTGGCGGCCGGCGATGGGTCCTGCCCAGTTCGCGGTCATTTCGATAACGCGAAGCCCTGCGAGCGGCCCCCGGCCGGGCTTCGTAGCGGCGCCCGGAGGCGTCACAGCTGCGTTCGCCCACGCGAATCCGGGCGAGCACACGAGCGGCGTGTGTTCGCCAGCGGCTGGCGCCCCGGACTGCGTCTCGCACGGGGTGCCGCGAAGCTTGTACGGGTATCCGGGCGCGGTGAACTCCTTGCCGCCCACGTTCACGGTCCCGAACCACTCCCGCGCGGCGAGGTGCTCACTGTTCGCGACGTCGGCCATGGTATTCACCGGCGAGACCGCTACCCGTAGTTCCTGGCAGGCGTGGTAGATCTCATGCTTCGTACGCGTCGCGCACCACTCGCTGAACGCCGTGAACACCTCACCGAAACGGGCGATCCAGTTCACCGGCATGTGCAGCGACTCGTCTTCATAGAGGTCGAATCGCTCCATCAGGAGGAAGAGGTTCGGATAGGGCACGAGCGTGAAGAGGAAGACCCAGCCGTCGGCACACTTCGCGTAGAAGCTGCCGGTGCGCTTCTGGACCTGGCCCATGTGGGTCCACATCGTGGTCAGCCACGCGTGGTCGTTGAGCGTCGCTTCCTGGTGCGAAATCTCGATGCACTGCCCCGCGCCGGTCTGGCGTGTGTGCCAGAGGCCCGCCATCGCGGCAACGCCCGCGTGCAATCCGCCATGGAACGCCGCCTGGTAGCCCGGCAGCGCCAGCGGCTCGCGCGCAGGGTCGCCAGCGAAGAAGAACCAGCCGCCCGTAGCCCACTCGGTGAACGGAGTTGCCTGCCACGCGTGTCTCGGGCCACTCCGTCCATACGGCGTGACCGAAAGAACCACCGCGCGAGGGTTCGCGCGCGTCGCCGCTGCGTCGAGGGCATCGGCCTGCGGGCCAAGGAAGTCGTGGATGACAATGTCTGCGTGCGCGAGCAGCGCGTCGGCCTCGGGCGAGCCCACTTCGGCCGAGACGCTCAGCTTGCCGGCATTGAGATAGTTGAAAAACGCGCTCTCGCCGTTGACCAGCGGCGACGCCGAGCGTAGCGGGTCGCCGCCTGCGGGTTCGAGCTTCACCACCTGCGCGCCGAGGTCGGCCAGCAGCCTCCCGCAGTACGGACCGGCGACACCGGTGGCGAATTCGAGGACGACGACATCAGTAAGGGCAGGCATAGCGCGAAACTTACACGCGTGGGCGGCTGTTGGTCACCATGGAGGTTCGCCTGCACCGCGTTGACGCCGCGCCATGCGAACCACCACGATCTCCCGGTTCGTGACTGACCCCGCCCAACAACGGCACGACCCGATGGCGGCCCTGCGCCAGCCGAACTTCCTGCTGTACGCCGCCGGGCGTGTCTCCTCCGGCATGGCGATGACGATGCTTAACGCCGCCATCGCCTGGCAGGTCTACGACATCTCGGATTCGGCCTTCCAGCTGGCGATGATCGGCCTCGCGCGGTTCGGCCCTTCACTCGGACTGACCCTCGTCGGTGGCGCCGTCGCCGACGGCCACGACCGCCGGCGGATTGCGATGATTTGCCAACTCGCGCCGCTCATCACGTCCATCGCCTTGTTTGCCCTCACGGTCTCCGGTTCGATCACGCTGCCAGTGATCTACGGGCTGGTGCTCTTTGTCGCTGTTGCTGGTTCGTTCGAAAACCCGGCGCGGCAGGCGTTTCTCCCCCAGGTGGTCACGAAGGAGACGTTCGCGAACGCCATCGTGGTCAGTTCGACGCTCCAGTCGTTCGCGTTCGTCACGGGCCCGGCCGTCGGTGGCCTGCTCATCGGATTCACCGGTGTGAAAGGCGCCTACGCCGCGCACGCTGTCCTCATCGTTGTTTCGCTGGTGACACTCGTGTTCTTGAAACTCCGGGAGCAGGATGGGGCACGGCGCGCCGTCAGCCTCTCGGCGATTCGCGAGGGCCTGGGGTTCGTGCGCCAGCGGCAGGTGCTCCTCGGCCCGATGACGCTCGACATGTTCGCGGTGATCTTCGGCGGAGCAACCGCCCTCCTGCCCATCTACGCAAAGGACATCCTCAAGGTCGGTGGCCTTGGTTACGGCATCCTCTTCGCCTCACTCGACGCAGGTGCACTGATTATGTCGCTTGCGATCATCTTCCTGCCACCGATCCGCAACGCCGGGCGCGCACTGCTCATCACCGTGGCGCTGTTCGGGGTGGGGACGATCGTCTTCGGCCTCTCGCGGAACATCTATCTCTCGATCGCCACCTACATGTTCATCGGCATGGCCGACCAGGTCAGCGTGGTGCTTCGCCAGACCACGGTGCAACTCAGTACCCCGGACGACCTGCGCGGCCGCGTAAGCAGCGTGAACTCGCTCTTCATTGGCGCTTCGAACCAGTTGGGGATGGTCGAATCGGGACTCGTCGCCGCCGCCACCAGCGCGACGTTCGCGGTCGTCAGTGGTGGAATTGGCTGCCTCGCGGTTGTCGGCGCGGTCTGGGCGCGCATGCCCGAGCTGCGCAACTATCGCATCGTGCCCCACCAGGTCCCGCCACCACCATCGACGACCACCGGCGAACAGACGCCGGAGGCCGCGGGAGGCTGAACCGCCCGCCTACACCCGGAGTGTGCCCTCCGCCACCTTCACCACGCCTCCGCCCACGTGTACCGACACGAGTGCGCCGGGCGCTCCCGCAACCATCACCATCATGTCGCTGGGACGGCCCATTTCGTAGCCCTGCCGCAGGCGGATACGTCCCGGCGGACACACCCGCTGGTTCACCAGGTAGCCGCCGAGCGGGCCCGCGCTCCCGGTCGCCGGGTCTTCGAGCGGCGCGCCGTTCACGAGGAAGAACATCCGCCCCTGCGCGTCACCTGTCTCGTCGGCCTCCGGGCAGAACACGTAGACCGCGCGATGGAACGCGTCTCCGAAGTACGTCTCCATCGCTGCGGAGTTGGCTCGCGCGGCAGCCAGCGCCTCCCTGCTTCGAACCGGCACGTAGAGGTAGTCGACCCCCGCGCCGCCGTTGAGCACGGGCAGGCCGGGATGGAGCGCCGAAGCCTCCAACGAAACCAGCGCCGCCGCCGCCTCGCGTTCGATCGCCGCGGGCCAGAACTCGGGCACGCGCTGCTCCATCGTCGCGGCGCCGCGTGTCTCGGTGTCGAACTCCGCTGCCACCGGCGTTGGCCCCACGCCCAGTTCGAAAACGAGGTTCGCTTTCGACCGTTCGCTGCCAACCACCCATCCCGTGCCGACCGTTGGATGGCCGGCCATCGGCAGTTCCTGGCCGGGCGTAAAGATACGGACGCGCGCGTCATGAGCGGGGTTCTCTGGCGGGAACACGAACGTGCTCTCGGAGAAGTTCATCTCGCGGGCGATGGCCTGCATCCGGGCGGCGTCGAGACCGCGAGCGTCGGTGAAGACGGCGAGTTGGTTGCCGCCGAACGGTTCGGCCGTGAAGACATCGACGTGGACGAAGCGGTACCCGGGCATTACAGGAGTGTACGGCGAAGTCCACGCCACGAGACGGGCCACTCCGGGGCGATATACTGGCCGCGTGACAACCATCGAACCCGTTGAGGGGCCGGTCTCGCTCCTCGTCGTCTCCGACTTCGTCTGACCGTGGTGCTACATCGGCCTCGTGGAGGTCGAACGACTGCAACGCGAGTATGACGTCCAGGTTCGCTGGGCGCCGTACCTCCTCGATCCGACGACCCCGCCCGAGGGTAAGCCGCGCAAGCCGCAGACCCGCCCGGATGACCCACCGACACAGATCGAAGCGCGCGGCGCCGAGGGCGGGCTGACGTTCCGCCGCGGCCGCACGTGGACATCGAACTCCCACCTTGCGCTCGAAGCCGCCGAGTGGTGCGCCGAGATGTCCGAAGCTAACGCCTTCCACCGCGCGATGTTCAAGGCCTACTTCGACGACCTCGAGGACATCGGCGACATCGAGGTCATCCTCCGAGCCGCCTCTTCCGTGGGCCTCGACGTCGAGGCGCTGCGCCCTGTCCTCGAAAACCGCGAACTGAAGGACCAGGTCGACCAGGGCATCCTCTGGGCGCGCGAGGTTGGGGTGACCGGCGTGCCGACGTTTGTCTTCGAAGAGAAATGGGCGGTGGTCGGCGCACAGGACTACAACGTCTTCGAGTCGCTCGTCCAGAAGCTTGGCAAGCAACCGAGGAACGGCGCCGCCCCGGACGCGTAGTCGCGGATCAGGCGCGAGCGCGTGACGGCGCCGGGTTCGCATCCGGCGCTGGCCCTCTTCGCCCGCCCACGAATGCCGCCACCGCCAGGTTCACCGCCGCGAAAAGCGTGAGGATCGCCGCGAGTTCGCGTATCTCGCCGATCGCCGGCGGCGAACCGACGAGTGCCGCCAACAGAGCCGCACCGGCTACCGAACCCACGTAGCGCATCATCGAGAGCGTTCCCGAAGCCGATCCGGCGACTTCCGTTCCCCACGCGCGCAGGGCCGAACTCTGCTGCGCCGCGCCCATCAGCCCCATCCCCGTGCCCATCGCCGCTAACGGGATTGCGACTCCCCACGCAGCGAATTCGCCCGCCGTAGCGATGAGCCCCGCCGCCCCCGCGATGATGAACAGCGCCCCCGCCACCGACGGCAATCGGTGGCCGCGCGTGTCCGCGAGCCGCCCGGAGAACGGCGAAATCACGACTGTCGAGACGCTCAGGGAGAAGAGAATCAGCCCGATTGCTGCCTCGCTCGCATGGCGCAGTTCATCGAGGTAGATGGGGATGAAGATCAGTGAGGTGTACATCACGAGATTCGAAAGCGAGGTCGTGAGCGCGGCCGCCGCATAGTCCCCGCGCGAGAACAGCCGCAGGTCGACCACGCCCGTGCCGCGGCGCCGGTAGAGCGCGAGATATGCCCCGGCAGCCAGCGGCAGCGCGAGGAACCCGCCGGTTACGAGTACCGGGTTGTGCAGCTTCGCCGCGTTTCCGAGCACCACCAACCCGGCGAACGCCGCCGCCAGCGCCCCGAGCGACGGGAAGTCGATCCGCAGCCGGCTGGTGGCTGCGGGCTGGTCCGCGGGAAGTGTCGCGATGAGCAGCGCGATAGCCGCGGCCGCCGGGACGTTTACGAGGAACATCGCCCGCCAGTCGAAGATCGAGATGACGAGGCCACCGAGCACGGGCCCCATCGCCGCGCCCGCCGAAATCGCCGCGCCGTTATAGCCGAGCGAACGGCCGAGTGTTGAGCTATCGAGACTGCGCCGCAGGTAGGCCACTCCGTTCGGCATGACCATCGCCGCCGAGACGCCCTGTAGCGCACGCCACGCCACCAGCACCCAGTAGTTCCACGCCAGCGCGGCGCCCAGCGACGAGACGAACAACGCACCGAGGCCGAGCAGGATCATCTTCCGGCAGCCCGCGGTGTCGCCGAGCCGCCCCGACACCGGCTGGCTGACCGCGACCGCCACCAGGTAGACGCTCACGAGGAGCGTGAGTGGCCCAACACCGATATCGAAGTCATCGCGGATGCGGGGCAGCGCGACCGCCACCATGCTCGAGTTCAGGGGTGCGAGGAAGCTCGCCGCGGCAGTGATGGCGATCACCCGCCGTGGGCTCATCGTTCGCCCCCGGCCGCTTCACTCACTCCGCGCTCCTATTCGAACTCGGGCGTGCGATAGAACGGGAAGAGGTCCGGCAGTTCGCGTGCCACGCTCATCGAGAACTGCGGGGCGCGCTTTTCGAGGAACGACGCGACGCCCTCGCGCACGTCCGCGCTCTGGCCCATCTGCAGGATTCCGCGCGAATCGGCCATGTGCGCCTTCATCGGATGGTCCGCCACCATTCCCCGGTAGATAAGCTGGCGGCAGAGCGCGACCGAGACCGGCGCCGTGTTATCGACGATTTCGCGGGCAAGCGCATACGCTGCCGGGAGCAGCTCATCGTGGGGGTGGACACTGCGAACGAGGCGGCCGGCAAGCGCCTCCTGCGCACCGAACACCCTCCCGGTGGAGACCCACTCCATCGCCTGCGATGGCCCGACGATGCGCGGCAGGAACCACGAACTGCATGCCTCGGGCACAATGCCGCGCCGGGCGAACACAAATCCCATGCGCGCGTTCTCCGACGCCATCCGTACATCCATCGCCAGTGTCATCGTCGCCCCGACACCCACCGCGGGTCCGTTGATGGCCGCGATAATCGGCTTCTTCAGTTCGAAGAAGCGCAGCGTTACCTGGCCACCACCGTCCCGGTACTCCTTGATATCGACCTGCTGGCCACGGGCCGTCGCATCGAAGGTCGATGGTCCGCCCGAGAGGTCGGCGCCGGCGCAGAACCCACGCCCGCGACCGGTGACAACGATGACGCGAACGTTATCGTCGGCGTCGGCGCGGTCGCAGGCTTCGAGCAGTTCGCTCTGCATCGTCCCGGTGAAGGCGTTGAGTTGCTCCGGCCGGTTCAGCGTGATCGTGAGGACGCCATCGGCGAGGTCGTAGGCGATGTGTTCGTAAGTCATCCGCGGATTGTGTTTCGTCGCCCGCCGGGTGTCGACCACCGGCGTTCGCTCAGAGCACGAAAAAGCCCCGCAGGGAGCGGGGCTTCGCCGGTTTGTTCGAACTAGAAGAGGTTGGTCTTGGTCTCGCCCGATTGCGCCGGGGGCTGTGGCTGCTGTGGTGGCGGCGCGTACTGCGTCGGCTGCTGGGGCGGAATGTACTGCTGCGGAGGCGGCGCGCTGATCTGCTGCGCGTTCTTCGCCTGCTCGGCGTCTTCATCCTTCACCGCGCGCCGGAACTCCTTGATCGAGCTGCCAAGCTCCTTGCCGAGCCCGCTGATCTTCCCGACACCGAAAATCAGGATGATGACCGCACCGATGATGAGGAGCTCGGGCGCTCCGAGGGATCCAAACATAAGGCACCTTCTTTGCGGCCCCACTTCGGCGCCGCATCCACATGCTACAGGATAGGCTGCCCGGCCGAATACGCCATCCAGCGGCAGGTCAAGCCGGGGTTACGAGCGGTTAGCCCACCCGCTCTACGAATACGTCCATCACGCCGCCGCAGATCTTGTCTTCGCCGTCGGTCGGCTCCGTAAGGTCAACCGTGACGATGCGCGGCTTGCCGCCTTCGAGCACCTCCATCGCCTCCTGCCACACCTCCGCTTCGCCACAGCCGCCGCCGATGGTGCCGAAGAACGACCCGTCCTGGCGAACCACCATCTTCGCGCCGGTCTTGCGCGGGGTGCTGCCGCGCGTGCGCGCCACGGTGGCAAGCACCACTGGCTCACCACGGTCAACGGCCGAAAGGATCTCGCGGTAAATCTCGTCCTGCATCGAATCGATCGTCGCGGCTTTCTCCGGGCTTTGCAACTCACGAAGAACCACGGGGGAACCCCTACGCCCGGCGTGGACACCAAATCGGCAGGTTCGGGGAGAACTTGATAGCACATGCAGAATATTCCTCACGCCATTCTGGTGAATCCGCGTTCACACATCTTTCATACGAAGGCGCGGCGGCCGAACTGCGGAGTGGAGGCCTGCGAGGCCTTACGCCAATGGGGCGGGGAGGACCCGCCATTTCAGGAGGACCGTTCATGGTCAAGAAACTGAAGAACCCGCGGCGCCTGGCGGCGCTGGCGGTCTTCGCCGTCATCGCGATGTCCGCCTTCGGCTTCGCGGCAACGAACACGTTCACAGGTCCGAACCGGGCCGGTAACGGCTCGAACGTGATTAGTGGATTCAACGTATCGAACATCCACTACTCGCTGCAGGCCGGAGCGGGTGACTATCTCGACGGCGTGAGCTTCGACCTCGACAGCCCCGCTTCCGAGGTGCAGGTCCGAGTTGACGGCAGCGCCTGGATCAGCTGCGGCGCGTCATCGGGCGGCAGCAACACCGTCAACTGCGCCATTCCGGCCGGCACCATCACGGTCGCTAGCGCCGCCCTCCTCGAAGTTTCCGCCGTCTCCTAGTCGGTACATCACCCGTGGGCCGGCCATAGTTCGGCCGGCCCACTCACCACCCTGAGGACAATTCGCCTTGAACAAGACCTTCACCATCAATCCCCGCCGCCTGCTGCTGCTGGCGGCACTCGGCATCATGGCAATGGCTGTGGTTGGCTACGCGAACAGCAACACCGTACCTGGCTCCCACGCCGGCGACGGCTCCGGCGGCGTCTCTGGCTACACCGTCAGCAACATCCACTACACGCTCGATGGCACAAACCCGGCGACCACCACCTCTGTCTCGTTCACCGTCGATACAGCCATTCCGAACACGGGGACGACGCGGCTGTCGTTCGACAACGGGTCCACCTGGCTGCCGACGAACGCCTGCAGCAGCAGCGGAACCACGGTTACCTGCACAGCGGCGGTCACCGTGCTGTCGCTCCAGAGCCTCCGCGTCGTAGCGGCCGAGTAAGCAGTCCCCAGGCGAGGAGGAGGCAACGATGAATCGCACAATCACGATTTCTCCGCGACGCATACTCCTCGCCGGACTGTTCGGCCTCGTCGCCGCGGCCACCGTCGGCTATGCCGGCGCCAACACCGTTCCCGCTTCGCGCGCCGGCGATGGCCAGGCCGCAATCTCCGGGTACACCGTCACCAACGTCCACTACACGCTCGACTCCAACAACCCGTCGACCGTCACCGGACTTTCATTCACGCTCGCGCCGGCGCTTCCAGCAGGCGGCGCGGCCCGCGTCTCGCTTAACGGCGGGCTCAGCTGGCTGGCATCGAACGCCTGCAGTGGGACTTCGAACATCTCCTGCAGCCTGTCCGCGTCAGTCACCACGCTCGGCAACCTGAGGGTCGTGGCAGCGCAGTAACGAACACCGGTCTCGCGCACCCCGGGGAGGTCAGGCCCCGCGCGAAACCACCAGTGGGGGAAGGCACATGGAGCCCAGGCGGCGCCTCGTCGTCTCGTTCTCTTCGGCGATCACGCTGGTGCTCGTCGCCTTTGCGTGGGTGCTGTTCGCACCACCGCAACTCGGCGGCCAGACCAGCTACGTGATCGTGAACGGCAACAGCATGGAGCCCGGCATGCACCGCGGCGACCTCGCGATTGTCCGCGAAGCGAACACCTACGAGGTGGGCGACGTGGTCACCTACCGTCACCCCGAAATCGGCCCCGTGATCCATCGCATCATCGCCCGCGACGGGGCGCGCTACGTCTTCCAGGGCGACCACAACGACTTCATCGATTCGTACCACCCCACCGGCGACGAACTGGTCGGCAAGCTCTGGATCCACGTGCCGTCAGTCGGCTCGTGGCTCGCGCGCTTCCGCTCGCCCGTCTATATGGCGGGTCTGCTGTTCGTCGCGTTCATCGGCTTCGGTGGGGTTACGGCGATCAAAGGTACAGCGCCTTCAGCCGGCCGCCCGAAGCGGCCCGAGGCGGCGAAACCGCAACCATCCAGGGGAGGGACTCCCATGCAACAACTGCTACGCAACTGGCAGGACACGCTCTCGGTCCTCGCGGCCGCGGGCATCGCCATGCTCGGACTCGCCTGGGTGGCGTTCCATCGCCCAACCCAGCACCAGGTGCCGGCGAACGTGCCGTACACCCAGTCCGGCCAGTTCGCCTACTCGGCGCCATCGGCCGACGGGCGTGTCTACGACACCGGCGAAGCAACCTCGGGCGAACCTGTCTACCGGCGGCTCAGCCAGCAGGTGGCGTTCCAGTTCACCTACACGCTCAAGAGCACGCCGAAAGCAGCCGCTTCCGGTACGTACCGCATGGTGGCCGAACTCGGCGACCGGACCGGCTGGAAGCGCACGATCGAACTGGCCCCCGAGACGAACTTCACCGGCGACAGCTTCGTCGCCGGCGGTGTACTCGACCTTGCAGAGGTCCAGTCACTCATCGCCATCCTCGAAGAACAGTCCGGCGTGAAGAACGACCGCTACTCGCTGACCATCCGCCCCGATGTCGCCATCTCCGGCACGATCAAGGGCACGCCGTTCAAGGACACGTTTGCGCCAGCGCTGCCGATGGCGCTCGACGACGTCCAGCTCTTTATGGACGCGCCAACGCAGAACGCAACACCGCTCACGCCGAGCACCGACGGCACAGTCTCCACGCTCGTCTCGCAGACGAACTCGCTGCGGCTGCTCGTGTTCTCGCTCCCGGTCTCGGTGGCCCGCGCTGTCTCACTCGCAGGACTCGGACTCGTCGCGGGGTTCGCCGGCTGGCTGCTCATGGCCTTCGTGCGCGAACGAAGCACGCGCGAACAGGGTATCTCCACGGGCGGCGGACGGCTGCGCAG
The DNA here is from genome assembly GCA_964470735.1 of uncultured Anaerolineaceae bacterium. Classification (GTDB taxonomy): domain Bacteria; phylum Chloroflexota; class Dehalococcoidia; order Tepidiformales; family Tepidiformaceae; genus Amarobacter. The sequence goes on from CAYYDX010000008.1 coordinate 49,869, forward strand.
CCCGCTGGTCAACGTGAAGGGAAAGGTGCCGACACCGCGCACCCGCGTCATCGACGTTGCCAGCCTCGAAGACCTCGGCCGGATTGCCGCCCGCGTCGGCGGGGTCATCCTCCAGGAGGCGCGCCCCGGCTACCACGCGTTCTTCGTGCACGACATGGAGATCACGTATCGCTATGAGGCCATCGGCGCTCAGCCCACTTCGTCCGAAACCACAGCGCCGCGGAGGATCGCGTGATTGCGCGAAGGCTGCCCCTGGTTGCGCTGGGCAGCCTCGCCGTGCTCACCGTGGTCAGCGCGCTCGGCGCTTCGGCGGCAGCGAACACCGTCCCTCCCACCTACGCCGGCCAGGCCGATCAGGCGTTGCTCATCTCCCAGATCGCCCCGATCGAGTGCGCGGGAATGGGTCTCACGCGCATCCAAATCGGTGGCGGGGGCGGGGGCGGCGGCAATGCGCTCATCCTCGGCACGGCTGGCAACGACTCGCTCTCGGGTGGTGGCGGAGACGACTGCATTGTCGCAGGCGCCGGGAGCGACTCCCTGCACGGCCAGGGCGGCGATGACGTTCTCATCAGCGGCCCCGGGTTCATCGATTTCCTCAACGGCGGCGGCGGAAACGACACCTGCTACGGCAAGGGCTTCTTGAACTGGCCAACCAGTTGCGAGACGTACATCCCGTAGCCGCCAGCTACGCCCGCGGGTAGCTGCCGAAGATCTTCAGTTCTCCGCAGAGCGGGCGGATCGCATCGAGCACCGCGCGCCCATGTGGGTCGCCCTGGTGGCCCTCGAAGTCGATCAGGAACACGTACTCACCGAATGTCGCCTTCGTCGGGCGGCTTTCGATTTTCGTGCAATTGATCCCAAGTTCCGCGAAGACGTCGAGCACGCTCGCGAGCGCGCCCGGTTTGTCGACCGCGAACGTGAACGCGATCGATGTGCGGTCGCGGCCCGTCGGCGCCGGCTGCCCACGGCCGAGCAACAGGAAGCGCGTCACGTTCGCGTCGGTGTCCTGGATGCCGCGCGCGATGATCTCGCCGCCGCGAAGTTCAGCCGCGCGGGCGGTTCCGATCGCCGCCGCATCGCTCCGCTTGAGCGCCAGTTCGACAGCCTCGGTGGTCGAAAGTGCAGCCTCGACCTGCGCTCCCGGGAACTGCCGCTCGAGGAACCGGCGGCACTGCCCGAGCGCCTGTGTGTGCGAGAAGATCACCGTCACGTCGCCTTGCTGCGTGCCCGGCCGGGCGATGAGGTTGTGTACCACCGGGATGATGGTCTCGGCCTGAATGGTCAGCGTGGTCTCGTGGATGAGGATGTCGAGCGACTCCGCCACCGAACCGTTGATCAGGTTCTCGATGGCGATGACTCCGACATCGGCCGCGCCCGATTCGACCGCGGCGGCGACGGCAGCGTGCGACGGAAACGGCAGCATCCCGGCGCCCGGCATGAGCTTGAGCGCGGCGGCCTCTCCGAACGTCCCCAGCGGCCCGAGGAACGCCACCCTCACGTGTCGAGGCCGTGCGTTGAGCCGATGAGCTGGTCACGCAGAACCGAGAGGCTCTCTTTGCGCGAAACCACCACGAGCGCATCGCCGGCGCTGAGCCGGGTGTCGCCGCTCGGCATTCGCGGAACGCCGCCGGGGTCAACGATGAGCGTGATCAGCGACTCCGCCGGGAGCAGCACCTCGCGCACCGAACGCCCGGCCACGGGTGAACTTTCCGGCAGCTTGATCTCCACGAGTTCGAGCCCGTTGTGCAACTGGAGGAGCGGGATCATCTGCTGCGTCGGCAACTCCTGCTCGATCTGGGCCAGCACGGCGTGCGTGGCCGAAATGGTGGTCTCGATGCCGCGCTTCTGGAAGAGCAGTTCGTTCCGCGGGTTGTTGATGCGGGCGATGGTGCGCGGCACGCCGCGGTAGCGCGCGAGGTCGCAGATCACGAGGTTGTCCTCGTCGTCACCCGTCACGGCCGCAACGAGGTCGGCGCGAGAGACACCCGCGGCGTCGAGCGTTGTCGCCTCGCACGAGTCGCCCTGCATCACGTTGCCCGAAAGTTCTTCACGCACCTGGGCGGCGCGGCCCGGGTCCCGTTCGAGCACCAGCACCTCGTGGTTTTCGCGGAGGAGTTCTTCGGCCAGGTGGAAGCCCACTTTCCCGCCGCCAGCAATCAGGATGTACATCGCTACTTCCTCGCCGGTTCTTTGTGCAGCATCTCGACCATGATCTGGGCGCCGAAGCTGGTGGGGCTGAAGGTTTCGAGGCCGAGATCCCGGAAGATCTCTTCGCGCACCGGGTCGTACACCCGGCAGAGCACGCGCTTCACGTGGTAGACCTCACGCGCCATCTGGCTGGCGAAGTAGTTCCGGTTATCGCCCTGCGTCACCGCGAAGAAGGCGTCGGCCTCGGTTACGCCGCCGCGCTCCAGCGTCGCGGCGTCCATCCCGTTGCCGGCGACACGTGCGCCGCGAAAGCTCGCCGGGAGGCGCTTAAATGCCGATTCGTTCGTATCGAGCACCGTCACGTGGTGCCCTTCCTGGTCCAGGACGCTTGCAATGCGCGACCCGAGACGGCCGCAGCCCATGACGATGACGTTCATGCCACCCGCCGGTTCATTCGTGGTGATGGGGCTGCGAAGGCGCCATCGATTGACGGACCACCCAGACCGCACAGGTGGCGTGTTTCATGATGAATTCGGGCGTCCGTCCGAATTGCGACGATCCGGCAGGCCGCTCGTACGGCACGCCCATCACAATCGCGTCGACCGCCTGGTCGAGCGCTTCGTCGATCAGCGCCGGCCCCGCTTCGCGCGCCTGCAGGAGTGTGCCGATGACGGGGTACCCGGACTCCGCCGCGATCTCCTCCGCGCGCTTGATCAGCTGTTCGCCCCGGCGGGCTTCGGCGTCGAGTTCGGCGTTCAGCGGCAGCGAACGGTTCACTTCGATGACGTGGACGACGTAGACGCGGCCCTTCTTCGGCTTCGCCATCGTCACGGCGACCTGTACGGCGTCGAAACTCGCGGGCGACTGGACGATGGGCACGAGGATGTTCTGGGGCGTGGCCATAGACGGTTATGCGACCTCAGCCGGCGCCTGCGCGCGAGTCATGATTCAGTCATCCTGGGCGAACCAGAGGCGGATCGCCCCATTGAGCACGAGTACGATGCCGATCGCGAAGCCAATGTTCCAGTGCGACGTCTGCGTGAGCATGAACAGGATCAACGCGAACCCGAGGATGATCGAAACGACGGAGAAGATGTAATTCGCGGTTCGCATGGATATTCCCGTACCGGCGTTGCCACCGGTACGACATTCCATGCTACGACCGCCCGGCCACAACGGCCAAACAGTTCCCGCAAAGCCAGCGGCGCGGCGCCCACGTCACACCCCGTAGATCCGCTTCGCCTCGGCGCGCAGTTCGCCCCGGAAGTCCGGGTGTGCCACGGAAATCAACTCATCGACGCGCTGGCGGATGGTCTTCCCGCGCAGCTTCGCGATCCCCTGCTCCGTCACCACGTAGTCGACGTAGCCTCGGTGCACAGTCTGCACCGTTCCGGGCGGGTGTCCGCTGATGATCCGCGACTTCCGCTCGCCTCCGACGAGCGAACTCGAAGGCAGGACGGTGACCGACCCTCCCGACGCGCACGATGCACCCACCGCGAAGGCGTTCTGGCCGCCGGGGCCACTGAACACGTTCGGCCCCAGCGTCTCGGAGGCGACGTTCCCGGTCAGGTCGACCGCCATCGCGTTGTTCACGGCGATGAAGTTCTCGATCTGCAGCAGCATCCGCAGGTCGTCGGTATGGGTGAAGTCGTAAAGCTCGTACGTGGGATTCCGGTCGATCCGGCGCAGGTCCTCGGGCGGCACCTGGCCGAGAGCGCTCGCGACCACCTTGCCGACGTGGTGGGGCTTGTTCCGGCCCGTGATGATCCCCTTCTCGACGAGGTCGGGCACGCCGCCGGGCAGGATTTCGGTGTGGACACCGAGGTCATGGCGCTCTTCGAGAAACACCGGCAACGCGGCCGAGACGTCTCCGATGCCGAACTGCAGCGTGCAGCCGTCGTACACAATCTCGTTCGCGACGAGCGTGCAGATAACCTCGGCGGCGAGTTCCGTCTCCTCGCTGCGCGGTGGGATTGGCGCGACGGCAGGCGGGAGCGTGTACTCGGTCACACGTGCGAACTTCGAGATGTGCACCCGGTTTCCGCCACCTGTCCGCACGAATTCCGGGTGAATTTCACCGATCAGCGTGGGAGCGAGTCCTGTGACGGTCGGGCCGAAGAAGACACCCGAACCATAGGAGCACCAGCCGTCCTCGTCCGGCGGCGAAATCGGGATGAGCGCGGCGTCCAGGCGCTCGATGCCCGGCGGCATCTGCCCATCGCGGAACTGCACCACCGGCACGTACTCCATCCGCCCCTGCTGCACGGCGGCGCGGTCGAGCGGGCTCGCGTAGGCCGTGATGATGTGGAAGTTCGCGAGGTTCTCTGGTGTGTCCCATTTGTATGGGGTGAGGAACGAGACGACCGTGACGTCACGCAGTTCGCCCCCGCGCCCCGCCAGCGCCCCGCACAGTTGGAACGGCACCGAGGTCCACCCGCCGGCCCACACCCACTGGCCATGGTCGATGAGCGCCACAGCCTCTTCCGCCGAAACAAGCTTCGCACCGAGTTGTTCGCGCCAGTTGTCCGCGGTCCCTTTCATGCCCTGCCTCTCCCTCCGTTTGGAAGTGGGCGAAGGATAGGGATTTGGCCCGCCGCTGTGAAGTCAGACCGTTCGAGCGTGCGGGGGCGGTCCGGGCCTCCTCGCAAGCAGGAAGAACACTGATCCGCAGAGCGCAATCACCGCGAGGATATCGAAGCCCACTTTGTAGCTGCCCGTGCGGTCGTAAAGGAGACCGGCGATCAGTGGCCCGCTGATCGTGCCGAGAATGATCACCAGGTTCGAAGCGCCCATGATCCGGCCGAACGCCGAGCGCCCGAAGTAGTCAGCACGGATCGCCGTCATCTGCGGTCCGCGCCAACCCCACGCCAACCCGTGGATCACGACGAAACCGAGCACCATCCAGAAGTTCACCGCGTGCGAAAGCAGTAGCAGGCCGGTGCAGTGCATCGCCATGCACGTCACCACCAGCATCCGCTTGTTGACACGGTCGCCGAGCAGCCCTCCCGAGATGTTCCCGCACATGAACACGAAGGTCAGCAGCGTGACGATCATCGAGGCTTGCCCCAGCGAGTAACCCTGGCTGTCGCGGACATGCGAGATGAGGTGGACGCTCATCGCCGAGACGACGAACAACGCCGATGTGTGCCCGAGCGAAACCCACCAGAAGGCGGGCGTCCGAACCGCCTCGCCCAGCGTGTAGTCATCGTGGCCGGGCGGAGGGCCAGCATGCTCTTCGAGCGCCAGGCTCTTGCGGGGAGCGCCATCGGGTTCGAGGCCCAGTTCCCGTGGGTTTTTCCGGTAGATCTGCGCCAGCGGGATGCCCACCGCCCAGATCACCACCGCCGAGAACACCGCAGTATGCCGCCAGCCATAGGTTTCCATCGAGAGTGCCGTAAGCGTGACAAGCATCCCACCGAGCCCGAACCCGGCCGACATCAGGCTCACCGCTGTCGCCCGGCGGCGTTCGAACCAGTTGACCGCGGCAGTAGTCGCAGTCAGGAAGCCGCTCATGCTCGCCCCCACCGACATCACGATGAACGCGCCGTAGAACTGCGGAAGCGTCTGCACCTGGCTGAACAGCAGGAATCCACACCCGAGCACCGAACAGCCGACTGAAGCGACCTTTCGCGGGCCGAAGCGGGCGATCATGAAGCCGTGGATGGGGCCGAGCACTCCGCTTTCGGCTTCGCGCAGGGCCGACTCCGCCGATAGCATGGTCTTGCTCCAGCCGAACT